>JAVJPA010000366.1:0-2740 GCA_040216495.1 Amphiplicatus sp. | reverse complement strand
GTGAAGGACATGATCATCTCCGGCGGGGAGAACATCTATCCGGCCGAGATCGAGAACGTGCTCGCGGGGCATCCCGCCATTCTCGAGTCCGCCATCGTCGGCCTGCCGGATCCGAAATGGGGCGAACTGCCGCGCGCCTTCATCGTCAAACGTCCGGGCAAGGACGTTTCCGCGGAGGAAGTCATCGTATTCCTGAAACCGAAGATCGCGTCGTTCAAGCTGCCGAAGAAGGTGGATTTTCTCGATGCCCTGCCGCGAAACCCTTCGGGAAAGATTTTGAAGACGGCGTTACGGAAAATGTGACATCTGTTCAGCAGACGCCGCGTTCAACGGCGACCGGCGCGCAGGGCGTCATTGATCGGGACAATGCGCGCCATTCGCCGTCGGTTTTGACAAATGTCGCCATGAACTTCATCGGCGGCAGCTTGCCCATCGGCTGCATCGTTCCGTCAATATCAAGCTTGCCGACGATCACGGCGGCGTCATCCTGAAAAATCACCTGCTCGTTTGAAATTTCCATCCCGGCGACGTCGAGGCTGTCGGCGCCGGAGACGGCTTGTTCCTTGGTCTCGATGCGTCCGCCCGGCGCAACGACAAGGTATTGATCGAGCGCAAGCCGATCGAGCGGATCAGGGTCATTATGCAGCAGGAGCGCCTCGGTGATTTCGCGATTGAGCTTTTTGATTGTCTCCGCGTCGTCGTCTCGGCCGGTCTGCGCGGAGGACGCGACGCTGACGAACGACATGAGGCCCGCTGAAATAAGGATTGTCTGTTTCAGTCCGTTCAAAACGCGCATGTCCCCTCCGTTATCTAAGTAGCGAAAGCTAGCAAGATCGGTTGCTAAAACCGACGCGGCGCGGCGCTCATACGCCCATCTGTCGCGCCGCCAGATCGAGCATGATCTCCTCCGATCCGCCGCCGATGGCCATGACGCGCACTTCGCGGTAAATCCGCTCGATCCGCTGCCCACGGATGAAACCGGCGCCGCCGAGGATCTGCATCGCCTCGCGGGCGCAGAACTCCATCGTGCGCGTCGCCTGCACTTTGAGGAGGGATAGTTCGGCGACCGGCGAGGCGCCGTTCATCACACGCCAGGCGCAATTGTCGAGCAGCGCCGACGAAGCGTGGACATGGCGGACCATCTCGGCGAACTTGTGCCGGATCGCCTGATGCCTTGAGAGCGGCTTGCCGAACGTCTCGCGCCCCTGCGCCCAGTTAGCGGCGTCCTCGATGCAGACGCGCGCAAACGCGATCGCCTGCGCAGCCATGGAGAGCCGCTCCATGTTGAAATTCGTCACAATGCCGGCGAAACCCTGATTTTCGACGCCGATCAGGTTTTCGCCGGGAACCTCGACCTCATCGAAATGGATCGACGCGGTGTCGGACATCCACCAGCCCATCTTGTCGAGCTTCGTGCGCGTGACGCCCTTGCTGTCCGCGTCGATCAGCAGGAAAGAAAGGCCGCCCGCGCCGTCTCCGCCCGTCCTGACCGCGACAGTCAGATAATCGGCGCGCATCCCCGTTGTGATATAGGTCTTTTCTCCGTTCACGACGTAATGACGGCCGCGACGGACGGCGCGCGTTTTGATGTTCGCCACATCCGACCCGCCGGAAGGCTCCGTCACGCAGAGCGCGATCAGTTTTTCACCCGCCAGCACCGGCGGCGCGATGCGCGCTTTCATCTCGTCCGATCCGAGCGCCATGATCGGCGGCAGGCCGATGCCGTGGGTCATCAGTCCCGCGACAAGCCCGCCCGAACCGGCGCGGGCCAGTTCTTCAGAGGCGATCAGCGAGTGAAAAAGGTCCGTTCCCTCGCTGACGCCGCCATATTCTTCCGGGTAGCCGAGACCGATCAGGCCGACGCTGGCGGCTTTTTTGTGCAGCTCGCGCGGGAAGCCGCCCGCTTCGTCCCACTCGTTGACGCGCGCCGCGATTTCCCTGTCGACGAAGGCGCGCACGGTCTTGCGCCAGGCTTCATGGCTTTCCGTCAGGTGCGACGAGGGCAGGCGGGTCTGGTCGAAATCGAGGGCTGGCATGGCCGGACTATGCGGTGCGGCCCCGAAGGCGGCAAGCGGACGCCGCAGCGCGGCGTGACTTGGCCGGACGCGAAGCGTAGTGTCGCGCGACTCAGGGAGGCTTCATGCGATTTCCATGCAAATCGATAGCCGTAGCCTGTTGCGTATCGGCGGCGCTATTCGAAACCGGCTTGTCAGCGGCGCAGCCGGAGGGCGCCGCCGCTCAGTGTCAGGACAAACCCAATCTGACGAGCATCGCCATCACGATGGCGCGCGTCGATTACATGGCCGGCGCGCAGCCGGACTCGGTCAAGGACGACGTCCTGATGGTCGACTTCAATATTTCAGTGCGGAATGGAGGCGGCGCCGACGCCGACCGGTCGAGGCTGAAGTACGCGGCGGACATTCAGTCATCAGGCGGACAATCCGTCGAGCAGGCCGATGGCACGATGGACATCTACTGGCTGGCGGCGGGCGAGGCTGAAGACAATATGGCGACGATCATGGTGAGCAAGCTCGGCGCGCTCGCCGGGCCGGCAGGCGAAATCTCCGGACAGATCGTGTTCCGCGCCGCCGTCGATGTGGACGGCGAAGTCGACGAGTGCGACGAAAGCGACAACAGCGCCGAGGCGACGATCGATCTCAAGGTTGAGAAGTCCGTCATGTAGCGATGCGGCCGCTTGTTGACGACGCGCTTTCCTGACGCCACGCAGATCGGAAGAGCG
>JAVJPA010000365.1:0-16373 GCA_040216495.1 Amphiplicatus sp. | reverse complement strand
ATGAATAAGTCGAAGCGCTCCATCGCCGCGTATCAAAATAAGACCGGCGGCTATGAGGAAGACACCTACACGATTCTTCAGGATAAGCTGTACCGGTACGAAGCTGAGCTTGAGGCCTCGTATAGGTTCGCCACGCAAAATTGCGGCGCCTACATGCGCTGCCTCGAACGCAACAAACACGACGAATGGTCGTGCCAACGCACGGAAGAGCGGTGGGCGGAGGCCCAGCAGCGTTTCGCCGATATGACTGTCGATATCCGAAACATCTCCGCGGATGTCGAGATCGCTGCGATCAATGCGAGCCGCAGAGGCAAGAAGCCGCACCGTGACGATCGCGGCGGCGGCTGCGGCACGCTAAACAGCGTTTTTACGGACTGCTAGCATTGAGGTGATCTGTGAAAACGAAAACAATCAGAGCAATGCTTTCATCTGTCGCTTGCGCCGCTCTGATTGGTGCGGCGTCGGGAAACGATGAAAAGCTGCCGGGCCGACCGGGTCCGCCGGCAGCCGTTTCCATTCACGTCACCGTCATCGATTCCACGACACTCGCCGGGGTTCCCAATGCGCGCGTACGGTGCCTTTGCGAACAGGCGTGGCAGATAGAGCTGACGAATGCAGCGGGACAGGCGGAAATTCGCCTGTTCGTTCCGGACAATAACTCCGTGCGTCGAGGTAAAATCCGGTGCTTCGCCGCAAAAATGGGATATCGGGACGGCGCAATTGATGTTGGGCATCGGCATGATGGCGAGCGAATAATCAGAACGATCCGCTTGCGGCAAACTGTCTGAGTGAAGCTGGGCGCAACGCAGCAACCTTCTACTGCAACGCCTCAAAAAGCCCCGGCTTCGCGCCGTCCGCGCGCCCGGCGGCGATCAAACACCGCATGAAGGGCGATGACGAGGGCGAATTTCCGCACGGCGCGCGCATCGACGATGAAGATCTCGATGAGGGCCCGCGCCATAAGCGCCATACTGACCGCCGCCGGAGAGAACGAGAATGTTCCCCGCGTGCGGCGACGGCGCAGTATACGCCGGGATCGCCCAGGCGAGAAATCGCGCCGAGACAAGTTTAATAAAAACGTCGCAAGCGGCGATCAGGCGAAATTGCGCAGAAGCGCGATGGCGACGACGCCGACGGCCATTGTAGCGGGCAGGCTTTTCGTGATGACCGCGGTCGCGAGCGCCAGCGCGGCGGCGAGCCATTCCTTCGGTCCGCCATTCGTCAGCATGACGATGACCAGCGACAGGATCAGGCAGCCGGGGAGGGCGTTGAGGGCGCGCGCCCAGCCGCCACGGCTCGGCAGTTTCTGGCCGAGCGCGGCGCCGGCGAGGCGCACCGTCAGCGTGCCGACGATCAGCGCGGCGATGACGAGATGGGTTTCGGACATCACTGATTTCCGTTCGGTCGCGCGAGCCCCGCATACAACGCGCCGCCGAGCCCGCCGAGAATGATCGCCCAGGAGCTGTCGACAAGCCCCGACGCGACGCCGCCGATGACCAGAGCCGCCGCCGTGAGCCACGGGCCGAGATCCGCCCTGCCGCGCCACAAGGCGCGCGAGATAGCGATGAAGGCGGCGGTGAAGGCGAAGTCCATGCCGAGCGCGCGCGGTTCGGGAATGGCGGCGGCGAAGACGACGCCGAGCACGGTCGAGCCGCACCACACGGCCATCAGCACGAGGCCGGCGCCGAGAAGATACCAGTAGCCGCCTTCGCCCTCGCGCGCGCGGCGGGCGAGCATCAAGGCCCAGTTCTCGTCGGTCGTCAGATGCGCGCCGAGCACGGTCTGCCACAGGGGCCGGTTCGCATAGATGTCGCGGATCGACGCCGTCACCAGCACGAGACGCAGATTGAGCGCGAGTCCGGCGACGATCGCGGCGACGGCGCCCGCGCCGGCCATCAGCCGCTCGACCGCGATGATCTGCGACGAGCCGGCGAAAACCAGCGAACTCATCAGGCCGACTTCGAGACTGTTCATGCCCGCTTGCGCGGCGAGGAGGCCGAAGGCGAGGCCGTAGACCGAAACGCCGAGCGCCAGCGGCGCTATATCGCGCGCGCCCTTGAGCGCCTCGGCGCGGGGCTCGCTCGTTACGAAGGTTGTTTCTTCCTGAACAGTCATTGGACGAGAGGGTGTCGTGCTGCGCAAGATCGCGCCAGACCGGAGTTTACGGGCGCTCTTCACAAATCCGTCAGCCTGGAGCGCGGCGCGTTAGAGCGGCGCAATCAGCATCACTCGCCGCCGAAGCGATAACCGATGCGGACGCCGAAATTGTCGAGGCCCTGGTTGCGGTCGGTGTCGCCGAAGATGCGGCCGTTGGAAAGATGTTCGTAGAACGCCTGCACGCGCCAGTGCGGCGTCAGCTTGACGCCGACGCCGGCGCCGGCGTGGAACAAGGTGCGCGAACCGAACAGGATGTTGTTCTCGAGAATGTCGTCATAATCCGGGTCGCTCTCCGGCGGCAGGTCGATCTCGCCATTGTGCCAGGCGAGGCCGAAATCGCCTTCAACAAAGAATCGGTCGTTGAGGAAGCTCTGCTCCCAGATCAGGCCGGCGCTCCAGAAGTCGGTACCGCCGGACGTGTTGAATGACGCGCCCGCATAGGGGCGCGGCGAGAGAATGTATAGAAAGAATTTCGGCGATGCGAAAACGGTTTCGAGGCTGATGTCTGCGCCTTCTTCCGCCGTTGGTTCGCCGCCGTTTATGTCGATCGCGTGGGCGGCGACGCCGACCCGCAGTTCGCTCAGGATTTCCGCCGCGGCGGTTGCGGGCGTCGCCGCAACAAGCGCCGCGGCGAAGAGGCGCGCATGCATAGAGCTTCCCCAAACCTTCCAGACCCGATACGGCGATCAGAAACTAAATGCTGGGAACCGGCGGTCGTTTATTCAAGAACGCCCGGCCAATTATCTTCGGCTTTCGCGATGAAACCGGGAATGTCTTTTTCCCAGTCGCGTTGAACCTTGTCATTATAATTCAGGTACAGCTTGCCCTCGACCACCGACCAGTTTTTCGGATTGCCGGGCGCCGTGTAGCCCTGGCTTACGGCCCAGGCGCAGTAGCCGCCATATTGCGGCGCGTAGGCGTCAGGATCGGCCGTGAACGCGGCGAGATTTTCGGCGGAGGAAAACCGCCAGGTCGCGCCCTTGTACTCGTAGGCGTATTGCGACTGGCCTTTGACAGGCCCGCTCTGTTCGAAATAGGCGACAGGGTCGTAGCCGCCGACGGCGAGGCTGGAAAAGCGGCCCGTATAGACTTCGTTGTCGGCGGCGAAGGCGGGCGCCGCTGCGGCGGCGGCCGTCGCGGCGATTGCGGCGAGAACGAGCTTGCGTCTTGAGCCCATGATAAACCCTCTTGAGCGTTGCGCGCCGATAAGGGCGCGGCGCGGGGCGAAACTCAAGACACAGGTGTTCACGCTTCGCGGAGCGGGGTATGAAAGCCCGGCAATGTCAAAAACCAGGGTTGAAAGAAGAGGGGACCTTCCCGCCATGCGCGCTATTCTCGCTATCGCCGCTTTCCTGTGGGCTATGCCATTCGCCGCCTTCGCCGCGCCGGCTGACGATCTCAAGGCGCTGTTCGACGAGTACTGGGCGAACGAAATGCGCGAGGATCCGTTTGCGGCGACCTCGTCGGGGGTGATGGACTACAACAGGCAAGTTCCTTCGGTCGCGCCGGAAGATTACGCGCGCCGGCACGCGGCGGCGGAAGCGATGAAGGCGCGTCTCGAGGCCATCGACCTTTCAGGCGTTTCGGAGAGCGAGAAGCTCAGCGCCGACCTGCTAGGGTTCATTCTGAAGCACGATATTGCGGTCGGCGCCTATAAGAGCTGGCGCATTCCGTTTCTCGCTGACACGGGGTTTCACTCCGATGTGGGCTACGTCGTCGGCGCGACGCCGTTCCGTACAAAGAAGGATTATGAGGACTACCTTGCGCGCCTCGCCGCGCTGCCCGCCTATCTCGACCAGAACGTCGAAAACATGCGGCAGGGGATCGAGGACGGGTTCACCCAGCCGAAGGAAATCCTGCCGCTGATCATGCCGTCGTTCGAGGCGCAGGCGACCGCGCGCGCCGAGGATCATCCGCTGTATGGACCATTCGAAAGTTTTCCCGCGACGATCGGCGCGAAAGAACAGGCGGCGCTGAAGAAGAAGGGCGCCGCGGTTCTTTCCGGCGAAGTGATTCCCGCCTATGGCCGCGTGCTCGCCTTCATGCGGGACGAATACCTGCCGGCTGCGCGCGACACGGTCGGCGCCGACGCATGGCCTGACGGCGCCGACTATTACGCCGCGCTCGTGCGTTACTTCACGACGCTCGACGACGCGACGCCGGAGGCGATCCATGCGCTCGGCCTCAAGGAAGTCGCGCGCATCCGCGCCGAAATGGACAAGGTTATGAAGGAGGCGGGCTTCAAGGGCTCGTTCGCCGAGTTCATCGAGTTTCTGCGCACGGACGAGCAGTTCTATCCGAAGACCGCACAGCAGCTTCTTGAATACGCCGCGTGGATCTCGAAAGACATCGACGGGCGGCTTCCGGCCTATTTCGGCAAGCTGCCGCGCCAGCCTTACTCCGTCGAACCCGTGCCCGAAGCCATAGCGGAAAACTACACGACGGGGCGCTATGTTTCCGCGCCTCCCGGCGGGACTCGCGGCGGGCAGTACTGGGTCAATACGTCATCGCTCGACAAGCGCCCGCTGTTTGAGATCCCGGCGCTGACCCTGCACGAAGCCGTGCCCGGCCATCACCTGCAAAGCGCGCTCGCCTATGAGATCGAGGGCGCGCCCGCCTTCCGCGAGCAGTTCTATCCGCACGCCTTCGGCGAAGGCTGGGGGCTTTATTCGGAAAAGCTCGGCGTGGAGATGGGTATCTACCAGACGCCCTACGATCATGCGGGGCGCCTTTCTTACGAACTGTGGCGCGCCTGCCGGCTCGTCATCGACACCGGGCTGCATGCTAAAGGCTGGACGCGCCAGCAGGCGCTCGACTATCTCGCCGCCAACACCGCGCTGTCGATGAAGAACGTGCAGACCGAAGTCGATCGCTACATCGCCTGGCCTGGGCAGGCGCTCGCATACAAGATGGGCGAGCTGAAACTCTGGGAGCTGCGGGCGCGCGCCGAAAAAGCGCTCGGCCCGAAATTCGACATCCGCGAGTTCCATGATGCGGTGCTCACCGAAGGCGGCTTGCCGCTCGACATGCTGAGCGACCGCATCGACGCTTATATCGCGCGCAAGAAAGCGGAGTAGTGAGATGGAAGCGCCGGTTCTTGAAACCGAACGACTGATTTTACGCGGCCGGACGATGGCGGATTTTCCCGCCTACCGCGCCATGCTCGGCGACATCGACGTGATGCGCGGCATTGGCGGCAAGGCGCTCAGCGAGCAGGAGGCGTGGTTCCGCTTTGCGCGGCAGGTAGGGTTCTGGGCGCTCAAGGGTTACGGCTGCTGGGTCGTCGAGGAGAAGGCGAGCGGCAAGTTCCTCGGCGATGTCGGGGTCGCGGAGTTCAAGCGCGACATCGAACCGTCGCTGATCGGCAAGCCGGAATTCGCCTGGGTGCTCGTCGCGGACGCCCACGGGAAGGGCTACGCGACAGAGGCGGCGCGCGCCGCTCTTGGCTGGGCCGACGAGAAATTTCCGGGCGCGACCATGTGCTGCATTATCGATATCAAGAACGCCGGTTCGATCCGCGTCGCCGAGAAGCTCGGCTTCCGGGAGGCGGTCCGAACCAGGTATCAGGGCGACGATGTGATCGTCTTCGAGCGGTCCGCGACATAGACGGATAATTATTCCGCCGCGCCTGTCACGCGCCGCCTCCCTGTCTCGTCTTATGGACGAGACAGGAGAAAAACATGATCAAGCGGTTTTTGGCGGGCGCGCTCGCGCTTTTCAACGGGCTTAACGGCGCGTCGATGTTGATCGACGGGCCGGGCTGGTACGCGCGCGTCCCCGGCGTCGTCGAGACGGGGCCTTACAACCCGCATTTCGTCGCCGATATCGGCGCGGCTTTCATTGCGGCCGCCCTCGGTCTCGCCGCGCGCGCGTGGCGGCCGGAGCTTTGGCCAGCCGCGGCGGCCGGGACGGCGTTCCTCGCGCTGCACGCCCTCATTCACCTCGCCGGTCTCGGCCATTCGCATACGGCCGGGTTCGAAACCTTCCTCGTCATTCTGCCCGCGGCGCTGGCCGTCTGGGCCTCAACCCCAAGCAAAGGAGCATCTCATGTCTAATAATTCAGTCGCCGAAGCGCTGAAAGGATTCAGCGCGCATTACGGATATGACGTATCTTATCTCGAACATATGCTGGAGGTCGCGCCGGCGGCGTTCGAGAAATTCTGGAAGCTCAACGACGCGGCGAACCATCGCGGCGCGGCGCCGGTTCCGGCTTCCTACGCTGCGAGAATGATCGGCGCGCTGGCGGAGGATTGCGGACCGTGCGTTCAGCTCGGCGTCAAAATGGCGGAGGAGGCGGGCGTGGCCGCGTCTGATATCGAAGCGTTGCTGACGCGCGATGAAAGCGCGATGAGCGAGGATGTCGCTGTCGCATTCCGGTTCGCCGACGCCCTCGTGCGCCATGACCTCGCGCTCGACGAAGCCCGCGAGGCTGTGCGCGCCAGGTGGGGCGACGAAGGCGTCATCGACCTGACGCTCGCCATGCAGGCGGTGCGCCTGTTTCCGATGATGAAAGTCGGCCTCGGCTACGGCAAGACGTGCCAGCGCGTTACGGTCGCCGGCAAGCCCGTCGACGTCGTCAAGGCCGGCATGAAAGAGGCCGCATGACGAACGCGGGCGATCCGCTCGGCCCCTATCGCGGCCGGCTTCTCGGGCTCGCCTACCGCATGCTCGGAAGCCGGTCGGAAGCCGAAGATGTGTTGCAGGATGCGTGGCTGCGCTATTCAGGCGTCGATCCTGAAACCGTGCGCAACGAGGAAGCGTTTTTCGTCACGACCGTGACGCGGCTTTGTCTCGACCGGCTGAAGTCGGCGCGCGCGAGGAGGGAGATCTATGTCGGGCCGTGGCTGCCCGAGCCGGTGTTCGATACGGAAGAACTATCGCCGCACAGCGCCGTCGAACTCGCCGACGATCTTTCCTTCGCGCTGCTTTTGACCTTGCAGCGTCTCTCGGCGGCGGAGCGCGCCGCATTTTTGCTGCACGACGTGTTCGAAACGCCGTTTTCGGAAGTCGCCGACGCGCTCGGCAAGAGCGAAGCCGCGTGCCGCCAGCTCGCGGCGCGCGCGCGCAAGGCGGTGGCGGCGAACCGGCCGGAAAAGCGCCCGCCGCCGGAACAGCATCGCGCCCTGCTGCACGGTTTTATCGCGGCGATGGAAAGCGGCGATGCGGCGAAGCTGAAAGCGCTGCTCGCGGCGGACGCGGTCGCCATGACCGACGGCGGCGGCGTCAAGCGCGCGGCGCTCAACCCGATCTTGGGCGCGGAAAAAGTCGCGCGGTTCTTCGCGGGTCTGATGAACAAGTTGCGGCGGCGCGGCCAGTCCCTGTCGTTCGAGCCAGCGACCGTCAACGGCGAGCCGGCGCTCGTCTTCTATATAGAAGGCGAACTCGACCAGACTCTCTCCATCGCTGTCGATGACGGTCTTATTCGCGCCGTTTACGCCGTGCGCAATCCGGAAAAGCTGCGCGCGCCGGGCGCGCAGCTTCACTGATTACTTCAGGATTTCGTCGATGCGCCGTTGCGCGATCGGGTGGTAGCCGGGCCGCGCGGCGGCGTAGACGCGCTCGGCGAACGCCGTGCGGCCGTTTTCCTTCAAGGCCCCATAGAGGCGGTAGATGAACTTGCCGCGTCCGACACGCATCAGGAAGCTTTCAAGCTGCGGCATCGCCGGCTCATAGCCGGCGGCGACGGCTTTCATGTACCACGCGAACGCGATCTCGGCGTTCTGCGACGCGCTGAAGTCGAACGCGGCGTCGAGAGCGGCGAGCTGATCGAGCGTGACCGCCTCGGGCAGCGTGTTGATGAAGTGCAGCCATTCATGGGTTGACCATTCCGCCGTCGGAATATCGCCCGCGCCGGTCTCGCCGGAGAGCCAGCGCGCCTGCTCGGCGGCGACCTTGTCGAAGGCGTCGGAGACGGGCGCGGCGAGGGTCGAGGGCAGGCCCTGCCCATAGATCCATTCGTCGATTTCCGCCTTCGTCACGGCTTCGGGGTTAGCCGAATGCAGATGCTCTTCGAAATAGGCGAGGAAATCCTCCGTAACGATCGCCTTGAACGCGAAATGCTCGAAATAGCCCTTCAGGAACGCATCGAACGCCTCACGACCGAACCGCTGTTCGAGAAAGCGCAGGAAGAACGCGCCCTTTTCATAGGCGACATTGCTAAAGGCGTCATCCGGGTGCTGAAGATCTTCTGGAAGCTTCAGCTGCGTCAGCGCCGGGTGGTCGGCTTCGTCGACGGCGTTTTTGAGGTCGGCAAGACCGAGCGCCTGCTCCATCGCCGCGCGCTCCGTACCGTACAGCGCTTCCATCACCCGGTTTTCGACGTAAGTCGTGAAGCCTTCGTTCAGCCATGCGTCGCGCCAGGTGGCGTTGGTGACGAGATTGCCGGACCATGAATGGGCAAGCTCGTGCGCGACCGTATTGGTCAGGCTCTTGTCGCCGGCGATCAGCGTCGGCGTGAGAAAGGTGAGGCGCGGATTCTCCATGCCGCCGAACGGAAAGCTGGCCGGCAGCACCAGCATGTCGTAGCGGCCCCAGCGATAGGGGCCGTACAGCGCGGCGTTGGCGTCCTCCATGCGCGGGGTTTCCGAGAACTCCTCGACTGCGGCGTCGAGAAGCGCCTGCTCCGTGTAAACGCCGATGCGGTCGTTGATCGCCTTGAATTGCAAATCGCCGACCGCGACGGCGATCAGGTATGAGGGAATCGGCTGCGGCATCTCGAAAGAGTATTCGCCGTCGCGCGGGCCTTCGTCCTGTTCGGCGCTCATGACGGCGAGAAGCTCCGGCGGCGTGCGCAAGGTCGCCGAATAGGTGAGGCGCACCGCGGGCGTGTCCTGCAACGGCGCCATGGAGCGGGCGTTGATCGCCTGGTTCTGGCTGAACATGTAGGGATATCGCTTGCCGTCGGTCTGTTCGGGCGAGAGCCATTGCAGCCCTTCCGCGCCGGGGCTCGTCCGGTAGGCGATGCGGACCCTGTCGGCGCCTTTCGGCAGCGCGATTTCGAGCTTCGAGCCGAGGATTTCGTCGTCTTCGCCCAGGGTGAAGTCGGTCGCGGCCCAGCCGCCGCGGCCCTGAACCTCCACAGATGAAATTTCAAGATCGTTCGTATCGAGAATAACGCGCGCCGCATCCGGCTTGATGCGTTTCAGGTCGAGCGTCGCGGTTCCTTCCAGGGTTTTGCTGTCGAAGCCGACCGTCAGGTCGAGATCGACATTCGTCGCCTGCACCTCGTCATAGTTGGCGTAAGTGAACTTGTCGCCGACGACGACGGGCGCGCCTGTTTCCGCCGCCGGGGCTTCGGATTGTTTATCCCCGCAGGCGGCGACAGAAAGGGCGAGCGCGCCAATGGCGGCGGATGCGCGTAACGTCATGAAAAAGGTCCCTCGGATGATGGATTCGGGGGACCCTACCGGGCGGAGCGCCTGTCAGCAAGTTACGCGGCGGCGGGCTTTTCGAGGACCGCGTCGACGAGGGCCGTGTCGAGATACTCGGTGATCTCGACGATCTTTCCGGCCTTCATCCGGTAAATCATGCAATAGGCGTTGTTGTAGGGCTTGCCGGTCTTGGTCGTGACGCGCCCGCGCGATTCGACGACGACGAGATCGTCTTCCGCGATGATGCGGGAAGCGCGGCTGGAGTAGACATCGCCGAACAGCGAGAAGAGCGGGGCGAGAAGATCCCTGTAGATCGCTTCCTTGCCCTCGTAGCGGCCCGACCACGCGGTCGTTCCGATCATGTTCCATTCGACCTCGTCGGCGAAAAGCGCGCCAAGCGGGCGGCGCTCGCCTTCTGCGAGAGCGTCATAGGCTTCCCTGATGAGTTTCTTGTTTTCTACGGCTGACATTTGGCTGTTCCTTATTGCGTAGCGCCAATATCGCAGATCGTGATATATTCATCAATTACATGATGTGAATATATGGTATTCATATGAAGAATTTACTGGAGCTCGATCTCAATCTTCTGACTGCGCTCGACGCGCTGATGGCGGAGGAAAATGTCAGCCGCGCGGCGGAGCGGCTCGGTCTCTCCCAGCCGGCGATGAGCCATGCGCTGCGGCGCCTACGCGAAGCGTTCGGCGACCCGCTGCTGGTGCGCGCCGGATCGGGCATGTCGCTGACGCCGCGCGCAGAAGCGCTGAAGGCGCCGCTCGGCGAAGCGCTGGCGCGGGTGCGCGGCCTGTTCGAGGAGACGGGGTTCGATCCGGCCCGTTCGGCGCGGCGCTTCCGGGTGATGATTCCAGACATCGTCCTTGTGCTGATCGTTCCGTCGCTCATCGAAAAGGCGGAGACGGCGGCGCCCGGCGTCAAAATCGAGATCGTTCCGTGGCGCGATCCTGCGTCGCTGGATGATGCGCACGATATCGATCTCATCATTTATTGCGGGGCGGAAGCGTTTCCGCGGTTCAAGCGGGCGCTCCTTTATACGGACAGCGACGCGCTCGCCGTCCGCAAGGGCCATCCCGCCGGCGCGCGCCTGAAAAACGCCGGCGCGTTTCTCGCCGCGCGCCACATCGCCGTCGTCTCGCCGGGACGGCGCGAAGACATCATCGACGAATGGCTGCGTCCGCTCGGGATCGAGCGCCGCCTCGCGCTCGTCGTCCCCTCGTATTTGCAGGCCCTTCACGCCGCCGCCGCGACGGATCTTGTCGCCTTCGTCCCCCGCCGGCTGATCGCCAGCGCCGGCGCGCGGCTCGGGCTCGCGGCCGTCGTCCCGCCATACGATCCGGGCGTCGACGAGCAATTCATTTTCTGGCCGGCGCGCGCGCAAAGCGATCCGGCGTCGATCTGGTTGCGCGCGCTGGTGACGGAGATAGGGAAAGGTTTGCGCGCGCAAAAACCGCGTCAGGCGGCGAAAGCGTCGCGGTAGGTTTCCCGCAGCGTCTGCTTCTGCACCTTGCCCATGGCGTTGCGCGGCAGCGCATCGGCCCAGAAGAAGCGGCGCGGGCGTTTGAATTTGGCGAGCGCTTCCATGGCGGCGGCGAGCATCGCATCGTCGGGGCGCGGCGCGTCCTTCGCTGCGGCGAGCACGGCGACGACGCCTTCGCCCATGTCGGGATGCGGAACGCCGATGACGGCTGACTCGGCGACGCCGGGAAGCGCGTCGAGAACCTGTTCGATCTCGATCGGATAGATGTTGTAGCCGCCGGCGATGATGAGGTCTTTCGAGCGCCCGACAAGGGTCAGCCGGCCTTCGGCGTCGAGCATGCCCACATCGCCTGTGACGAACCAGCCGTCCCTGAATTCGCTTTGCGTCTTTTCCGGCATGCGCCAGTAGCCGGCGAAAACGTTCGGGCCTTTCACTTCGACGTTTCCGGCTTCGCTATGGGCGAGCGGCGCGCCGTCTTCGCCGGTGATGCGGATGCTGACATCGGGCAGGGCGAAGCCGACCGTTCCGGCAATGCGCTCGCCGTTGAGAGGGTTGGAGGCGATCATGCCGGCTTCCGACATGCCGTAGCGTTCGAGGATGCGCACGCCCGCGCGCGCCTCGAACGCGTTGAACGTCTCGACCGTCAGCGGCGCAGAGCCGGAGATGAAGAGACGCATGGTCGCGCAATCTTCCTTGCCGAAACCGGGCTCGGCGAGCAGGCGCGAATAGAAAGTCGGCACGCCCATCATGATGGTCGCGCGCTTCAGCGCGTCGCGCACAGCGGCGGCGTCGAAAGAAGGCAGGAACAGAATTTCCGAGCCGTTCAGCATCGCCGTGTGCAGGGCGACGAAGAGGCCGTGAATGTGAAAGATGGGGAGCGCGTGCAGGAGCGCGTCGCCGGGCGCGAAGCCCCAGAGCTTGTGCAAAGCGAGCGCGTTCGAGGCGAGATTGCCGTTGGTCAGCATCGCGCCTTTCGAACGACCCGTCGTGCCTGACGTATAGAGGATGACGGCGAGATCGTCCGCCGCGCGGCGTTCGATCCCGTTGAAGGGAAGGGCGTCTTCCTGCGCGTCGCTGAGCGATCCCTTGCCGTCGGCCCCGAGCGTGTAGACGCCGTGCACGCCGGCTTTCGCCGCGACCGATTTCAGCGCCTCTTCGGCTTCCGGGCGGCACACGAACAGCGCGGGTTCGGCGTCCGAAAGGAAGTAGCCGACCTCGCTTTCCGTGTACGCCGTATTGAGCGGAACGTAGACAAGCCCGGCGCGCAGCGCCGCGAGGTAGAGCGCGACATTCTCCGCGCTCTTGTCGACCTGCACGCACACCCGGTCGCCGGGATTGGCCCCCGCAGCGAGGAGCGCGCCCGCCATGCGCGCCGACAGCGCCTCGATCTCGCCGTATGACCAGCGCCGCCCGCCGGGAACGGTCAGGAACGGCGCGGCGGGATCGAAGCGCGAGGCGAGGAGGGCGTAGAACATGCGCTCCAAGGTTCAGCTTTTGCCGGACGCGGTCAACCGCTTTGTCGCGCCGCGTGCGCCTTCATCGCCGCCGTCAGCCAGTCCGTGAAGCCGGCTGCGATCGTCTCGTAGCGCGCGCGGAAATCGGGATGCGAAAGGTAGAGATCGGCAAGGCCGATGTAAGCGTCCGGCGAACAGGGGCGATTCCACATCGCGCCGATCCACTCCCTGTGGCGCTCAAGCAGCGGCTCGATCGCGGAGGCGTCGGCCGCCGTTCCTTTTTTCATTTCTGCTGCGAGTCCCGTCTCGATCTCTTCCAGATCGCGCATGAGTCTCGCTCGCTGCTCCTCGCTCGCATCGGCGTAAGCTTTCCTGCTGTCTTCGATGCGCTGGCGCATGTCGCCGCCATAGGTTTCGACCAGCCAGCTTTCGTATTCTTCCTGCTTCTCTTTCGAGAAACCCTTGTAGAGATCCTTCGTTTTCATGTCGCGCTCGCTTTCCAGGTCTGCGATCGTGCGGTCGATCGTTTTCACAAGCTGGCGATAGCGTTTCGCTTCGGCCGCGAGCCGTTCCCGGTGGCCAGCGAGAAGCGCGGCGTAATCCGCGCCCTGCCGTTCGAGAAGGCTCCCGATCTCCTTCAACGGAATCCGCATCTCCCGGTGCAGCATGATCTGCTGCAAACGGAGGAATTCGTCCCGTCCGTAATAGCGATAGCCGTTGTCGCCAACGAACGCGGGGGAAAGAAGCCCGATCTCGTCATAATGGCGAAGGGTGCGGACGGATACGCCCGCCGCCTTCGCCAAGTCTCCGACTGTCAGTTTCTGTTTCATATCCCGCGCTTTCCGCTGGCGGGATCGATAGGGCCTCACGCAGCGTGAGGGTCAAGGGCTGATGGGCGTTGGCGTCGGCGAGTTTTTCGCCCTGTCCCGAAGCGCGGCTGGATCGCGCCCGGCGCGCGTCATGCGTTGCTCATGGCCTGCTCCATCGAGCGCCGCTGGGCCGGGCGATCCTTGAGACCGTTCCAGTACGCCTCGAACTCGGGACGTTTGGGCAGGGACCCGAACTGCATGCCCCATCCGACATGCGCGCCGACATAAACATCCGCCGCGGTGAAACGGTCGCCGGCGACATAGCTGCGCCCCTTGAGATGGCCCGCAAGCGCATCGACCGCGCTGTCATAGGCGCCGTACCCGAACATGCCCTGCTTGTCCGGCGCGGGGTCCCAGCCGACAGCGTGGTTCGCAATCGCCGCTTCGAGCGGTCCGGCCGCGAAGAACAGCCAGCGGTAATAGGCGCCGCGGTCCGCCAGGGCGGGCGCAAGCCCGGCTTCGGGAAAGGCGTCGGCGAGATAAGCGCAGATCGCCGCGCACTCGGTCACGACCGTATCGCCATGCCTGATCGCGGGCACCTTGCCCATCGGGTTGATGGCGAGATAGTCGGGCGCCTTCATGGTGGTCCCGAATTCCTTGACCTCGGTGCGGTAGGCCGCGCCGGTTTCTTCCAGCATCCAGTGGATGATGCCGCCGCGCGAGCGCGGGTTGGTGTAGAAAACAAGCTCTTTCGTCATGGCTGGCTCCGTTATGAGGGCGGGACGGGGCATCTTAGCGCAGGCCCTTGTCATTATGTGTCAGCATGGGCGGCCAGGGGCTGCGGCGCCGCCGGCCTTGACCTCTTCCCCCTCAGCCCGGAAGAAGTCAGGCGAAAGGCGAGGTTTCGGGTGGCCGGAATGCTGGATGAAAAGCAGACGCCGGGCGCGGCGCGGGCGGACAATTTCACGGCGGCGCTCGACGGCGCCATCGACGCGGCGGCGGGCTGGCTCGCCGAACGCCAGAAGCCCGAAGGCTACTGGGTCGGCCGGCTGGAATCCAACGCCTGCATGGAGGCGCAATGGCGCCTTGCGCTGTGGTTCATGCATCTCGACGGCCATCACCTGTGCGGGCGTCTCGCCGAGAGCCTGCGGCGGAGCCAGCGGCCTGACGGGTCATGGGAGATTTATCACGGCGCGCCGGCGGGCGACATCAACACGACGGTCGAGGCGTATGCGGCGCTGCGCTGCGAGGGCGACGCGGCTGACGCGCCGCATATGAAGCGCGCGAGCGACTGGATTCTCTCCAAGGGCGGATTGAAAAACATCCGCGTCTTCACGCGCTACTGGCTGGCGCTGATCGGCGAGTGGCCGTGGGAGAAGACGCCGAACCTGCCGCCGGAAGTCATCTGGTTTCCCAACTGGTTCGTGTTCTCGATCTACAATTTCGCGCAATGGGCGCGAGCGACCCTGATGCCCATCGCCGTGCTCTCGGCGCGCCGCCCGTCGCGGCCCTTGCCCGGTCCGAACCGGCTCGACGCGCTGTTTCCGGGCGGGCGCGAAAGGTTCGACTACGAATTGCCGGGCAAGCCGGGCGCCGATTTCTGGGGCGGGTTTTTCCGCACGACAGACAGGATTTTGCACGGCCTGCAAAGTTTCGGCGCGCAAACGCATATCGGCCTCAACCGCAACGCGGCGGTCAAGCGCGCGCTCGAATGGATCATCCAGCATCAGGACGCGGACGGCGTCTGGGGCGGCATCCAGCCGCCGTGGATCTATTCGCTGATGGCGCTGTATACGGAAGGGTACGCGCACGATCACCCGAACATGGCGAAGGGCCTCGCCGCTCTCGACGATCCGCGCTGGCGGGTCGACGAGGACGACGCGACGTGGATTCAGGCGTCGACCTCGCCGGTCTGGGACACGGAGCTGACGCTTCTCGCCTTCGACGACGCCGGTCTTAACGACAGGCATCCCGAGCAAGTCGAAAAAGCCGTCCAATGGCTGCTGGACCAGCAGGTTCGGCGTCCCGGCGACTGGCAGGTGAAAGTCCCGAACGTCGCGCCGGGCGGCTGGGCGTTCGAGTACAAGAATTATTTCTATCCCGATACGGACGATACGGCGGTCGCGCTCATCATTCTCTCGCAGTTCCGCGACGATCCGAAGTGGAAGGCGAAAGGGATCGACGAGGCGATCCGTCTCGGCGTCGACTGGCTCCTCGGCATGCAGTGCCGCGACGGCGGCTGGGGCGCGTTCGACAAGGACAATGACAAGACCATCCTGACCAAGATTCCATTCTGCGATTTCGGCGAGGCGCTCGATCCGCCGTCGGTGGACGTGACGGCGCATATCGTCGAGGCGTTCGGCAAGCTTGGGCTGAAGGATCATCCGGCGATAGCGCGCGCCGTGGCATGGCTGAAGCGCGAGCAGGAAGCGGACGGGTCGTGGTTCGGCCGCTGGGGCGTCAATTACATCTACGGCGTGGGCGCGGTCTTGCCAGCGCTGGAAGCCGTCGGCGAGAACATGGACCAGCCCTACATTCACCGCGCCTGCGACTGGCTCCTTGACCGTCAGCAGGCGGACGGCGGATGGGGCGAAAGCTGCGCGTCCTACATGGACCCCGCCATGTCGGGCCGCGGCAAGACGACCGCCTCGCAGACCGCGTGGGCGCTGATGGGCCTCGCCGCCGCGCACCGCGCGAAAGACAGGGACGCCATCGCGAAAGGGACGGCTTTCCTCATCGAGCGCCAGAAGAACGGCACATGGGAAGAACCGGAATACACCGGGACAGGCTTCCCCGGCTACGGCGTCGGCGCGACCATCAAGCTCGGCGATCCGTTATTGACGGAGCGCCTGAAACAGGGCCCGGAGCTAAGCCGCGCCTTCATGATCAACTACAACCTCTACCGGCATTATTTCCCGCTGATGGCGATGGGGCGGGTAAGGAAGATGTTGGGGGCGTAGTTCCCATTTGCTCTGCTAAAACTAACTGCTAAAGCCATTCAATCAGACAATGAACGAGAAAATATCAAGAAAGCATCATTGGATACCTGAATTCTATCTCAATGGGTTTACCGGAGTTGGCAGCAAAATTG
>JAVJPA010000364.1:0-4342 GCA_040216495.1 Amphiplicatus sp. | reverse complement strand
CGCTCTTCCGATCTGTCTTCCGCGAAGGCGGCCTTGGCCACGCCGGCGTCGAGCAGATCGCTTGCGGTGACATCCGTGAACGTGACGGCGTCGAGCGAAAGCCCGCGTTCGCTGGCGACGTTTTCAAACGGCTTGCCGTCGCGCAACGCGCCGACCGCCGCTTGCGCCTGCGCTTCGGTGTCGAAGGTGATCTGGTACAGGGTGCGTTTTTCCGGGGCGTCGTAAAGCCGCGCCTTGTTCACCTCGTACAGTTTGCGAAGATCATCCTCCGGCGCGGCGAGACCTTCGCGGAAATCGTGCTCGTCGAGCGTCACCAATGAGAAAGTTCGATATTCAGGCGCCGTGAAAGTTTCGGGGTGCGCGTCGTAATAGGCTTTCAGCGCATCGGGAGTCGGCTCGGCGGGAATGCCGGCGAGATCGTCGGTGATCGTCAGGTACGCGACGCGGCGCAGTTCGACGTCGCGCAGGAGCATCGCCTCGACGAGCGCCTTCGGCGCCTGCCCGCCGACGGAAACGGACTGGATAAGCTGGTTGCGCAACAGATCCTGTTTCAAAACGTTTTCGAGCTGAGAAACGCTCATGCCGTTGTTCTGGGCGATGCTCTGGATCACGAACTGATCGACTTCGCCGGTCGCGGGGTTTTTGAACCCTTCCTCTGACTGGATGTAGTCGCGCACCAGCGAGCGGGGCATCACGAGACCCAGCTTCGCGGCCTCCTGCTCCAGCACAGACCGGGTCGCGAGGGAGTTGATGACCGTCTCGGGCAGGCCGTCGGCGATCGCCTGTTCGCGGGTGTAACCGCCCTCGCTCTGGTTGCGGCGGGTTGCGATCTGCCGGTTGAACTCGTTGACGATGGTCTGCTGCGAGAAGCCTGTCTCGCCGACCTTCAGGGGCGCGGTCTGGGTGAAGTTGCGCAGCTCCGGCACGCCCCACAACGCAAAGGCGAGGATGAGAAGGACGATGATGAACCACGCGATCACGCCTTTAAGCGCGCTGCGCACCTGCTTGAGCATTGGACCCGGTCCCGCTGCGCCGCATATCCTTGAGGGACCCTGCGGCTGTGTTGATTTGCGGGCGAACCTAGTCGCGCCCTCGCGGGAGAACAAGGCGGCGGCGCTGGACTTTGGCGCGGGCTTTGAATAGGCGGGGCGCTCGGAAAGCCGCTGCGACATAAAAGGCCGGGAAGGTCATGAAGCCGTTAATCGCCGGAAACTGGAAAATGAACGGTCTCGCCGGCTCTGTCGGCGAGGTGGACAGGCTGCTGGCGCTTCTGGGCCGGCGCGCGCCGGAAAGGGCCGACGTTCTGGTCTGTCCGCCCGCGACATTGCTGGCCGCCGCAGCGATGCGGCTCGACGGAACGGGCGTATACGCCGGCGGTCAGGACTGTCATGCGGCGGCGAGCGGCGCGCATACCGGCGACATCAGCGCGGAAATGCTGAAAGACGCGGGCGCCAGCTTCGTTATTGTCGGCCATTCCGAGCGCCGCGCCGATCACGGCGAGCGCGACGCTGAGGTCAAAGCCAAGGCCGAGGCCGGCTTGCGCGCCGGGCTGACGCCGATCGTCTGCGTCGGCGAAACCCGAGCCGAACGGGAGGCGGGCAGGGCCGAAACGGTCGTCGGCGCCCAGCTTGGGGGCTCTCTGCCGGGCGAGGGCGAGGTCGTCGTCGCCTATGAGCCGGTCTGGGCCATCGGCACCGGATTGACGCCGACCATTGAAGAAATCGCCGCCATGCACGGGTTTATCCGCAGCAGGGTCGGGGGGGCGACGCGCATTCTCTATGGCGGCTCGGTCAAGCCGTCGAACGCCGCCGAAATTCTCGCGGTCGCCGAGGTTAACGGCGCGCTGGTCGGCGGGGCCTGCCTCAAGGCTGAGGACTTTTACGCCATCATCCAGTCCGTCTGAGCGCCTTGTTTTGAGGGGCGCCTTGGCGTAGACACCCCCCTTCTCATCGCGGGGCCGGAACCCTATCTCGGCCTTACGCCAACGAAAATTGCGCCATGATCACCGTTATCCTCACCATCCATTCCCTCATCGTGCTCGCGCTCATCGGCGTTGTGCTGTTGCAGCGTTCCGAAGGCGGCGCGCTCGGCATGGGCGGGGGCGGCGGCGGGTTCATGACGGGACGCGGGGCCGCGACGGCGCTGACCCGCACCACTTCTGTTCTGGCGGCGTTGTTCTTCACCACCTCTATTGCCCTGGCGATTTTCGCCGACCGCGGCGAGAGCGAAGACTCCTTGATCGACGAGCTGACCCGTTCAAACGGCGCGCCAGCGGCCGAATCAAGCGCGCCTGGCGAAACCTCGACCGACGACCTCCTAAGGACGCTCGGAGCCGAAGGCGCGCAATCGCCGACCGCATCGGACATGCTGGATTCGCTCGGAGCGGCGCCTGAAACGCCGGCCGACGCAGAAACAACGGCGCCGGCGGAAGCCGCACCCTCCGAAACTCAGGACGCGCCGGCTGAAAGCGACCCCCAGCCCGAGCCTCAAGAGTAACGGTCCCGCCGGTTCGGCGAGAGTTTCGGCTGCGCCCGGCTGAATCCGCGCGATCATCCTTTAATCAAGGCGCATTCCCGAAAATAGTCGCCCGCGCCCCCTATCCCTCGCCCGCGAAAGCGGTCTAAGACGGCCTTCCATGACGCGGTATATTTTCATCACCGGCGGCGTGGTCTCTTCCCTCGGCAAGGGCATAGCGGCGGCGTCTCTCGCGGCGCTGCTTCAGGCACGCGGCTATAAAGTCCGTCTACGGAAGCTTGACCCCTACCTGAATGTCGATCCGGGGACCATGAGCCCGTATCAGCACGGCGAGGTGTTCGTCACCGACGACGGCGCCGAGACCGATCTCGATCTCGGCCATTACGAGCGCTTCACCGGCGTTTCGGCGTCGAAGTCCGACAGCGTCACGACAGGGAAAATTTACGCCGGCATCATCGAACGCGAGCGGCGCGGCGATTATCTCGGCGCGACGGTGCAGGTCATTCCGCACGTCACCGACGCGATCAAGGAGTTCGTGCTCGGCGACGCCGGCGGCGGCGATTTCGTGCTCTGCGAAATCGGCGGCACGGTCGGCGACATCGAAGGACTGCCGTTCTTCGAGGCGATCCGCCAGTTGCATAATGAATTGCCGCGCGGGCAGGCGGTGTTCGCGCATCTGACGTTGATGCCGTTCATCCCGTCAGCGGGCGAGCTCAAGACAAAACCGACGCAGCACTCGGTGAAGGAGCTCCGCTCGATCGGCATCCAGCCGGATATTTTGCTGGTGCGGGCCGACCGGCCGATTCCTGAGTCCGAGAAAAAGAAGATCGCGCTGTTCTGCAACGTGCGCGCCTCTGCGGTGGTGCAGGCGCTCGATGCGCGCACCATCTACGAAGTGCCGCTCGCCTATCATGCGGAGAAATTCGACGACGAAGTTCTGGCCGCCTTCGGCATCACGGATGCGCCCGCGCCGGACCTCTCGCGCTGGCGGACGATCGTCGAGCGGGTGACGAAGCCGGACGGCGAAGTGAAGATCGCCATCGTCGGCAAGTACACGGTCCTGAAAGACGCCTACAAGTCGCTCACTGAAGCCATCGCCCATGGCGGCATCGCCAACAATGTCCGCGCCGAGATCAAATGGATCGATTCCAGCGTGTTCGAACGCGGGAACGAGGCTATTTCCGAGCTTGAGGAAGTGCACGCCATTCTCGTT
Source organism: Amphiplicatus sp. (assembly GCA_040216495.1). GTDB lineage: Bacteria > Pseudomonadota > Alphaproteobacteria > Caulobacterales > Parvularculaceae > Amphiplicatus. Next base: position 654 of record JAVJPA010000364.1, on the reverse strand, counting down.
CCCGGCGGGTTCGGCGAGCGCGGGGCCGAAGGCAAGATCATGGCCGCAAAATTCGCCCGCGAAAAACAGATCCCGTATTTCGGCATTTGTTTCGGCATGCAGATGGCGGTGATCGAAGCGGCGCGCAGCCTCCTGCATGAAGACAAGGCGACCTCGTCGGAGTTCGGCGCTGGCGGCGTGCCGATCGTCGGGCTGATGACCGAGTGGACGCGCGGCAATGAGCGCGAGACGCGCAAGGTCGGCGGCGATCTCGGCGGCACGATGCGCCTTGGCGCGTATCCCGCGCGGTTGAAACCCGGCAGCCGCGTCGCCGAGATTTACGGCGCGACCGAGATCGAGGAACGCCACCGCCACCGTTTCGAAGTGAACATGGCGTGGGCGGAGAAGCTCGAAAAAGCCGGCGTCGTTTTCTCCGGCGAATCCCCGGACGGCTTGCTGCCCGAGATTATGGAGATTCCCGATCATCCGTGGTTCATCGGCGTGCAGTACCACCCGGAACTGAAATCGCGCCCCTTCCAGCCGCATCCGTTATTCGCCGCTTTCGTTAAGGCGGCGATGGACCGTTCGCGGCTGGTGTAACCTGGCCAGTTTACCCGGTCCGCGCCCGGATGACGCCTTTTGCGGCGTCCGACAAATTTAATAAAAAATTTTGGA
>JAVJPA010000363.1:0-1838 GCA_040216495.1 Amphiplicatus sp. | reverse complement strand
AACAAATACGCGCGGTTTTCGTTCCGTTCGCGCGGCGAAAGGGAAATGAACGATTGGCAATCGCACGCCGGCAAAAGACCATGCTGGCGGGATCGGCGAAAACCGGGTGGCCGGTCTTACCGGGCGTCGCGGCACGATGCCGGCGCTTCTTCCAGCTTCAGCGCCCAGCGGATGCCGCCGGAAAGATGCTGAAGAAACAGCGGCTCCGCATAGGATTCCTTGGTGTGTCCCATCGCCGTGTAGAAGACGCGCGCGCCTTCGAACTCATGGAACCAGGCGACAGGAACCGGCGCGCTTTCAGCTTCGCCGATAGACGCGGGATCGAGCGTCACCAGAGTCGTCGTCTCCGGATTGACGTCGCTGAAGAAGTACCATTCGTCGGCCCGGCGAAACTCCGCAGGCAGAGCGAGCGTCGCCGGATGGCAGGCGTCGACGACTTTGAGCGCGCCTTCGGGCGTTCCTTCCGGGTGGCGCTTGAAATAGCCGCCGATCATGCGCCCGTACCATGGCCAGCCATAATGGGAGTCCGCCGCCGCATGGACGCCGATGACGGCGCCGCCTCCCTTGACGAACGCCTGCAACGCATCGCGTTTATCGCCGAGGAGCCACATAGGTTCTTCGGCGCCGTCCTTCGGCATGCCCGTGGTGCTGCTGAGAAACAGCACGGCGTCGAACCCGGCGAGTCCTCCCTCGGAGAAAACGGACGGGTCCTCGCTGGCGACGGTCTCATAACCGTCCCGCGCGGCAAGCGCTTTGATCGCATCCCGCGCGGGCTCGATGGAATCGTGCCGCCAGCCTGTCGTATGCGAGAAGACGAGAACGCGCGGCTTGTGCGTTTCGGCGCGAACCGTGACGCCCACCGCCATGGCGGCGAATACCGCCAGCGCAAGCCGGAATGAAAGCGGACCTGTCATCGCGCTCCTCTCCGCTAGTCGGGACGGTTCAGTCCTTGCGGCCCTGTTTCAACACGCGCTCCGCCTGCGCGCGCACCGGCGCCTCTATCAGCGAGCCGTCGAGCAGCGAGACGCCGCCGCCGGCGGCGTCATAGGCGGCGGCGACTTTCTCGGCCTTCGACATTTCCTCCGCGCTCGGCGTGAAAATGGCGTTGATCGCGGCGATCTGCGCCGGGTGAATACAGGCCCGGCCCGTAAAGCCCATGTCGCGCACGCGCTGCGTTTCGGCGGCGAGACCCGCCTCGTCCTTCACGTCAATATACGGCGCGTCGATGGAGCCGCATCCCGCCGCCGCGGTCGCAGCGACAAGCGAAGCGCGGGCGTGATGCAGCGCCTCCCATCCCGGCTCGCGCCCGAGCGCCGCGGAATAATCCACTCCGCCGAGCATGACGCCGCCGGAAGACCCAGCGGCGCGGGCGATGTCGAAGAGGCGCGGCAACGCGGACGGATGTTCAAGGAGCGGCCAGAAAGGCGGCGCCTCGACGCCGAGCGCGGCGCGAAGCTGGGCAAGCTCGTCGCCGCCCGACGCTTTCGGGATCATGATGAAGGCGGGCCTGGCGCCGCTTCCGGCGAAGGCGACCACGTCGCGGAACCCGTCGAGACTGGAGAGCGCGTTGAGGCGAAATCCGACCGCCGCGCCTTGCGGCGATGATTTCAGAAACGCGAACGTATCGGCGCGGGCCTTGTCCTTGTCGCGCGGCGCCACCGCGTCTTCGAGGTCGATGCACACCGCATCGGCGCCGCTCGCCGCCGCTTTCTCGAAACGGTCCGGGCGCGAGCCGGGCACGAACAGCAGCGAACGGAAGGTCATGTTACGAGAACGCCTGCAAGCCCGTCATCGCGCGGCCGAGGATCAGCGCGTGGATGTCGTGCGTGCCTTCGTAG
>JAVJPA010000362.1:0-7048 GCA_040216495.1 Amphiplicatus sp. | reverse complement strand
TCCAACCCGCTGCTCGACGAAGTCTCGATGAAAGGCGCCAAGGGCGTTCTCATCAACATCACCGGCTCGATGGACATGACCCTGTTCGAGGTCGACGAAGCCGCGAACCGCATCCGTTCGGAGGTCGATCCCGACGCCAACATCATCGTCGGCTCGACCTTCAACCAGGAGCTCGAAGGGCGCGTGCGCGTTTCCGTCGTCGCCACCGGCATCGACACCGTGGCGCGCGAGGCCGCAAAGCCCGCGGAGCAGAAGACGACGGTCGCCGTCTCGAAACCTTGGCGCGAACCGGCGCCGGCGCCTGCTTCCGTCGCGTTCAACCCGGCGCCCGCGCCGATCCGCGCTGAAACGCCGGACGCCGCGCCGCTGTTGCAGCCGCAGGCCAATCCGGTCGGCGACGTGCATGAGCGCATCCGCCGTATGCTGACGGAAGGCTCGGGCGACACGCTCTCCGGCCCGCTGCCGGGCGCTATCCGCCGCACGGCGGCGCCGTCGGTTCCCGTCGCGCGCGAGCACGAAGCGCCGCGCGCGGCTGCGCTGCGCCCCGCCGACGAAGCCGCCGCCCACCATCGCAATCCTTTCCGCGATGCGGCGCAGTCCCTCGGCAAGACCTCGATCGAGGCCGCGCTCGACATGTTCAAGGCCATCGGCGGCGCCGGCGCGAGCCAGCCCGTGCACCGGCAGCAGCCAACGCCGCGCCAGCCCGCGCCGCGCCCGGACATGCGCTCGGAAGCCGCGCCGACCCCGCGCGCCCCGGAAGCCGCCCGCGCGCCCCAGCCCCAGCGCGGCGACCTCTTCGACGACGGCGCCGACGCGGAGCTTGAGATCCCGTCGTTTCTGAGAAAGAAGAAGACGGGATAAGTCAGGATGCTGACGGATTGAATTGAAAAGGCCCGCGCGAGCGGGCCTTTTTTGGCGCTGTTGGCTGGCTCGCTAAAGAAAGAAGATTCGACGGTAAATTTGCCCGGCCAGCGCACTATAGAGCGTATCTTCGCTTGTCGGCATTACCCCTCGGCCCTTTCATTGGATCCTTTAGGCGAAGTGTTGGCGACAGCTACGGCGAACCCACGACCGCGACTTTGTACAGATAGCCCTCGCGATCAATGATCCACAAAGGCGGCGACAACGGATGGATACTTTCCGCAACGAGTTGGTCGTTTATGTAAAGCTGGTAACGCTTGAGCTTGTAGTCGACGTCGAAGCTTGCGGGCATGTAGAGGATTATCCCGTCGGATCCGTCCGCCGTCGTCGCACGGCGCAGATCGGGATCGCCGTCGCGCAGGCGCTGCTCACGGTCGTATTCAGTTCCCGCCAAATAGAATTGCACGAACTGATCGACCCGCTCCTCCTTGCCGCAGGCGAGGAGGCCGTCCCATTCCGGCCCGACCATCAGCTTGCGCGCATAAGAGTCCTGCGGCTCCGTGATCGGTTTGTCGGAGGAAAGGGAGAACGGCAGAAGGGGATAACGTTCGCCGGCGCGCATGTTCTTGATCGCGCCGCCATAGGGAAGGTATCCCCCGCCAGCGTGTCGGACCATGCCGTACGACGAGCCCAAATTCGTGACGTCATACGTCTTTAACGGCATTCCGTCTTCATAGACTCCTGATCGCAAAATTTCCTCGGTGTTGCCGACATACGAGCCGACCCCGACAACCCAGAACTGTCCCGCATCCTCCGGCCAGATGTCGATGAGTTGCGCCAGAACGTCGTCTGGCAGCTTGATGCGCCAGTAGCCGGTGCAGTATTCGGCGATGTCGCGGCCGTTCTCGCCGAGGCTCTTGACGAAGGCCTGCTGCTCGTCGGGGCTCTCCTCGTGCGAATAGCCCCAGGGGCCGGGCAGTTGGCCGATCTGCTCATACGCCGCCGCCGCCTCTTCCCGCCAGCGCTTCCACGCCTCGGCGTCCGATTTCGTAATCACCGCGCCGACGAAGTTGAGCTTCGCGTTAGGTCCTTCATAGGCGGCCTCCGTCGCGTGTCCCCAGCCGAAATCCATGTCGTTGACATCGTCGAACCAGATGACGAACGGCATGAAGTCCGCCGGGACCTCCGACAGGATGCGGTCGTCGCAGACCTTCGGCGGGCGCAGCAGAATGGCGCCGCCGTCCGCCGTCGGCATGACCATGTTCTTCGGCGTCCACGAAGCGCGCTCCGTCCGTCCGCCGCCCGCGCGCCACCAGGTCGTCTCGACGCCGCAACCGACGACAAAGTTGAAATCGATCACCTCGCCGGTTTCGACGACGATGAAGGAGGCGATCATGCGGTAGAAGAACGAACGCTCCGAGACGCCCTCCACGAGGATGCTGTTGGGCGACCCGTTTCGTCCATCGCCGCAGGCGGAAAGACCGAAAACCAAAAAGGCGGCGAGGATCAGGCTGCGGCGGTTCATGCGGCTCGCTCTTCAGTCGCGCCTGCGGGCAGGCGGGGCGAGCGGCATCGTCGCAGGGCTAGGTGAACGGGCGGTTGAGAGGGGCGTGGAAAAACCGCCCGCTTTACGGCGTCTCGCCAGCCTCTATCCCGCGCAGTTTCGCCATCGGGCGCAGGTCCCAACGGATCTGCAACGGGGTCTTGTCGCGGAAGGCGCCCACATGAATGTGGGGCGAGCGGCTGAACCCGTTATTGCCGACGATGGCGATAGGCTGGCCGGCGGCGACCGTGTCGCCCTGAGCGACGGTCGGCTCCGCGATATGCGCGACGACGACCGTGACGCCGTCCGCGCGGCGGATGGCGATCATCGAGGCGGGAGGCTGGCCGAGATCGCCCGGCTTGTTGACGGCGGGGTTGATGTGCATACGGACGACCTCTCCCGAGAGAGGCGCGAGAACTGTCTCGCCCCACGAGTACCACTGTTCGTTTTCGGCGCCGTCGCCTTCGAACGTGCGCGAGAAAGCCCCGCCGTTCGGCGTTTTTATCAGTCCGGTGACGAGGCAGTCCGTCCCCCGCGCATCGCCGAGATGCTGAAGCTGGCCCTCCCAGTGTTCTGAACATGTGTAATCGGCGGCGAAGATCGGATGCAGCAGCACGAGGGGCATATCGGTCTCGTCCTGCGCGGCGGCGGTTCCGATAAAGGCGGCGCTGACGGCGAACGCGGCGGCGAGGCGTCGCGGCGATGATTTCAATCTCATTCTAGCTCCAGTCGGCTGCGTTGAGAGGGCGTCTTGATGCCTCGAACAGTCAAAGGCGGCAAGCCGGCTCGTCGTCATATCGAAGCGGCCTGTCGTTTAAGCTCGCTTGAAAGGAAAAAACCCCGCCTCTTGAGGCGGGGTTTTCTGGCGCGGCGCATTGAGGGCGGATGGGCGCGCCGGTAAAGCTAAAGCCTAGAGCGTCGGGCGACGGCGCGCCGCGCGCATCACGACAAGCCCGCCGGCTGCGAACAGCCACAGCGCCGCGGGCACCGGGATTTCGGCGAGATTGGCGCGCAACTCGCCACCGCCGAATTGCGTCGTGTGCAGATTCGCATAGACCTCGCCCGCGAACAGCGCCGCGATGAGCGCGGCCTCCGCGCCGGCGACCGATCCGTTCGCGGTGACGAACGAAGGATTGTATGAGGCGCTGTCCGTCAGATCGAACGTCTGCAAGTAGCTTCCCGCCGTGACGCCGAGCGGGAAGCCGATGAAGGTCGGGACTTGCGTCGCGACCCCGGCGTTGGCGCCCGGCGGCGTGCAGCAGTGAAGGTGCGCTGCGGTGGTGGTTCCGATGAGGTCCTGAAACTGGAACTCGATCGTCAGGGTGTGGGCGGTTTCGTCGAGCGTGACGATGACGGTTCCGCTTCCGGGCGAGGCGTTGGGCGGCGATTCATTCGCGCCGCTGAGAGCGCCGGTGAAGACGCTAGCCTGCGCGGCGGGCGCGGCAAGCAAGGCGGCAGCCAATAGCAGAAAAGACAAAGAAAGCATTCTCATGGCGACCCCCAAGATTTGTCAGCCCGAATGAGCGTTAACGAAATTACCACTCCCCTAGCGGGGCGGGAACCATAATCGGTGCGGGTACGAATTGTTCGCCTATTTTTAATGTTGCAGGGCGGCGAAGGAGCGGGCGCTCTGCGCGCCTGCAATATCGGGAAACAAACCTTCATTTTGCGCTGGCGAGGAGGGGCGGCACACTCCAGAATTGCAATTCGACTTCCAGCAACCTTGCGGCGCGATGCGTTCTGTCCAGCAGACCACCTTGGCCAAATCCGGCGCCGTTGAAGGCGCGGGGCTGCATACGGGCGCGCAGGCTCATATTTCCATCCGCCCGGCCGCCGCCGGGACGGGGATCGTCTTTCACCGCGCCGACCTCCATCACCCGGACGGCAAGCGCTTTCGCGGCTCGGAGGCGGAAGTCGCCGCGCGCGCCTCCAATGTCGTGGAAACCCGCAGGGGGGTCACGCTCGCCAACGGGCGCGGCGCTTCGGTGAAGACGGTCGAGCATCTGCTCGCCGCGTTCGCCCTGTGCGGCGTCGACAACGCCGTCGTCGACATTCACGGCCCGGAAGTCCCGATTCTCGACGGCAGCGCCGCCCCGTTCATCTGGCTGATCGAGGATTGCGGGCTCGCCCGCCTCGATGCGCCTCGCGAGATACTTGAAATAACGGCGCCGGTGCGGGTCGAGGCGGAAGGCCGGTTCGTTCAGGCCGAACCCTATGACGGCCGTCTGATAGAGATCGAGATCGACTTCGCCGACCCCGCCATCGGCCGCCAGTCGGCGCGCCTGTCTCTTGACGACGCGGAGGAGGCGATGGGCCGTCTCGGCTCGGCGCGCACCTTCTGCACCCTGGGCGAGGTCGAGGCGATGCGCGCGGCAGGGCTCGGTCTCGGCGGCTCCCTCGACAATGCGCTGGTCATCGACGGCGGCAAGGTTCTGAACGGCGACGGCCTGCGCGATCCTTGCGAATTCGCCCTGCACAAGGCGCTCGATCTGGTCGGCGATTTGTCGCTCGCCGGCGCGCCGCTCCTCGGCAGGGTGACCGCCTTCAAGCCCGGCCACGACCTCAATACGAGGCTCGCCCGGCTCCTTCTGGACAGCCCCGCGGCCGTTCGCCGCCGCGCGCCCGAAGCCCGGCTGATGCGGGCCTGAGCCTGATTTCACGGCTTCCAGCGGCCCGTTTGACCCGCCCCTGCGAGCCCCCTAAAAGAACCGCTTCGGGGCGGGGCGTTGCGAGAGGCAGTCGGGTGCAAGGCAGCATGCGTTTATTCACCAGAGCGTTGATGGTTATCGTTGTTTGCGCCGCGGTGGCCGTCACGGGCTGCGCCGGGGGCGGGGGCAAAAAGAAGAAATTCGCCTATGTCGAGCGCCCGGTGGAGACGCTCTACTCGCAGGCGACCCGCCAGCTTGAGCGCAAGCGCTACGAAGAGGCGATCGCCCTCTTTGAGGAAGTCGAGCGCCAGCATCCCTATTCGGCGTGGGCGCGGCGGGCGATGCTGATGAAGGCGTTCTCCTATTACCAGAACAACGATTACGAAGAAGCGATCACGGCGCTCGACCAGTTCATCACGCTGCATCCCGGCAACAAGGATACGGGCTACGCCTACTATCTGAAGTCGATGTGCTTCTACGAGCGCATCACGGATGTGGGGCGCGATCAGGAAAACACCAACAACGCCGTGCAGGCGCTGACCGACGTCGTCCGGCGTTATCCGAACACGGAGTATGCGCGCGACGCCCGCCTCAAGCTCGACCTGACGCAGGACCATCTCGCCGGCAAGGAAATGTATGTCGGCCGTTACTACATGAAGGCCAACAAGCACATCGCCGCGATCAACCGTTTCAAGTACGTCATTGAAAACTACCAGACGACGACTCATGCGCAGGAAGCGCTGTACCGCCTTGTCGAAGCCTATCTGCAACTCGGCATCGTCGAAGAGGCGGCGGCGGCGGCGGCGGTGCTCGGCTATAATTATCCGGGCTCGGAATGGTACGAGGACGCCTACCGTCTCCTCAACAAGCGCGATCTGATCGCTTCGAACGGCATGGTCGTCGAGCGCCAGAAGGATCCGGCCGATAAGGCGCAGGCGCCCGAGCGGCCGGTGGCGCCCGACACCGACTGGACCTATTCGCCGGGCAGCCAGCCGCAGACCGAGAAATCCACGATCCCGCCGCCCGCCGGCGGGGATATGGACGGGGACGACCTTTAGGCGGGCGCTCGCCGTCCTTCCTCCGCTTTCGCGAATCCTGTAACTACGGACTCGCCGCCGCAAAGGGGCGGGAGTCCTCATGCTGACCGCGCTTCACATCCAGAATTTCGTCCTCATCGACCAGCTTTCGCTGCCGGTCGGGAAAGGCCTCACCGCGCTCACGGGTGAGACCGGGGCGGGCAAGTCGATCCTGCTCGATGCGCTCGGGCTCGCCGCCGGCGGGCGCGCCGACAAGGGGGCGATCCGCGCCGGCGCGCAGCAAGGGTCGGCCGCGGCGGCGTTCGAGGTCGGCGCCGATCACCCGGCATGGGCGCTGCTCGAGGAAAACGGTCTGCCTGCGGACGATGACCAGATCATCCTTCGCCGCGTCGCCGGGCGCGACGGCAAGAGCCGGGCGTTCGTCAACGATCACCCCGTGTCGATCGCGCTCCTGAAAGCCGTCGGCGAAACGCTGATCGAAATCCACGGCCAGCATGATGGGCGCGGGTTCCTGACCGCTTCGACCCATCGCGGCCTGCTCGACGAGTTCGCCGGCGCGCGCGGCGACGTTGAGGCGATCGGCAAACTCTGGCGCGCATGGCGCGACGCGGAGGCCGAGCTCACGCGCCGCCGGCAGGGACGCGACAAGGCGCTCGCCGAAGCCGACTATCTCCGCCATGTGGTCGGCGAGCTTGAAGCGCTCGGCCCCAGGGAAGGCGAGGAGGCGGCGTTGAGCGCGCGCCGCGCCGAACTGATGGCGGCGGAGAAAACCACCGAAGACCTCGCCGCCGCCGCGTCGCTCCTTTCCGACGACGGGCTTGAAGGCAAGCTCTCCGTCGCCGCGCGCCGGCTCGCGCGCGCCGCGTCGCAGCTTCAAGGCGACGACAACCCGTTGTCGCTCGCCCTTGATCGCGTCGAACGCGCGCTGTCTGAAATGATGGAGGCGCGCGCCGCCGTCG
>JAVJPA010000361.1:0-5254 GCA_040216495.1 Amphiplicatus sp. | reverse complement strand
TCGGGATTGGTGACGAAATAGGGCGACAGGTAGCCGCGGTCGAACTGCATGCCTTCGACGACTTCCAGCTCGGTCTCGGCGGTCTTGGCTTCCTCGACCAAGATCAACACCTCCGACGAGGTCGCCCAGGTCGGCACGATCTCCGCGAACGGCGAAAAAGAAATCGGCGACATGATCGCGAAAGCGATGGACAAGGTCGGCAACGAAGGCGTCATCACGGTTGAAGAAGCCAAGACCGCCGAGACCGAGCTTGAAGTCGTCGAAGGCATGCAGTTCGACCGCGGCTACCTCTCGCCCTACTTCATCACCAACGCCGAGAAGATGATCGCCGAACTCGAAGATCCGTACATTCTTCTCCACGAGAAGAAATTGGGCGGCCTTCAGACGATCCTGCCGCTGCTCGAAGCGGTCGTTCAGTCCGGCAAACCGCTCCTGATCATCGCCGAAGACGTCGAAGGCGAAGCCCTCGCGACGCTCGTCGTCAACAAGCTGCGCGGCGGCCTCAAGGTCGCGGCGGTGAAAGCGCCGGGCTTCGGCGATCGTCGCAAGGCGATGCTCGAAGACATCGCCGTTCTCACAGGCGGCCAGGTCATCTCCGAAGACCTCGGCATCAAGCTTGAGAACGTCACGATCGACATGCTTGGCCGCGCCAAGAAAGTGTCGATCAACAAGGACGACACGACGATCATCGACGGCGCCGGCGACAAGAAAGACATCGAAGCGCGCACCGGCCAGATCCGCAAGCAGATCGAAGACACGACGTCGGACTACGACCGCGAGAAACTGCAGGAACGTCTGGCGAAACTCGCTGGCGGCGTTGCGGTCATCAAGGTCGGCGGCGCGACGGAAGTCGAAGTCAAAGAGCGTAAGGACCGCGTCGATGACGCGCTGAACGCGACCCGCGCCGCTGTCGAAGAAGGCATCGTCCCGGGCGGCGGCGCCGCGCTTCTCTACGCGACGCGCGCTCTTGAGGGCCTTAAAGGCGAAAACGCCGATCAGGACGCCGGCATCCAGATCGTCCGCCGCGCGATCCAGGCGCCGATCCGCCAGATCGTCAAAAACGCGGGCGGCGAAGGCTCCATCGTCGTCGGCAAGCTGCTCGAACAGAAAGACTACAAGTTCGGCTTCAACGCGCAGACCGACGAATATGTCGACCTGATCGCGGCCGGCATCGTCGATCCGGCGAAAGTCGTGCGCCACGCGCTCCAAGACGCAGCCTCGGTCGCCGGCCTCCTGATCACGACCGAAGCGATGGTCGCCGACGCGCCGAAAAAAGACGCCGGCGGCCACAGCCATGGCGGCATGCCCGGCGGCGGCATGGGCGGCATGGGCGGCATGGACTTCTAACGAAGTCCATTCGCCTCAAGCGAATAAGAAAGGGCGGCCCTTTGGGCCGCCCTTTTGTTTTACTGGGGATTTATTGCGCCTCTCCTTCTCCTCTTTGCTTACGCTCGATCTTTGCTAGTCTCCTCGCGGGGATGACCGCAAAAACACGGCGGGAGGGGCGAGCTTTATGTCAATCAAGGGCGGACCGGCGCTGTTTGCGCTGACGGCGGCGCTGAATTTCGGAGTGGTGCACGCCCGCGCCGCCGAGCCGCCGCCGGTCGACGCGTTCGCGCGCATTCCGATGCTGCGCAATGTCGAAATCTCGCCGGACGGCGGCGCCTTCAGCGCCAAGGTCGCCATGAACGGCCGCGAGCACATGGCCGTCTACGAATTTGCTGCTGGCGGAAAGCTCGTCGTTAAGTCCAACGCGACAGAATCAGACGGTCTTCGCATCGGGTGGATTTCATGGAAGCGTCCAGACCGTCTGGTCGTCAGCCTACGCTTTCCGTCGAAGCGCTGGGGAACCGACACGATCGAAACGAGATTGATGGCTCTTGCGCGCGAGGGCGGCGAGTTCGAAGCGCTTTTCCGGCCCAGCCGCGACGATATCCCGCTGCAGATGGAAGACCAAATCATTTCCTGGCTGCCGAACGATCCGGACCATATTCTCGTCGAATACAATGACGACAATCCGCGCGAGCCAGCCGTCTACCGCGTCCCGATCGAGCGCAATATTCACCGTCAGGTCCAAGGCAGTCGCTCCGGGATCACGGGATGGATCGCCGATCCGCAGGGGCGCGTGCGCGCCGGATACGGCTTCGCCTCCGACGCGGAAAAGAAGCAGAAACTCATCCTGCGCCTCGCCGACGAATCGGGTTGGCGCGATTTTTCGCACCGGGTGGAGGAAGATGCGCCGGGCTTCGCCATCATGGGCTTCGCGCCCGATGGCAAGACGGCCTATGTCGAATCGGATTTCGAGCAGGACCCGCCGCCAGTCTATGAGTTCGACATCGAAAAGGACGCCTTCGGACGCAAGGTGTTCGAGCACCCGAATTTCGAAGCTTCGGGTCTGCGCTTCGATTCGAAAACCGGCGCGCTGACAGGAATCGATTACGTCGCTGATGAGACCCATGCGATCTGGCTCGACGAAGGGGTGAAATCGGAGCTAGACGCCGTTCGCGCCTTGTTGCCGGGCAAGACGGTCGAACTGGTCGACGTCAGTCTCGGCGGCGCGCACGCCGTGCTGTTCGCCTCGTCAGCCGACGATCCGGGACGTTACTATTTCTTCGACCGCGCATCGCGCCGGCTGACGCAGCTTCCGCCGAACTATCCCGAGCTTGAAGGCGTGGCGCTCGGCAAAGTGATCGCGACATCCTACGCGGCGCGCGACGGGCTCGTCATTCCCGCCTATGTGACCCTGCCGCCAGGCGTTTCTTCGCTGGAGGAAGCGCGCGGCCTGCCGTTCGTCCTCAATCCGCATGGGGGACCGGGCGCGCGCGATTTCCTTTCATTCGACTATTGGGCGCAGTTTTTCGCCTCACGCGGCTATGGTGTTCTGCAGATGAATTTTCGCGGTTCGACCGGCTACGGCGTCGCATTCAAGACCGCCGGGGAACGCGAATGGGGTCAGGCGATGCAGGACGACATCGCCGACGGCGCCGGCTGGCTGGCGTCGCAAGGCTACGCGGACAGGAACCGCATGGCGATCGTAGGCGGCTCCTATGGCGGCTATGCGGCGTTGATGGGCGCGGCGAAAACGCCGGATCTTTATCAGTGCGCCGTCAGTTTCGCCGGCGTGTCGGACCTTCCCGACCTTCTGCGCGATGCGCGCAAATATATCGGCGGCAAAGCCGGGACGCGCCATATCGGCCGATTGTGGAAAGACCGCTCCATGCTTGCAGAGAACTCGCCGGCGCGACGCGCGGATGATATCACGGTCCCGGTGTTGTTGGTGCATGGCGACAAGGACCGCGTCGTCGACGTCGACCACTCGAAAAAAATGCGCAACGCCCTCAGGAAAGCGGGCGGAACGGTCGAGTATGTCGAGCTGAAGGACGGCGATCACCATCTCAGCGCCCACAGCGACCGCCTCGCCTTCCTGTCGGCGAGCGAAAAGTTTCTCGCCGGCTGCATCGGCGGATAAGACTCTCTAACGGCCCAAAAGGGGCGGCTCGCAAGAGCCGCCCAGTCCAGTTCATCGTTCTTCGCAGCCTGGCTCAACCGCCACGCAAATCCGGCGTACAGGAGTGTCGGTGAAGCTCCCCCGGCGACAGACCGGCCGCCGCCGCCGACAGCCGCGCCATTCCATGCGGGTTTTTGGGCGGAATGGACTCTTAAACTATTCTGCTAGATTACTGGCTGGAACGGGCGGCGGGCGTTTCCGATCGACCGCCCGGCGTTGTGGGGTTTCGGCGCGTTTCAGGCCGCACGATTATTGCAGCCTCAGCGCCAATCTGTAGGGTGCCGCGGCGCGGTTCGCCGCGAAGGGAGACACGATTTATGGCGATGGCTGAACTGAGGCCGCAATTTCTGGCGTCCGGTCCTGGGCGCCGCTGGCTGCTCGCCGCGCTGGTCATCGCCGCGCTTGCCGTCCTGTTCTGGGACGCCGGTATTAACCTGTGGGCGCGCTGGGGCGGCCAGCAGGAGCTTTCCCACTCCTATTTCATCCCGGTCATTTCCGCCTGGCTCGTCTGGACCAACCGCAAGGCGGTGGCGCAGAGCGTCGGCGAACCGTCCTGGGTCGGCGTCATTCTCCTCGCCGTCGCCGGCGCCATGACGCTCATCGGCAAGCTCACCTTCATCTACGTCTTCCAGCACATCGCCATGGTCGTCGCCATCGCCGGCGTGATCGCCGCTTTCGGCGGGATCTCGCTGCTGCGCGTCACGGCGGTCCCGGTCGCGTTCCTGTTCTTCGCCGTGCCGCCGCCTTATTGGGCGATCACCGTGCTGTCGTGGAAGTTCCAGGAAATCTCCTCGATCCTCGGCGTCGCCATGATCAAGATGATGGACATCCCGGTGTTCCTGTCGGGCAACATTATCGATCTCGGCGATTACAAGTTGCAGGTCGCGGAAGCATGCAGCGGGCTGCGCTATCTGTTTCCGTTCCTCAGCCTTGGCGTGATGACGGCCTACCTGTTCAAGGGACCGTTATGGCAGCGGCTCCTGATCGTGTTCTCGACCATCCCCATCACCATTTTCATGAACTCGTTCCGCATCGCCGTCACTGGCGCGCTGGTGCAGGCCTACGGCACGCAGCACGCGGAAGGCGCGCTGCACATGTTCGAGGGCTGGGTGGTGTTCCTCCTGTGTCTTGCCGCCCTGTTCGGCGTGATCGCGCTTTTGTGCTTCTTCTCGAGGCCGCGCCGCAATCCGCTCAACGTGCTCGGCGCGCCCGATCTTGAGCCCATCAAGCCGAGCCGCGGCGCCAAACCGGCTTTTGTCTACGGCGCAGCCGCGATCGGCGCGGCCGCTCTCGTCGGCGTATCGAGCTACGTCTCGACAGATTCGCTGATCATTCCGAAACGAAGCGATTTCGACGGCGTGCCGGCGGAATTTTCGGGCTGGGATGCGGAAATCCGGCCGATGGATCCCGCCGTGGCCGAAGTTCTCGGCGCAGACGACACCATTGTCGCCGACCTTTCCTCGCCGAACGGCGATGTCGTCAACATCTACCTCGCCTATCTCGACTCGCAGCGCGACGGGCGCTCCTGGCACAGCCCGCGCCAGTGCATCCCGGGCGGCGGCTGGCAGATCGTCTCTCACACGATCGAAGAGACGGCCACGCCTAGCGGCAAGCCGATGAAATACAACCGCCTCATCATTCAGTACCGGGACTACCAGCAGCTTGTCTATTACTGGTACGATCAGCGCGGCCGGAACGTCGCCAACGAGTTCGCCATGAAATTCTGGCTGATCTACGACGCCGTCA
>JAVJPA010000360.1:0-4827 GCA_040216495.1 Amphiplicatus sp. | reverse complement strand
GAGCTCTTCGGCCACGAAAAAGGCGCCTTCACCGGCGCCGTCGCGCGTCGCATCGGCAAGTTCGAGGAAGCGGACGGGGGCACGCTGCTGCTCGATGAAATCTCCGAGATGGACGTGCGGCTTCAGGCGAAGCTGCTGCGCGTCCTTCAGGAGCGCGTTATCGACCGCGTCGGAGGCGGCAAGCCGATCCGCATCAATATCCGCATCATCGCCACCTCGAACCGCGACCTCGGCGCGGAAGTGAAAAAAGGAACGTTCCGCGAGGACCTTCTTTTCCGCCTCAACGTCGTCAACCTCACTGTGCCGCCCCTGCGCGCGCGTCCGCTCGACATTCTCGCCATCGCCGAGCACTTCTCGAAAAAATATGCGAGCCTGAACGGCGTCGCGGCGCGCCCGATTTCGGAAGGCGCCAAGCGCTCCATCGCCATGGCGGCATGGCCTGGCAATGTGCGCGAGCTTGAAAACGCCATGCACCGTGCGGTCCTCCTTGCGGTTGGCGATGAAATAGACGAGGCGGCGATCCGCCTGCCCGACGGATCGGCGCTGCGCCAGCAGACGTTCGCCGCCGCAGGCGAGGAAGGCGAAGCGGCTGGCGGCCTTGTCGGCCGCACCGTCGCCGAAGTCGAGCAGCGCCTTATCCTCGATACATTGAGCCACTGCCTTGGCAACCGCACACACGCCGCGACCATTCTCGGAATCTCGATCCGGACGCTCAGGAATAAGCTTAAACAGTATACGGAAGAGGGCGCGCCCGTGCCGCCGCCGGGCGATATCCGGCAAAGCGCATAATCCGTCATGTCTGAAACCGCCGCCCCTTCCCGCTTCGCCTTCCTGAAAAGCCCGGCGCTGAAACAGGCGTTGCGCGGCGACGTGCTGTTCGCGGCGGCGATCATCTCTATCCTCGCGCTGTTGATCCTGCCGACGCCGAGCTGGCTGCTCGACATCCTGCTCGCCTCGTCGGTAACTTTCGCGGTGATGATCCTGATGACGGCGCTGTTCACCAAGAAGGCGCTCGAATTCTCAACCTTCCCGACCATTCTCCTCATCGCGACGATGTTCCGGCTCGGCCTCAACATCGCTTCGACGCGGCTGATCCTTTCGAAGGGGCATGAAGGACCGGACGCGGCGGGCCGGGTGATCGAAGCCTTCGGCGGCTTCGTCATGCAGGGCAATATCGTCATCGGCCTGATCGTGTTCGCGATCCTCGTGGTCGTAAATTTCGTAGTCATCACGCGCGGCTCGGGCCGGATCGCGGAAGTCGCGGCGCGGTTCTCGCTCGACGCGATGCCCGGAAAGCAGATGGCGATCGACGCCGATCTTTCCTCCGGCCTCATCACCGAGGACGAGGCGCGCGCCAAGCGCAAGAACCTCGAAGAAGAGTCCAACTTCTACGGCGCCATGGACGGCGCCTCGAAGTTCGTGCGCGGCGACGCTATCGCCGGGCTGCTCATCACGCTCATCAACATTATCGGCGGGATTGTCATCGGCGTCTTGCAGATGGGCATGTCGGTCGGCGCGGCGGGTGAGACCTACACGCTGCTGACCATCGGCGACGGCCTCGTCAGCCAGATCCCGGCGCTGATTGTTTCAGTCGCCGCGGGCATGCTGGTCTCCAAAGCAGGGATCGAAGGCTCCGCCGACAAAGCGGTCGGCGAGCAGTTCACCGAATATCCCAAAGCGCTCGCCGTCGTCTGCGGCGTTCTCGTCATTATCGCGGTGCTGCCGGGGATGCCCTTCCTGCCCTTCATCCTGCTCGCGGGCGCGGTCGGCGCCTCGGCGCTGACGATCCACCGCCAGAAGGAAAAACGAGCGGCCGCCGAAGCGAGCAATCAGAAGGCGCCGGCGCGCCTCGAAGATGAACCCGCGCACATGCTCGCCATGGACGATCTCCGGATCGAGCTCGGCTACGGCCTCCTGCCGCTGGTCAGCGACCCTTCCGGGCCGAAGCTCACCGACCAGATCAAGGCGCTCCGCCGCGCCATCGCGCAGGAGCTCGGCTTCGTCACGCCGCCGGTGCGCATACTCGACAATATGCAGCTTGCGCCGAACGCCTATGTCATCCGTCTGAAAGAGCAGGAAGTCGGCCGCGGCGAGGTTCGCCCGGGCTCGTTCCTCGTCATGGACCCGGGCGGCCGGCGCATCGACCTCGTCGGCGAACCGACGCGCGAGCCTGCTTTCGGCCTCGACGCAATGTGGATCGATGCAAGCCAGCGCGAGGCGGCGAGCCTGCGCGGTCTCACCGTCGTCGATGCGGCGACGGTGCTCACGACGCACCTCACCGAAATCATCAAGGCCGAAGCGCCCGACCTTCTCTCCTACGCGGAAACCAAAAAACTTCTCGACGCGCTTCCCGACAAACACCGCAATCTTGTCAGCGATCTCGTCCCGAGCGTCGTCACGGTGACGACAGTCCAGCGCGTGCTGCAATCTCTTCTCGCCGAGCGAGTCTCGGTTCGGGACTTGCCGACCATTCTCGAGGCCATCAGCGAGATCGCGCCGCGCTCGACCAATGTCGCCCATATCGGCGAGCATGTGCGCGCGCGCCTTGCCCGCCAGATCTGCGGCGCCTTGAAAAGCCGCGACGGGGCGACGCCGATCCTGACGCTTTCCGCCGCCTGGGAGCACGAATTCGCCGACGCCCTCATCGGCGACGGCGAAACGCGCCAACTCGCCCTTGCGCCGTCAAAATTACAGGAATTCGTCGCCGCGGCCCTGAAAAAGCTCGAACAGGCCGCCGCGGCCGGCGAAACAGCCGCCATTGTGACAAGCGCCTCGATCCGGCCCTTCGTGCGGTCGGTGCTGGAGCGTGTGCGTGCGCAAACCGCAGTGCTTTCGCAAAACGAAATTCACCCCCATACTAGGCTGAAGAACCTCGGCCAGATTTAGTTTAGTAGTGTCCTCATGATGAAATTCATCGCTTCCTCGGTTGACGCGGCGACAGAGCGGGCGCGCCGCGCGCTGGGAGAGAAAGCGGTGATTATTGCAGTGCGGAACCTGCCGAGCGGCGACGTTGAGGTTTCCGCCTCCGACAAGCCGCAGCCCGCCATTCCCGCCATGCGCGTGGAGCCGAGCTTCGCCGACGAGGTCCGGCACGACATCGCCGAGGCGCGAGAACGCCCCGCCGCCGGCGCGCGGCTCAATGAGGCGATCGAGCATCGTTTCGGCGAGGATGCGTTGGCGAAACTTCGCGGAGAACTCACGCGGTCGAAAAAAACTGTCCAAATCGATCTCTCCGACCACATGGTCAAAAACCTGAGCGATCTTCTCTCGCCTCACGGGATCAGCGAGGAGCTTCTCTCCGCCATCATCGACGGCGCGCGCGGTTCGCGCATCGACGCCGATCTCTATATGCTCGAAGCCGGCTTCGCCCACGCCTTCGCGTTTTCGCCTCTGACCTTCTCCGCCGCTGCGCCGATCATGCTGATCGGGCCGACCGGCGCCGGCAAAACCTCTTCCGCCGCCAAGCTTGCCGCCGCCGCCATCGCGCGCGACGGCAAGGCGTTCATGATGACGGCGGACGCAGCGCGCGCCGGCGCCATCGATCAAATCAAGACCTATGGCGACGCTCTTGGCGCGGACTATTTTGTCGTCAGGACGCCGCCCGACATCGACGAAGCCATTTCCCTCTACCGTCCCCAAGGCGCGATCATTCTCGACACGCCCGGCGTCTCGCCGTTCGATCCGGGCGACATCGCAGCCCTGAAAAGCTTTCAACAGGCGGCGCGCGCCGAACCGATCCTCGTCCTTCCCGCGAGCGGCGACGCCGCCGAGTTCAAGGACTGGGCGCTCGCTTTCCGGGAGTTCGGCGTCAAGCGCGCCATCATCACCAAGTTCGACGCGACCAAGCGCGTCGGCGCCGCGCTTTCGGCCGCCTTCGCCGGCGGCATGGCGCTCGCGCATTTCTCCGAAACGGCGTTCATCTCGGAGGGCCTGCTCGACGCGCACCCCGAATTTCTCGCCCGTCGCCTGCTGGCGAGCCGGCCCGGTCGGGTGAGCTAGCGCTTGCGCGCCAGATGCCGTCCTGATGGCAGCGCCAGAGACCCAAAAACTCGAACCGCATTCTGAACCTGAAACGCCACAGCCGCGAGGCCGCTTGCATCGCAAGCGTACCTGCGCAACGCCGCCGCTCAAAATCGCTTCATCAGCGACACGCCGTACGTCCTGGGGGCGCCCAGAAACACATTGTAGCCGATGAAGCCGAAACCGGAGACGGCGTAATCCTTGTCGAGGAGATTCCGCGCCCAGAGACTCGCCTCGAAACCGCCTTCCCCGAAGCGCAATGTCCCTTCAGCATCGACGAGCGTATAGGCTTCCTGCCGTCGCTCCGCGAGACCTTCTGCGTCGAGAAAGAACGCGCTCTGGAATTTGGCGTCGCTCGCAAGGATAAGCGTTGCGCCGTCGCCGAGCGGATGTTCATACCCGCCGGAAAGCGAAGCCGAGGCTTCCGGCGCGAAGGGCAAGGGGTTGCCGTCGAAGAGGGCGGCGTTGCCGCCGACATCCGTCGTCTGATGAATCTTAGTCTCAAGAAACGCGAACGAGGCGCCGATATCGATGCGGCCCGTCGGTCGCCAGTCAGCGCGCGCCTCCAGGCCCCAGACGCGCGCCGCGTCGAGATTTGACAGGGAGTTCGACGTGATGGCCGTTCCGTCCGGCAGCGGAAAATGTACGAAGATGCGCGCCTGCGGCGCGTCGTAGAACTGGTAGAAAAGCGCCGCGCTTAAAGACAGCGCTTCCGCAGGATCGCCCTTATAGCCGAACTCGAAAGCGTTCACCGTCTCGGCGGCGAAAAGGCCTTCGTCCGCGAAATGCGCTGCGTTGTTCTGCACC
>JAVJPA010000359.1:0-3249 GCA_040216495.1 Amphiplicatus sp. | reverse complement strand
CTCTTGTCGTGCTCGCCGTCGGCGTGCGGCTCGGCTTCGATCTCATCCTGCCGCCGGCCGAACCCTTCGTCGTGGAGGAGATGTGAAAGCGCTCCTCGCCGCCGCCCTGACGCTCCTCGCCGCCGCGCCCGCGCGCGCCGCCGAAATCGCCGTCGCGCTGACGCAAAGCGTCGTCGAAGTGGACGCAAGCTTCACCGGCGCGCGGCTCGTTCTGTTCGGCGCGCTCTCAAGCGTCGATCCGGCCGATTTGTTGCGCCCCTCCAATCTCGACATCGTCGCCGTCGTCAAAGGCCCAGCTGCGGACTTTTCGATCCGCCCGATGCAGCGCGAAGGCGTCATCTGGACCCGCGGCGCCGGCGCCGTTCTCAGGGGCGCGCCGAGCATCCTGCTGACCAGTTCGACCCGTCCGCTGAACGACTTCACCACGCCGGCGCTCCGCCGCCGTCTCGGTCTCGGCGCCGAGAGCGTCGATTTCAACCCGTTGCTGCGGGTTTCGGGCGGCGCGACGACATTGTTCGGCGGCGACGGCGCTCGCCGCTTCGTCGAAGCTTTCCTTGAAGCTGGCAAGGCGAGCGGCCGCTATGGCGAGGCGGCCCCCGCCGTCTCGTTCCGCCGCGGCGCTCTCTTCTCCATCGATGTCGAACTGCCGCCGACGACCCCGGTCGGCGAATATATCGTCGACGTCTACCTCGTCCGCGAGGAGACCGTGATCTCCCACGACAAGGCGAGCCTTGTGGTCAGCAAGGTCGGCCTCGAACGGCGGATTTACGACATCGCCCATGAGCGCCCCATCGCCTACGGCCTCGCCTGCGTCGTGATCGCGGTCGCCGCCGGATGGCTCGGCGGCGTCGCTTTCCGGAAATGACCTTTCCGGGGTAGCCTCAGGACCGCCGGTTCTGCGGGAGGGGACGATGAACAGCCAGATGCAATACGAAGAAATGCGCCGGCTTGGCCTGCTCGGCCTGTTGCCGCTGGCGATTCCCGCCATCGCCGTCTGGATGTCGCCCTGGGCGTTGCCCATGGGATTCGCCCTAGACCTGCACCAGATGGCCCTCGCCTACGCCGGCGTCGTCGCCGCCTACCTGGCCGGAATGGGCGCCGGCGGCGCCCTGACGGCGCCGGGCAGGAACAGCGAGCGTTTTGTCGCCGGGATCGCGGTCGTTCTCGTCGTCTGGATCGCGGTCTGGCAGGGCGGGCTTTTCCGCTTCACGCTTGGCGCGGCGTGGCGCTACGCGCTCGTCATCGCCGCGCTCATCTATCTGTGGCTTCGCGATCAGCGCGCCGTCGTTGAAGGCGCGCTCCCCGGCTGGTATGGCGCTTTGCGCGCGCGGCTCACCTTCTGGGCGTGCCTGTGCCTGCTGGCGATCATGAGCCGCCTGTTGCTCTGGGGCTATTATTGAGATCGGCGGGACTTGCGTGAAAGAGGTTTTCCCATCGACTGATTCCGTTTTCGCATTTACGGCGTCGCGCGCGATGGGCGGCTGAGGGTGGAGGCGCAAGCGCTCGACCAGCTCCGCATCGTGCTCGACCCGCTCGGACAGGCGGGCGTCGCGCTGGCGTTGTTCCTCCTCGTGTTCGCTGTCGCGCTCGGGCTGAAGCTGCGCGACTTTCTGATCCTCCGTGAGCGGCCCTTTCAGTTTCTAGCCGGCGTCGCGGCGCAGACCGTCGGCTTGCCGCTGCTGACGCTGCTGATCGTCATGGCGCTCCGCCCGCCGCCATCGATCGCGTTAGGCATGATCGTCGTCGCCTGCTGTCCGGGCGGCGCGAGCTCCAATTTCCTGACGTTTCTGGCGCGCGGCAACGTCGCCTACTCCGTCTCGCTCACCGCCGCATCGAGCCTGATCGCAGCGTTCTTCACCCCGCTCTCCATTCTTTTGTGGTCGCATTTCTACGAGCCGACCGCCTCGCTGCTCCGCTCCATCGAGGTCGACGCCGGCGCGTTCCTGTTGCAGACGACCGTCCTGCTCGCCGTTCCGCTGGCGCTCGGCATGGCGATCTCGCATTTGGCGCCCCGTTTCGCCGAGGCGATCCGCAAGCGCGCCGGACAGGCGGGCGCGCTCCTGCTGGGCGGCGTCATCGTTTACGGGACGATCCAGTTCTTCCCGATCCTTATCGGCGCGCTGGCGCTGCTGGCGCCGCTTGTCGTCTTTCACAACGGCGCCGCGTTCGCCCTCGGCGCTTTGACCGGACGGGCGATGGGCGCCGATATCCCGACACGGCGCGCGCTCACTTTCGAAGTCGGCATCCAGAATTCCGGCCTCGCGCTTGTGATCCTTCTGTCGCAACTTCAGGGGCTTGGCGGGGCGGCGGCCATCGCGGCTGTATGGGGCGTTTGGCATCTGATCGCCGGCGGGCTTATCGTGCTCCTGTTCCGGCGCATGGACCAGCGGGAAGGAAGCGCATGACGTTCGACCTCAAGATCAAGGGCGGCCTTGTCCATGACGGCGACGGCGGCGAGGCGATCCGCGCCGACATCGGCGTGAAGGACGGGCGCATCGCGGAAATCGGTAAGTGCGCGGCGCAGGCTGCGCGCACTATCGACGCGGAAGGCGCCATCGTCACGCCCGGCTTCATCGATCTGCACACGCATTATGACGGGCAGATTTCCTGGGACGAGGAATTGCGTCCCTCTGTCAATTTCGGCGTGACGACCGCCGTGATGGGCAATTGCGGGGTCGGCTTCGCGCCGGTAAAGCCCGCCGACCATGACCGTCTCATCCGCCTGATGGAAGGCGTCGAAGACATTCCCGGCACGGCGCTGCACGAAGGCATTTCGTGGGGCTGGGAGACATTCGGCGACTATATGAACGCTATCGACGCCATTCCCCACACGATCGATTTCGCCGTGATGGCGGTGCATGACCCGTTGCGCGTCTACGTCATGGGCGAGCGCGCCTCGGCGAACGAGCAAGCCACGGAAGACGACATCAAGGCGATGCGCGCCTGTCTCGCCGAGGCGCTCGACGCCGGCGCCGCGGGCTTTTCGACGGGGCGCAGCGACATTCACCGCTCCGCCGACGGCGAGTGGACGCCTTCCTCGGAAGCGACGCGCGACGAGCTGGTCGGTCTCGCCTCGGCGCTGAAAGGACGCAAGCGCGGCGTGCTTCAGGCCGTCAACGATTTCAACCTCGAACGTCCCGGCGATCAGTTCGCCGACGAGTTCGCGCTGATCGAAGCCTTCGCGCGCGCCGGCGGCGGCCGGCCGACCTCCATCTCCCTGATGCAGCGCGACTTCGCCCCGGACCAGTG
>JAVJPA010000358.1:0-10686 GCA_040216495.1 Amphiplicatus sp. | reverse complement strand
GCCGATCGGCAGCGGTCCCTTCAGCGCCAGCCCGCTCAGAAGCGAGAATTGCGTGGCCCTGAGCCCATGCGCGCGCAACGCCTGATCGAACTTGCGGGTGATCGCGCGCGCCGCCCGGCGCGACGCGAGACAGAGGCATTGCGTGGTCTGAAAGAGATCGGGCTCCGCCGCCATGGGGCGCCTGACCGTTACGCGGTCGGAATCGGCAGGCACTCCATGATCTCCACGGACTCGCCGGGAAAGATCGCGAAGTGGGGATGGTTCTCGAAAAGCCGCGCCGCTTCGTCGTGCGACGCCGCTTCGACGACCACATAACCGGTCATCTCGTTCTTCGTGTCGTCGACGCCCGCCGCCGATGTTTTCTTGGTTTTGCCGAGCGGCCCGCCGGCGACCACGATGCGCTTGGCGTGACGCTCCATCCAATCATGCCAGGCTTGCATTCCTTTCTGGATGCGCGCGTTCCGCGCCGCTTCGTCGAGCGCGTTCCAGCCCGACTTGTCCGCCCCGTTGGGGCCTCCGAGATAGACGGCGAGAAACTGTTTCATGGGGTTCTTCCTTCGGCATCGGGATTGTTAAAAATAGGTGTAGCTACACATAGTTGAGACCGTCAACCCGCAAAAGCGCTCGCGATGAAAGAGCGCGGGCAAACTTATCCCCGCCTTCTCAGGCCGGCCTATTCTGGCGCGCGCAGTTAGATCAGGAGCGCTTTATGGCCCGCGAATTTCGTCTTTTTCATCCGATTGCAGCGTCCCGGTTTGCGGCAGGCGTCTCGATGGGCGTTTCCGGAAAATTCGACCCTTTTGGGCGGACGCCATTCCGGAGAAACGGGCTGGAGGCCGCACGAAAGGCGGGGGCTCCCGATTCGCGCTTTTCGACTTTTCCGGAAATCGCCGCCGCGCGCAGGGGTCACGGTCGTCTTTCGGCGCGGACTTCAGTTACAAGGGGCGCCGGCCCGAGAGTAACCGTTTCCTTCCGCACGGATCGCCATGACCGACATCACGCCGCTTTTCGTCACGCGCCTCCAGCGCGCCCTGCTGCCGAAAGGCGTTGCGGCGCGCCTCAACGAGGACATCGTTGCTGCGACGCTCTCTTTCGCCGAGGAAGACGCCGCCGGGATCGGTTGGTGCAGGGAGCATTCCTATCCCGGCTATACGTCCTACGGTTCATTGAACGACTTGCCGTCGCGCGCGCCGTGCTTTGCGGAATTGAAAAAGCATCTCGACGCGCAGGCGAAGACGTTCGCCCAAGCGCTCTCGTTCGATCTTGGCGGCGGGCGCCTGAAGCTCGACAATCTCTGGGTCAATCTTCTCGAACCGAGGGGTTTTCACGCCGGGCATATCCATCCGCACAGCGTCATCTCGGGAACCTATTACGCGCAGACGCCGAAAGGCGCCGCGGCCCTGAAGCTCGAAGATCCGCGTCTCCCGATGATGATGGCCGCGCCTCCGCGCCGGGAAGATGCGCCGGAGGCGGACCGCAATTTCGTTTACGTTGCGCCCGAGCCCGGCATGACTGTGATGTGGGAAAGCTGGCTGCGCCACGAGGTGCCGCGCAACGACGCGAAAAAGCCCCGGATATCAGTGAGTTTCAACTATCGCTGGGGGTGAGCGCCGCCGCCGTCCCTTCAATGAAATTCAGGACAGGAACGACTCCGCGCGGAACGAACGCCCCGGCGCCGGGTTATGCTGGCGTCGCATGGTTAATGGAACGCAAGGGCGCGCCCGTCTTAGTAGGCGCGCGGGAGGAGGCTCCATGTCCGCCATTTTTCTCTACAGAACGCTTGTGATCGGCGCGCTCGCGTCAGCCGTGACGATGGGGCTCGCCGTCGCCGACGATTACCGCGTTCACCGCGCCGGCGAACGGTACGATCAGTACGGGGATGATTACGGTTCAGGCGCCGACGGGCGCTGCGAACAGTTCGTCTCGCTGAAGCGCGGCGAAACCCTTTCGGACATCGCCGAATATTGCGATGTGCCGGTCGCCGCCATTCTCGACGCCAATCCCCGCCTTTACGGACCGCGCAACATCCGCGCCGGCGACGTCATCCGCCTGCCGGACGTCAGGGACGAAGTCTATGAAGGCAGGCGCCGCTTTTCCTACCGCGGCCGCTACTACAACGGCGATTATCTTCCCGCGGGAGTCCTCGAATCCGACAATCGCGGGCGGCTTTTCTACACGGTGCGCCCCGGCGACACGCTGGCGCAGATTTCCCATGTCTATGACGTGTCGCTGCGCGACATCGCGGGCTTGAACCCGGATCTGCGCCCGCGCCGGCTGGAGATCGGCGAGCGCGTCTATCTTCCCGGGTACGCAGAATATGCGCCGCGCGCGCGTCAGGCCGATTACCGCGACCGCAAATGGGAAGGCCGCATCGATCCGCTAGTCTCCATTTATCCCGACCGCGGCCCGCGCGACGGAGAGATTCTCATCGTCGGCGACGGCTTCAAGCAGGGCGGCGAAGTCGCGCTGTATCTTGGCCGCGAACGCGGCGAGATGACCCGCATCCGCGTCGTCGAAGCGGACGGCGACGGGCGCATCCGAGAGACGCTGCGCTTGCCGGAAGATTATCGCTACGACGAAGCGTACTGGGCCGCCCGCCCCGCTGATGGCGATTATGTGCTGAGCGAATCCTACAAGGTCGACAGCGGACGCCGCGACCGTTATGATGCGTATAAGGAGCATTATGGCCGCGAGTATCGCCAGTCCGGTTATGACTATCGTCACAAGAATCCGAGTCTCGCTGTCGTCGAGAAGAACCGTCCGGGCGCCGTCGCCCTGATCGCCACAGGCTTCCCGCCGGAATCGCGGGTTGCGATTTACGCCGGCCCGCATCGCGACGACCTGACTCTGATCGCGCGCGACAAGAGCGACTTCCGCGGCGAGGCCCGCGTCGAGACCGTGCTGCCGGCGCGCATCGCCGACGGGCGCACCGTGTTCGTCGCCCGCGCCGACGACCGCATCGCCGGGCGCGCGCAGGCGGTCGAGGTCGAGCACATTAGAGGCGACGATTACCCTTACGATCTGCGCGATGCAGCGCTCGCTGAGGAAGGCTCGACCAGCTTCTTCGGCCGCTTCAAGCGCCGCGCCAGCGAAATGCTCGCGTCGCACGACTTCGTCGAACCGCCGCGCATCGTCTCTGCGGTCGATTTGCGCGACGCACATCCGACAAGCCGTGAGACCGCCCTTGTCGGGATCATCGCCGATCGCGACGGGCGCTGCGCCTGGCTCCGCGACGATGCAGGCGCCTATCGCGCACTCTATGGCGAGCTTTCCGGCTTCGGCGACGGCGACCGCGTGGTGGTGCGCGGCGTCTACGGCGCCGGCGGGCGCGCCTGCAGCGCGGAGGCGCTGCGCGTCGCCTCCATCGACTGGGCGCCCAGATAATCAACGGGATAATCGCCCCCCTGCGCTTGGCGCCGCGCACCGCCCCGTGACAGAAAGGCTCTTTCGCCGACAAGGGTGAAGAGCCTTTCGGCTCGCCGGCACAGGAGCGCAGCGTATGGCCGATCATTCAATCCTCGTCGCCGGCGCCGGCGGCCGCATGGGCCGCGCTGTCGTGAAGGAAATCCTCGCAACGCCCGGCGCCAGTCTCGCCGGGGGCTTCGAGCGCCCGGACGGCGCCTTCATCGGCGCCGACCTCGGCGTCCTCGCCGGGCTCGATGCGCTCGGGCTCCGGGTCGAGGATTCGCCGGCGGACGGCCTCAAGCGCGCCGGCGCGCTGATCGACTTCACGACGCCCGCCGCAAGCCTCGACCATGCGCGCGCCGCGGCCGAAGCCGGCGTCGCCCATGTCATCGGCGCCACCGGTTTTTCGGCAGAGGAAGAGGCGGAGCTCAAGAAGGCTGCGAAGAAAATCCCCATCGTCAAATCCGGCAATATGAGTCTCGGCGTGAACCTTCTCGCTGCGCTCGTCGAGGAAGCGGCGAAGAAACTCTCCGACGATTACGACATCGAGATCGTCGAGGCCCATCACCGCGCCAAGGTCGATGCGCCCTCGGGCACTGCGCTGATGCTAGCGCGCGCTGCGGCGGCGGGGCGCGGCGTCGATCTCTCCGAAAAGACGGCGCGCGAACGCGAAAGCGTCGCCGGTCCGCGCCGCGCCGGCGATATCGGCTTCGCCGTCATTCGCGGCGGCGGCATTGTCGGCGAGCATCAGGTCATTTTCGCCGGATCGCAGGAAGTCATCACGCTTTCTCACAACGCCATCGACCGCGGCCTCTTCGCCAAGGGCGCCGTCGCCGCCGCGCGCTGGGCGGCGGGCAAGCCGCCGGGGCTCTACTCGATGCGCGACGTTCTGGGGCTCGGCTGATCTTTTGCGCGGCCGCGTTCAATTTTATCCGCTTGCTTGCCCGTTGATTAACCGAACCGGCGCCACCATCGCCCCTCATTGAAGGGGATCGCCAATGCGCGCCGAGCTTTTCGCCGCCGGCCTTTGCATCGCCGCCGCCGTCGCGGGCGTGCGCTACTGGGACGCTAAAACCGGCGCGCCTGGCGCGGCGCGGGAGCCGACTCTCGCATCCGTCGAGCCCGCCCGCCCCGCCGTCGCTTCCGCCTACGGCGCTATCGACGAAATTCGCATTCCCGCTTCGCGCGATCACCAGTTCTATGTCACCGCCGCCGTCAATAATGCGCCGGCGCCGTTTCTGGTCGACACGGGCGCCAGCTATGTGGCGCTGCGCGATTCCGACGCGCGCCGGGCCGGCGTTTATGCGGCGTGGACGGACTTTTCCCATCCGGTGCGCACCGCCAACGGCGAGACCAAGGCGGCGTATGTCGAGATCGACGTGATCGAGATCGGCGGGCTGAGGGTGGAAAAGGTGAAGGCCTTCATCCTCGCCGACGACCAGCTCGGCGTGAATCTCCTCGGCATGAGTTTCCTGTCTCGTCTCGAAAGCGTCGAAGCGCGCGGCGGGGAACTGGTGCTGCGGGGGTGATTACCGCTCTGCCTGCATCAGCGGCGGCAGCGCGCCCAGATCCGCGCCGGCCTGTCGCATGAAGAAGCGACGGAGCGGCGGGATAGAACCGACCGCGCCCATGCCGAGATCGCGGGCGAGGCGCAGCGGCGCGATATCGTTCGAGAACAGACGGTTTAGGGCGTCGGTGCCGAAGGCGAGCATCGCGGAATCGAAGCGGCGCCAACGCTGGTAGTTTTCCAGCACAGACCCGTGGCCGAGATCGAGGCCGAGCCCTTTGGCGTCTTCGAGCACATCGGCGAGCGCTGCGATGTCCTTGACGCCGAGATTGAAACCCTGACCGGCGATTGGATGAATGGCGCGCGCGGCGTCGCCGATCAGAGCAAGGCGCGGCGCGATGAAGCGCTGCGACAGGTGAAAGGAAAGCGGATAGGACCAGCGCGGCCCCGCGAGACCGATGGCGCCGAGATAGTCGCCAAAGCGATATTCGATCTGCCGACGGAAGTTTTCATCGTCAAGCGCGAGATAGGCCGGCGCGGCTTCCGCGCTTTCGGTCCAGACGAGCGAGGAGCGCCACGGAAGATTGGCGCCGGCTTCATTGGGGGTCATCGGCAGGATGGCGAACGGTCCGGCCGGCAGGAACAGCTCCTGCGCCACGCCGTTGTGCGGATGCTCGTGGACCACCGTCGCGACAATGCCCGTCTGTTTGTAGGCCCAGCGGTTGACCTTGATTCCCGCTTGGCCGCGCAGACTCGAATTCTTGCCGTCGGCGGCGATGATGAGCGGCGCTGACAAAGCCTCGCCGCTGGCGAGCGTCACCGTCGCCGCGCCTGTGGCAAAGTGTGCGCTTTCGACCTTCGCCGGGGCGATCAGGCTGACCCGGGGATCGTTTTCCACGGCGTCGAAAATCGCGCGGCGAATAGAATTGTTCGCGGCGATGTAGCCGAGCGGCTCGTTCGGGGCGAGGTCGCGGCTGTCGAAATGCAGATGGAACGGGGAGACGGCGCCGTCCGATAAGCGGGTCCGCGCCCGCCCGTCGCTGACCACGATGTCGCGGATCGGTTCGGCGTCCGCCTCGATAGCTCCCCAGAGGCCGAGGCGCCGGAACAGGCGCGCGCTGGCGTAGGCGAGCGCCGTGGTGCGTCCGTCGAACGAAGCGGCGCGCATCGCCGCCGGATCTTGCGCGTCGATTACGGCGGTCTCAAGCCCGGCGCGGGCGAGCGCCAGCGCGGCGAGGCCGCCGGAAAGGCCGCCGCCGACAATGACGACGTCGAATGAGGAAGTCGCGCTCATGGGCTGAGCGTGGCGGCGGCGCGGACGCCTGTCCAGTGCGGGCGCAACGCTGCGGCGATGGGTCCGCGAAAACGAAAGCCCCGCGCTTTGCGCGGGGCTTCCCAGGAGCGGGCGCGCGGGGCGCCGGCTTGTTTAGAAAGAGGTCGAGAGGCCGAAACCGAACCAGAAGCCGTTCGACTGGGTCGTACCGAGCGAGGCGTCGTCGATCACCGAGCCGCCGGCGATATCCGAGCCGCCGAAGCGCGCGCCGGCGTAGATCGAACTCGATTCGCCGATCGCGTAGGAAACGTTCGCGGACGCTTGGCCATAAAGATAATCCGCGCCGTCGTCGTCGTCGATCACGTAGCCGACGGAGCCGGAGAGATCGAGGCTGAAACCGCCCGACAGCGGAAAGGATTGTGAAAGCGATCCCTGAACGGTGAACGTATCGAACATGAAGTCGCGATAGAAATAGATTTTCGGCGAAAGCGGCGCCGTGAACGACAGGCCGATATAAGGTTCGAGCGTGTTAGCGCCGGTGCCTGCGTCTTCGTCATAGGTGTCGAAGAAACCGTCATCGAGATTGGGAAACGTGTAGTAGGTGACGCCGATATCGTACGAGATGAAATCGTTGAATGATCCGCTGTAGCCGCCAATGACGTCGATTTCTTCGCCGCCGAAGCTGGTCAGGTCTTCGTCTCCGACGGGCAAATTCGCCCAGGCGCTGACGTAAAAGCCATCGAGGCTCACCGTTACCGCCGGCTGGAAGCTCGACTGTGCGAACTGAATGCCGCGAAACATGTACCGCGACTCGAAGCCCAATGTAGTGCTGACGCCGACATCTCCCGCTTGCGCCGAAGTCGCCGCGCCCGCCCCGACGGCGATAAGTGAGGCTAGTCCTAGAAATGCTCTTTGCATGGTGATCGTCTCCTGACGCTAAGGGAAATCGTCTGCACCCGTCTTTTTTGAGGCGTTCCTCCCGACTGATTAAGACGCTAACGGAGCATTGTTGCGGCGCACAAGACGCATTCGCGGTTGCGGGAGAGAAAATACAAAATTGTGACATGAAGGACACAAATTGGCGAAATAGCGAATAATGTTAGCATATTATGTCAAAAATAGAGTATAATTTCTATCTCTATCGCGATCGAATTGTCGCGACGCAACAAATTTTTTGTTGCAATGGAAATCGCGTCACCATACCGTCACACAGGGCGGGCGATCGTCAGCCCGCGGCGCAATTAAAAACGGGATGCGAAGCCGCATGAAATTCATCATAGCCGTCATCAAACCGCAAAAGCTTGACGATGTGAGAGGGGCGCTGAACGGCCTTGGCGTCAGCGGCATGACCGTCACGGAAGTCAAGGGATACGGGCGCCAGAAAGGCCATAAGGAGGTCTATCGCGGCGCCGAGTACCAGGTCGATTTCGTTCCCAAGCTGAAGATAGAGATCGCCGTTCCTTCCGATCAGGCCGATGCGGCGGTGAACGCGATCGTCGGTTCTGCGCGCAGCGGCGCGATCGGCGACGGAAAAATTTTCGTGCTCGATCTGCTTGAAGCGGTTCGCGTTAGAACAGGCGAGACCGGCGTCGATGCGTTGTAAGGCGGCGCTCGGGCCTATGTCGGAATTCAATCGGAGAAAAGGCGATGGCGGCGGCTTCAGCCGGGCGCCGGTAGCTGCGGCTGCATGCGGAAAGGGCGAAGCGATGAAAAGCAAAAAAACCATCTGGCTTGCGGCGGGGCTGGCGGCGGCGCTGTTCGCCGGGACGGCCGGCGCGCAAGAGCCGACGGCGGAGATTGAGGCGGCCACTCAAACATCCGCTTACGTCTTCAACACGCTCCTATTCCTCGTCTCGGGAATGGTCGTGATGTTCATGGCGGCGGGCTTCTGCATGCTGGAGGCGGGGCTTGTGCGCGCCAAGAACGCGGCGACGATCTGCCTGAAGAACGTCGCAGTTTATTCCGTCGCGGGCCTCATGGTCTGGCTGCTCGGCTATAATCTGATTTACGGAATCGAAGAGGGCGGCTTCCTCGGGCCGTTCAAAGTCTGGGGCGTGGATGAAGCCGGGTCGCTTGAAAACGGTTACTCCGCGAGTTCGGACTGGTACTTTCAGATGGTGTTCGTCGCGACGGCTGCGTCGATTGTCTCGGGCGCGCTCGCCGAACGCATCAAGCTGTGGTCCTTCCTGATCTTTGTCGCGATTCTTACCGGCGTCATTTATCCGATCCAGGCGTCGTGGGAGTGGGGCGCTGGGTGGCTGGACGCCCAATTCGGCTTCGCCGATTTCGCCGGTTCGACGCTGGTGCACTCGACAGGCGGCTGGGCGGCGCTTGCAGGAGCCTTAGTGCTCGGGCCGCGTCTTGGAAAATACGAAGGCGGGCGCGTTCATCCGATGCCAGGCTCCAATCTGCCTATGGCGGCGCTCGGCACGTTCATTCTCTGGCTCGGCTGGTTCGGTTTCAACGGCGGCTCGCAGCTCGCGCTCGGGACCATCGAAGATGCGCAATCGGTGGCGAAGATTTTCATCAACACCAACATGGCCGCATGCGCCGGCGTCGTCACGGCGATGGCGTTGACGCAGATCATCTACAAGAAAGTCGACCTCACGGTCGTGCTCAACGGCGCCATCGGCGGGCTGGTGTCGATCACCGCCGAGCCGCTGATGCCGATGATCTGGCAGGCGGTTCTGATTGGGTCTTTTGGCGGCGTGATTGTCACGCTCGCAGTGCCGGTGCTCGACAGGCTCAAGATAGACGATGTGGTGGGCGCGATTCCCGCGCATCTCTTCTGCGGCATCTGGGGCACCATCATCGTGCCGTGGTCGAACAACGCCTCGACCGCCGGCGAAGGGGCGCCTACCCTTGGCGGACAGCTTGTCGGCATCCTCGCCATCGGCGCCTTCGTCTTTGCGATCAGCTTGCTGGTCTGGCTGGCGCTGAAATACACGCTGGGAATCCGGGTCGCGCCCGAGCACGAGCAGCTCGGTCTCGACAAGGTCGAGCTCGGGCTTGAGGCCTACCCGGAATTCTCCAAGGGCTGAGGGCGGTCTTCCGAAATTATGCCGGCTTAATCATGCCGGGCGAAAAGGGTTAATCTTCGTTAACCCTTTTCGTTTTTGCGCATGGCATGATCGGCCGCGACCCTGAATCGCCGGAAAAGACTGCTCAAATCGCCATGCCGCGCCGCTCATCCCGTTCGCGTTCCGCCTCGCCATTGCTTGACCGGCTGCGCGCCTTTATGCGCGAGGCGGTGATGCGGCTCGGCGGAGCGGCGCTAATCGCGATGGCGCTTTTCCAGCTCGCCGCGCTCGCGTCGTTCTCCATCAGCGATCCCAGCCTCAATACGGCGACAGCGCGCGTTGTCGGCAACTGGATGGGCGCGCCCGGCGCCGTTTACGCCGATCTCGCATTGCAGCTCCTCGGCGCGGCGGCGTTGCTGCTGCCGGCGCCGATGGCGATCTGGGGCGCTGTCGCGCTCGCGCGCGGCGCGCCGGAAGAAACGCCGTGGATTTTCTGGGTTCGTCTTGCGCTCGTTCCCGCCGTTGTCTTGGCGGCGGCAGGATTTGCGGCGAGCCTGCCGGCGCCCGCAAGCTGGCCGTTCGTGGTCGGCGGCGGCGGTCTTGTCGGCGACGGGCTTCTCGGCCTCATCGCATCGATGCTGACGGCCGTCGGCGCCGCGAGTTTCGGGCCGTTCCTCGCCGGCCTCGCGCTGCTTGTCGCCGTCGTCGCATATGGCGCGCTTTGCGGCCTGACGCTCGAACGGCTCGCGGACGCCGCCTATGTGGTCGAGAACGCCGCTTACGCCGTGTACGATTTTATCGCCGACCGGATCGACGCCTGGCGCGAGGCGCGCGCCGATGAGGAAGCCGAAGGCGAAGAAGACGAGATCGATGGCGATCTCGACGAAGAAGAGGATGATGAGAGCGACGAGGAAGAAGACGAGGACGAAGAACCGCCTCTCATCGCGCCGTCGCGGGGAGAGGATCGCCGGAGAAAGCGCCGGATCATCCGCAAGGAGGCGAGGAAAGCCAGCGGCAAGCGCGAGGCGCGCGAGGCGCAGGTCGAGCTTCCCGTGTTCGAGCCCGGCAGCTACGAACTGCCGCCGCTGGCGCTGCTGGCCAAGCCGCAGGCGAGCCGCAAGGTGATTTCCGACGAGGCGCTCGAACAGAACGCCCGCATGCTCGAAAACGTTCTGTCCGACTTCGGCGTGAAGGGCGAGATCGTCAATGTGCGCCCCGGCCCTGTCGTCACGCTGTATGAGCTTGAACCGGCGGCCGGCGTCAAATCCTCGCGCGTCATCGGCCTGTCCGACGACATCGCCCGCTCGATGAGCGCCGTCGCCTGCCGCGTCGCGGTGGTGCCGGGGCGCAACGCCATCGGCATCGAGCTGCCGAACCAGGACCGCGAAATGGTGGTGCTGCGCGAGCTGCTCGGCGCCGGCGAGTTCGAGAACACGACCGGCTCGCTGACGCTGGCGCTCGGAAAATCGATCGGCGGCGAG
>JAVJPA010000357.1:0-5054 GCA_040216495.1 Amphiplicatus sp. | reverse complement strand
CTCGCCGCGCTGCTCGGCGCCGACCGCACGACGCTGACGCGCAACCTTGCGGTGGCCGAGGCGCGCGGGCTTGTCGCTGTCGAGCCGGGCGAGGATGCGCGCGCGCGGATCGCGTCGATAACCGCGGAGGGACGCCGCGCCTTGCGCCGCGCGCTCGCCGCATGGCGCGAGGTCCAGAACGGATTGACGGCGGATATGGGAAACGAGGCGGCCGACAGTCTACGCCGGCTTTCCGGCGGGCCGTCGATGCTGCTTGCGGGCGCCGCTGAGGCGCCGTGACGAAACGAAACTACTCTCACAAAAATGTAAAAGGAGCGCCTGACATGATCACCATCTCGGCCTTCAAATGGGTTCCCGATTTCGCGCGCGGGCAAGTGCGCGATCTGCGCGCGCGCTGGGCGCTAGAGGAAGCGGGCCTGCCCTACAGGACGCGGCTCCTTGAACTCGGCGATCAGGACAAGGACGATTATCGCGCGCTTCAGCCGTTCGGGCAGGTGCCGATTCTTGAAGAGGACGGGTTTGTCCTGTTCGAATCCGGCGCGATCGTTCTTCATATCGCCGAGAAGTCCGAAACGCTGCTACCGAAAGAACCGCTGGCGCGGGCGCGGGCGATGCAATGGGTAATCGCGGCGCTCAACTCGCTCGAACCTTTTATCCTCAATGTCGCGTTGATCGATCTGTTCTACAAGGACGAGGAATGGGCGAAGCTGCACCGGCCGGGCGCCGTTGAGTTCGCTCAAAAGCGCCTCGCTGGGCTTTCGAAATCGCTCGGCGACAAGCCCTATCTCGATGGCGACCGCTTCACGGCGGGCGATCTGATGATG
The DNA here is from genome assembly GCA_040216495.1 of Amphiplicatus sp. Taxonomy (GTDB): domain Bacteria; phylum Pseudomonadota; class Alphaproteobacteria; order Caulobacterales; family Parvularculaceae; genus Amphiplicatus. The sequence goes on along the minus strand of JAVJPA010000357.1, from coordinate 4,230 downwards.
ACGACGGTGCTGCGCATCCTCAACTACACGGACATCGTGACGAGCGACAAACGCCTCGCCGCCTATATCGAACGCTGCACGGCGCGCCCCGCGTTCAAGCGCGCTCTCGACGCGCAGATGGGGGACTTCAGGGAGGCCGCCTAACGCTTGCGGCCGGTCAGGCGACGGGCGTTGGCGCGCGCCTTTGAATAGCCGGGGCGCGATGCGGCGCGCGCGACGCGCACCGCATCGGACAGGAGATCCGGCGGCGCCGTCAATGAAGCGATCATGACCTTTGAAAGCGCATTCATGCCCGCGAGATAGCCGGCCTGCGCCGCTTTCGTTTTCTCCGAAACCATGAGGCTCGCCTCCGGCCCGCCGGAAAGATCGCCGCGCAGCACCGCCTGCTGGATGCGCATCGTCCGCACGGCGATCGTCGTCGCCGCGGCGTTCATGGCGATCGCCGAGTCCCACCACAAGGCGAAAGGGGAAGCGCCTTTCTTCATTGCGTTCCCGCCGCTTCTTCATCGCCGCCTTGCGATGCGAACAGCAAGGTCAGCTTTTCCGCTTCCGCGCCGAGCGCCTCGACGCCGGTCGCGCCCTTGTTCATCATCACCGAGACGACCATGCGCTTCTCTGGCAGCACCGCGAAATAGGAAGTCGAGCCTTGCGCCGTGCCGTGATGGCTGAGACGGGAGGTTTTCATTCCGCCGGCATACTCCGCTTCCGGATTATAGCGCCAGCCGAGCGCATAGCCTTGCGGATTGTCGCTTCCGTCCGCCAGCTGCTGCGGCGTCATCAGGAGGTCGCGGGTCGCCGCGCCGAAGAGGGTCGGCGCGATCATCTGCCCGCCGAGGGCCATCAGGTCCGAGGGCGTCGAGACGAGACCGCCGGAGGGAAGCTTGTTGGAATTGTCGACGCGGAACGCCTGTTTGTAGCGCCCGCGCTCGACTTCATAGAACGCCGCCTGATTGGGAATGTCGGCGCCGGTCTCGGCGAAACTTCGAGCCATGCCGAGCGGTTCGAAAAGGGTTTTCTCAAGATAGTCCGCGAACGGGGCGTCGCTCGCCGCTTCGATGACGGCGCCGGCGGCATTGTAGCCGAGGCTCGTATAGGCGAAGCCCGTTCCGGGCTCGAACAGCAATGGCGAACTTGCGAAGCCGCGCAGCGTTTCGACTTGCGCTCCGTCGTAATGCTTGCGGTTGAGATGCTCCCAGACGGGAAAACACAGACACGCGCCGTAATTGCGCACGCCCGCCGTATGGCTCATCGCCTGCCGCGTCGTCACCGTCGCGAGGGGCGCGGCGAGACCGGGGAGATAGTGCGCGACCGGCGCGTCGAGATCGACAGCGCCTTTGTCGATCAGCGTTCCCATCGCGACCGACGTCACCGCTTTCGACGTGCTGCCGATGCGGAAGGCGGTTTCGGGCGTCGCCTCAAGGCGCTTGTCGAGATCGGCATAACCGGCGGCGCCCGCCCACATCGTTACGCCGTCGACGGATACCGCCGCCGACAATGAAGGGGCATCGAGCGCCGCGCGCGCCGAGGCCAGCCATGCGTCCGCCGCCTCGCCAAGATCCTGCGCGCCGGGGGTGGCTTCGCTCGACACCGGGTAGGGACCCTCGGGCAGCGCGCGCCAGCCGAGATTCCATACGAACACCGGCTCGAAGAGTTTAAAAACAAGAATCCCAAGGACAATGAGCAGTCCCGCGCCGACTAACAGGCCAGAAAACTTCCGCGCCATCTCCCCCCCCCTTTTCAAGCCGCGCAAACGGATGCGGCTACTGCCCGTCGGTCACGGTGTCCCAGAAATTCTTCGCGCGTTTGAAAAAGCCCTGCGATTGCGGACAGCATTCTTCGCCCCCGCCGCCCGCCTCGCAGAACTGCTGAAGCAGTTCCTTCTGGCGGGCGTTGAGGCCGACCGGCGTTTCGACGCTGATCTCGACAATAAGGTCGCCCCGGCCCTTGGCGTGCAGGCGCGTCATGCCCTTGCCCTTGACGCGGAAACGCTTGCCGGTCTGCGCGCCCTCGGGGATCGACACTTTGACGCGCCCGCCGTCGATCGTCGGGGCTTCAAGCTCGCCGCCGAGCGCCGCCGTCGTCATCGGCACGGGGAGCGCGCAGTAAAGATCGGCGCCGTCGCGCTCGAAGAGATCGTGGTCGGCGACATTGATGAAAATGTAGAGATCGCCCTCGGGTCCGCCGCGCGGGCCCGCCTCGCCCTCGCCGGAAAGGCGGATGCGCGTGCCGCTTTCGATGCCCGCCGGCACGTCGACGGCAAGCGTGCGCTCGCGCCGGACGCGCCCCTGGCCGGCGCAATCCGTACACGGATCGGCGATGACGCGCCCCTCGCCGCCGCAATGGGGGCAGGTGCGTTCGATGGTGAAGAAGCCTTGCTGCATTCGGACGCGCCCGGCGCCGCGGCAGGCGTTGCAGGTCGTCGGGCCAGAGCCCGGTTTCGCGCCCGAGCCTTCGCAGGTCTCGCAACTGACCGAGCCCGGCACGGCGATCTCGGCCTTCTTGCCGGCGAATGCTTCGCCGAGCGTGATGTCGAGCGCATATTTGAGATCGGCGCCGCGCGCCGGGCCTCGTCCGCCGCGTCCGCGTCCGCCCATGAACTCGCCGAAAATATCGTCGAAGACGTCAGCGAAGGCGCCGGCGTTGAACCCGTGCGCGCCCTGCGCCCCGTTCATGCCGCCGTTCTGGAACGCGGCGTGGCCGAAGCGGTCATACGCCGCGCGTTTTTGGGGGTCGGAGAGACACTCGTAGGCGGCGCTCAGCTCCTTGAACTTGTGCTCCGCCGACGGATCGTCCTTGTTGCGGTCGGGATGATATTGCATCGCGCCCTTGCGGAACGCGGACTTGATCGCCGCATCGTCCGCATCGCGCGCGACCCCGAGAGTTGAATAAAAATCTTGCGCCATAAGTTACGTCGCGCCCCTCAAGAGGTGCGTAGCACATGGGGCGTAGCGCGTAGAAATTTCTACGAACTACGCACCGCTAACTACGCGCTCCTATTCTTTCTTATCGCCGTCGACTTCTTCGAAATCCGCGTCGACGACGCCGTCATCGTTCGATGACGCGCCCGGCTCGTCGGCTGGCGTTTCGCCGGCTTTCGCCTTGTACATGGCTTCGCCGAGCTTCATCGACGCTTCGACGACGCTCTGGGTGGCGGTGCGGATTTCCTCCGCCTCGGCGCCTTCTTTCTCAAGGACCGTCTTGAGCGCCGCGACCGCCTCTTCGATCTGGCTCTTCTCGGCGGGCTCGACCTTGTCGCCGAATTCCTTCAGCGCCTTTTCGGTCTGATGCATCGCGGCTTCGCCGTGATTGCGAGCCTCGACCGCATCGCGGCGGGCCTTGTCGGCCTCGGCGTTGGCTTCGGCGTCCTTCACCATTTTTTCGATATCGGCGTCGGAGAGGCCGCCCGAAGCCTGAATGCGGATCGACTGTTCCTTGTTGGTCGCCTTGTCTTTCGCGGAGACATGGACGATGCCGTTCGCGTCGATGTCGAAGGTGACCTCGACCTGCGGCACGCCGCGCGGCGCCGGCGGGATGCCGACAAGATCGAACTGGCCGAGCATCTTGTTGTCAGCCGCCATTTCGCGCTCGCCCTGGAACACGCGGATCGTCACCGCCGACTGATTGTCTTCGGCGGTCGAGAAAGTCTGCGATTTCTTGGTCGGGATCGTGGTGTTGCGCTCGATGAGGCGGGTGAAGACGCCGCCCAGCGTTTCGATGCCGAGCGACAGCGGGGTCACGTCGAGAAGCAGCACGTCTTTCACGTCGCCCTGAAGGACGCCCGCCTGAATGGCGGCGCCGAGCGCGACGACTTCGTCAGGGTTCACGCCTTTATGGGGCTCGCGGCCGAAGAACTGCTTCACCGTCTCCTGCACTTTCGGCATCCGGGTCATGCCGCCGACAAGGATGACCTCGTCGATATCGCCGGCGGTGAGGCCGGCGTCTTTCAGCGCCGCCTTGCACGGATCGACGGTGCGCTTGATCAGATCCTCGACCAGCGTTTCGAGTTTGGCGCGGGAGAGCTTGATGTTGAGGTGCTTCGGCCCTGTCTGGTCGGCAGTGATGAAGGGCAGGTTCACTTCATACTGCGCGGTCGAGGAAAGCTCTTTCTTGGCTTTCTCCGCCTCTTCCTTCAGGCGCTGGAGGGCGAGCTTGTCTTTCCTCAGATCGATGCCCTGATCTTTTTTGAACTCGTCGGCGAGATAATCGACGATGCGCATGTCGAAGTCTTCG
>JAVJPA010000356.1:0-13457 GCA_040216495.1 Amphiplicatus sp. | reverse complement strand
GCGGGCTATTACGCGCGCCGGCGCTCAAACGCAACCCCTGAGCCAAATGGCGCCGCAAGCAGGTGGCGAAAGATTAACGCGGTTGCTATACGGGGCGCAGGCGGGGGCGACGGCACGAGCGGGCAGTTTCGTTGATGAGGCGTGTTTTCGGGTGGTTTATCGCCGTCGCGGCGCTTTTGGCGGCGGCTTGCGCCGCTGTTTTCGCCACGCTGAGCTCCTTCAATTATTCGCAAAGCGCCAAGGCCGATTTCGCCGGTTCCTGCTCCCCTGTGGCCGGCATCGCCGGGCCTGAGGATTTGCAAATCTATCCGGCGAAAGCCCTCGCCTTTATTTCTTCCCTCGACCGCCGCGAGGGGAAAGGAAAAGCCGAGCGGGGCGCCATCTACGCCTTCTCTCTGGACGACCCGCTCGCCGCCGACGCCTGGCGCGACCGGACAGGCGGGATTCCGGAACAGTTCCAGCCGCTGGGGCTTCATCTTTATGTGGAGGGGGAGACGCGCCGGCTGTTCGTGGTCAATTCCGCGACCGACGCGGTCGAACTGTTCGATGTGGCGGAAAACGGCGATCTGACGCATCTCGAGTCGTTGGGGGAACGCCGGCTCACGAGCCCCAACGATGTTGTCGGCGTCGGTCCGCGCGCCTTCTACGTCACCAACGATGTCGATCCGGGCCGTGACACGCTGCTCGGCCAGCTCCATTTCCTGATCCGCGCCGGGTCGGGGCGGCTCCTGTATTTCGACGGCAATATCTGGCGTCTTGCGGCGGACGGGCTCCGCTTCGCCAACGGGGTCGGAGTCAGCCCTTCGGGCGAGCGGCTGTACGTCGCCGAGACCTCGGCGGCCGCGCTCAGGATCTATGATCGCAATCCGGAAAGCGGCGTCTTGCGCTGGAGCCGGACGGCGCCGATGCCGGCGGCCATCGACAATATCAATGTCGAATATAACGGCTCGCTGTGGATGGGCGCCCTGCCGAAGCCGCTGGCGTTGCCGCGCTACCGCCTTGACGAGGGAGCCAAGGCGCCGTCGCTGGTGATCCGCTATGACGACATCGCCGGGGTGGCGAGCCCGCCGAGCGCGGTCTACGCCGACAATGGCGAGGAAATTTCCGGCTCGACCGTCGCCGCAAAGTCCGGTTCGACCTTGCTGATCGGGGCGCTGCTTGAGAAGAAGTTCCTGATCTGCCATCTGCCGGGGTGATCGCCGGTTGCCGCGGCGCGTTTTCAGCGCCGCCTGAGGACAAAAAATTGCCGAGCTACATCTCAACGCGAGGCGGCGCCGAAGCCGCCGGTTTCCGGGCCGCGCTTCTAGCCGGGCTCGCGCCCGATGGCGGGCTGTATCTGCCGCAGACATGGCCGCAGTTCAGCGGCGCCGAACTGGACAGGATAGGGCGCGGCTCTTTCGCCGAAGCCGCCGCAAAGCTGCTCGCGCCGTTCACGGCGCCGTGGCTGAGCGAGGAAGACCTGCTGCCGCTCTGCCGCAAAGCCTATGCCTCTTTCGCGCATGAAGATGTCGCGCCGCTGGTTCCGCTCGGCGAGGATCGCTACGTGCTCGAACTGTTTCACGGTCCGACGCTCGCCTTCAAGGATGTGGCGATGCAGTTGCTCGGGCTTCTGTTCGAGCGGGCGCTGGAAGAAACCGGAGCCAAAGTTACAATCATCGGCGCGACCTCGGGCGATACGGGCGGCGCAGCCGTAGAGGCGTTTCGCGGCAAGGCCGGCGTCGAGGTTTTCATCCTGCATCCGAACGGGCGCATTTCAGAAGTGCAGCGCCGGTTCATGACGACGCCAGCAGATGCCAACATTCACAATATCGCCGTCGAGGGCTCGTTCGACGACTGCCAGTCTATCGTGAAGGCGATCTTCTCCGACCGCGCGTTCTGCGAGCGCCATTCGATCAGCGGCGTCAACTCGATCAACTGGGCGCGGCTTGCGATCCAGACCGTCTATTACTTCACCGCCATCGCCGTCTTGCGGGCGAAAGGCGAAACGCGCGCGCCGAGCTTCTGCGTGCCGACCGGCAATTTCGGCGACGTGTTCGCCGGCTACGCCGCGAAGAAGATGGGGGCCGACATCGGCAAGCTCTGCGTCGCGGTGAACGACAACGACATCATGCACCGTGCGCTCACCACCGGAGACTACGCGCCGCGCGGCGTCACGCCCACCAGTTCGCCCTCGATGGACATCCAGGTCGCGAGCAATTTCGAGCGGCTCCTGTTCGAGGCTTCCAGCCGCGACGCCGATGCGGTGCGTGAGCTGATGGCGGCGTTTGCGCGAGACGGCAAATATTCCATTCCGGCGCCATGGCTCGCCGCCATGCGAGAAGACTTCACCTCCGAGCGCGCCGAGCAGGCGGAGGGAGAGGCGGCCATCAAGCGCATCTATCGCGATTTCGGCATGGTTATCGATCCGCATACGGCGGTCGCGGTCGCGGCGATGGAAAAGGCGCGCGCGACCGGCGAGCTCGAAGGCCCTGTGATCGCGCTTTCGACCGCGCATCCGGCGAAATTTCCCGATGCGGTGGAGCAAGCGACCGGCGTCCGCCCGGCAATCCCGCCGCATGTGGGCGATCTGTTCGCGCAGGCCGAGCGCTATGAAACGGCGCCCGCCGACATTGAGCTGATCAAGAGCGCCATCGAAACCGCAAGGGGCCGCTGATGGCCGAGATCAGAACGCTGGCGAACGGCGTCCGGCTTTTTGTCGATCCGATGCCGGGGCTTGAGAGCGCAGCCCTCGGCATATGGGCGCGCGCCGGCGCCATCGATGAGACGCCGGAAGAAAACGGCGTCGCGCATCTTCTCGAACATATGGCGTTCAAGGGAACGAGCCGGCGCACCGCGCGCCAGATCGTCGAGGAAATCGAGGCGGTCGGCGGCTATCTCAACGCCGCAACCGGCTATCAGCGCACCGGCTACTATGCGCGCATCCTGAAGAACGACCTTCCGCTCGCCTTCGACATTCTCGCCGACATTCTCGCCGACCCGTTATTCGACGAGGGCGAGCTCGCCAAGGAGCGCGAAGTCGTCGTGCAGGAAATCGGCGAAGCCAACGATGCGCCGGACGATGCGGTGGGCGAACTGCTCCAGACGCTCGCCTATACGGGCCAGTCGCTCGGGCGGCCCATTCTCGGCGGCATTGAAACGGTTCGCAGCCATGGGCCGGCGCGCCTTCGCGGATTCATGCAGCGCCTTTACCGCCCGGAGGAAATAGTCATCGCTGCCGCCGGCGCGGTCGATGCGGACGAAATCGAACGGCTTGCCGTTTCTCATTTCGGCGCGCGCGCCGCGAACGGCGCGTTGGCGCAACGCGCTCGCCCGCGTTATGTGGGCGGGGCCGCCCACGATGCGCGCGACATCGACCAGACCCATATCTCGCTCGCCTTTCCCGGCGTCTCGGCGCGCGACGGCGATTTCTTCGCGACACGGATTTTCACCGAAGCTTTCGGCGGCGGCATGTCGTCTAGGATTTTCCAACGCATCCGGGAGGATCTCGGGCTTGCTTACTCCGTGTACGCCTTTACTGAATCCTATGACGACGCCGGGATAATCGGCGCCTATGTCGGAACCGACGAAGACAATGCGCAGGAAGCGGTGCGGCTGATCCGCGAAGAACTCGAGGCGGCGGCGAGCGGGATGACGGACGCGGAAATCGACCGGGCGCGAGCGCTTTTGAAATCGTCGATCCTGATGGGCCTCGAAAGCCCGCAGAACCGGATCGAAACCGCCGCCGCGCAGATCCTGACCTATGGCGACATTATTACGCCGAAGTCATTGCTGGCCCGCCTCGACGCCGTGACGGCGCACGATGTGCGGCGTTGCGCCGAAAGGGCGCTGAACGACGGGCCTGCAAGCCTGGCCGTGGTCGGTCCCGCCGATTTTCCGGCGCTCAAAAGCGTGTTCGTCGGGTAAAAAACACGGTTGACCGTCGCGCGGGCAGGAGGCCCTATAGCGTACGTGGCGGCTCCGCCATGCTTCGCTCCCGCCGTCCATGTTGCTTCTCGATTTCAGCCCGCGACCGCCTTCGACGCCCGTGCTCGTCCGCGCGCCGGTCGAAGTGCGAACGGCTTCGTTCAGCGATTACGACGAATGGACCGATCTGCGCCGGGAAAGCCGCGCGCATCTCACCGCATGGGAGCCGGCGTGGCGGGAAAGCGAACTGACGCGCGCCGCCTACAATACGCGCCTGCGCCAGCAGTGGCGCGACATCAAACGCGGCGTCTCGCTGCCGATGCTGGTTTCCCGCCAGCATGACGGCGTCCTTGTCGGCGGCGTCACCCTGTCGAACATCCGCTACGGCGCCGCACGCGCCGCCGTCGTCGGTTACTGGATCGGCGCGCCTCATGTGCGAAAAGGATACGCGCGCGCCGCGCTGCAAGCCGTTCTAGCGCACGCTTTCGGGACGCTTTCCCTCAACCGCGTCGAAGCCGCCTGCCAGCCGGGCAACGCCGCTTCGACCGCCCTGCTCGAGAGCAGCGGTTTTTCGCGCGAAGGACTGGCGCGGGACTATCTGAAGATCAACGGCGCGTGGCGCGATCACGTTCTTTACGCCATCACTGCCGGCGACTTTGCGCAGCGCAAACAAGGATGACGAGAGAAAGCAAGAATCGTCTCCGAAGACGGCTCTATTCTTGCGTCAAGGACTTGCGCGGCGGCATCGCCCGCGAGACAGTATCACATTGATGCGATTTAAGGTTATGGGGGGCGATGAAGGTTCTTGCTGCGGCGCTTGGGCGCGCCGCACGCAACGCGGCTGTTACAGGCCTCAGTTAAGAGGCCGCATCGGGGCGTGAGGCGTTGAAAGGGGTCGTCGGGGCGAATGTTTTCGTTGATTTCTGCAGGGTTAAGCGCAGCGCCGGAGATCGGCGTTAACGGGGCGGTCGATCTGGGACGGGGCGCGATCGCCGGCGGACTAGTGATTGCGGCGGCCTATCTCGCCGGCTACGCGGTGTTTCGCCGGGGCTCGGCGGCGGTCTGCGGGCTCATTATGGTGCTCGCCGCCGCCGCGCTCGAATTTTCCTGGCTCGGCCTCATTCAGCCGCCGCCTCAGTTCATGGTGCTCCTGCAAGGCCTTTTCGGCGCTGCAGCGATCATTTTCCTCTCCGCGACAATCCGCACCGCCCGCAACAACGCCATTCTCGGCGGGGTGATGTTCGCCGCCGCCCTGTCCCTGGTCGGGATCGGGGTCATCAATCTTCTTGGGCGCGGCGACGCCAGCGGCTTAATGCGTCTCGCGCTCGGCGGGGTCGGCGGTTTCGCTGTCTTGCTGACGCTCAGCCAGTCCTTGCGCGACAGCAGCGCGCGCCTGATCGTACCCGGCGCCGTGGCGGCGGTCGCGGCGGCCGCGCTCGCCGGCTCGGGCGGCGGCTTTTCGCTGCTGCCCCATGCGCTGTTCACCTTCGGCATCCTGACGGCGAGCCTCGTCGCCCTGACGGATGTTTCCCTGCCGCGGGTGCGGCAGTTAGGGCTTCATGCCGGCGAGGCGCATGCGGCAAGCCTTTCAGCCGAACCCGCGTCGCCGAGCGAGACGCCCGAGGAGCGGGCGCTGCGCGTTTCCGAGAACCAGCTGGCGCAGGTGCTCGACTATACGGGCGTCACCGTCTGGGACTGGAGCCCGGATGCGGTTCACCAGACTGACGGCTTTCCGACCTTGATGGGCGCCGACTCGCGCGGAAGCTTCACGCCCGACACGATGCGCGCCTTCATCCACAAGGACGATGTCGACCGGTTCGAGAAGCAGGTGCTCGCGGCTTCGCTCGGCGACGGCTCTTTCGATGTGACCCTCAAACTCCATGACGGGCGCGCCATCCGCATGCGCGGCGCCCGCGCGGTCGATTCCAACGGCGAACTGGAACGGCTCGTCGGGTTCGTGGAATCGGTCACTCACACGCTCAAGACCGTCAGGCCCGCGGCTGCGCCAGTCGCCGCGATCATGACGCCGCCGGCTGCGGAGAAAGAAACTTCGCCGCCGACCGACCCTCTTTCCGCTGCGTTCGGCGACGCGCTGGAAAAAGGCGACATCCAGGCGGTGTTTCAGCCGATCGTCGAACTCGAAACGAACAGGATCGCCGGCTACGAGGCGCTCGCGCGCTGGCGCGGCGAAAAAGAGGGCGCAGAGCGGGCCTCCGCCGAGGAACTGGTGCGCGCCGCGCAAGCCGCCGGCAAGGGGCGCGCGTTGGCGACGCTGATTCTGGGCGCCGCTGCTGACCATCTTCTTGAACAAATGAGGCAGCTCGATCGCCGCGATCTCTTCGTCGCCGTCAATCTCAGCGTGGCGCAGATCAGCGAAAAGGGCTTCAGCAGCGAAGTCCGCGCGTTGATCGACGAGAAGCAGCTTCCCCCCCGGGCGTTGGTTCTCGAACTGACCGAGACCGAAGCGCTCACCGACATCGTCGACGCCGAGAAGATCTTCAAGGAAATGAAAGCGGCGGGCGCGGCGCTCGCCTTCGACGATTTCGGCGCGGGCTTCTCTTCGCTCAGCAATCTCAGCCGCTTCGATTTCGATTACCTGAAAATCGACAAGTCGTTCATCTCCGGCGCGGCTGTGGGCGACGCGAAGATCGCCCGGTCGCTCGCCGCCCTCGGGCGCGATATGGGCCTCACGGTGATCGCCGAGGGGATCGAATCGCGCGAACTGGCGGACGCCGCGCGAGAAATGGGTTGCGCGCTGGGGCAGGGTTATGCGCTGGGCGCGCCCGCCGCCAACGACCTGCACGCGCCTGAGGAAGAGGCTAAAATTGCAAAGAAAAGCTTCTTCGGCGGCGGGATGCGCTAGAGCGCGGCGATTGCTCTAGCCGCCCAGACTTCGCGTATACGCCGCTCATCGCCGCGAAGCTGACGCACAATGAACATTCCGGGTTCCTTAGTTCAGCGGCGCGTCGTCGGGCCTGACCGTCATCCACTCGCGTGAAAGCATAGCGGCGGTGACGCCGATCTTTTTCAGCGCGTTGCGCCAAGAAGACGAGGAGTCTTTCGCGAAAATGATCGCCTCGTCGGCGTCACAATGCGCCCAGGCGTTCATCGCCAGCTCATCTTCGAGCTGGCCTGCGCCCCAGCCCGCATAGCCGATAGCAAGCATATAATGCGCGGGCGCATCGCGATTGTGTTTGCGCCCGCCGATGTCGATGAGGATTTCGCGATTGGCGGTGAGGCCGAGTCCCGGCCCGACGACCAGCGTCGAGTCGAGGCGATAATCGAGCGTGTGCAGCACGACGCCGCGATCGGTCTGCACCGGACCGCCGAAATACACCGGATCGCCGCCCTTGCCTTCGCGCGGGTCGATGTCGAGCTGTTCGAGCAACTCTCCAAACTCAATGTCGGCGAGCGGCTTGTTCACGATCACGCCCATTGCATGATCTTCATCATGGGCGCAGATCGCGACGATCGAGCGCTCGAACCTCGGGTCGGTCATGTTCGGCATGGCGATCAGCAGCCGTCCGCTCAGAAAGTCGCGTTCCTGCGAAGCCTCAGGTTTCGCCGGAGCGGACTTTGCAGAAGGTTTCTTTGACCTGCTCATGGCGAAAGGCTATGCCGCGTCATACCGGATGACAAGGGAGCCGCCATGGTTGCGCGCGCATCCCGAGTTCGCCGTCCCAGATGCAACATTAGCGGAGGTCCTATGTCCATTTCCGTTGGCGACAAGATGCCGAACGTAAACGTCATGCTCGCGACGGCCGAAGGGCCGCAGAAAGCCGAAACCGGCGACGTGCTCGGCAAGGGCAAGGTGGCGCTGTTCGCCGTTCCCGGCGCCTTCACGCCGACCTGTTCGGCGAAGCACCTGCCGGGCTTCATTGAAAACGCCGAGGCGCTGAAAGCCAAAGGCGTCGACAAGATCGTCTGCATGTCGGTCAACGACGCGTTCGTGATGAAAGCATGGGGCGCATCGCAAGACGCGCTCGGCAAGATCGAGATGCTCGCGGACGGCAATGGCGACCTGTCGCGCGCGCTCGGCCTCACCATGGATGGAAAAGGTTTCGGCATGGGCGAGCGCTCGCAGCGCTTTTCGGCGATCATCGAAAACGGCGTCGTCCGTACACTGAATGTTGAGCAGCCGGGCGCATTCGAAGTGTCGAGCGCCGAGCACATGCTCGGTCAGCTTTAGCCTGAGCGCCTTGCCCGCATCCTTCGAGACGCGCGCCTATGGCGCGCTCCTCAGGATGAAGGGTGATTACAAATATTGCACTTCATCCTGAGGAGCCCCGGCGCAAGTCGGGGCGTCTCGAAGGATGCGGCGAGGCGAAACGCTTCTACCCCGCGACGCTCGCCAGCCCCGCACGCGCAAGCTCGTCGGCGCGTTCGTTTCCGAGGTCGCCATTGTGGCCCTTGACCCAGCGCCACTCTATAACGCGCCCCGTGACGAGGCCGTCGAGCAGCTCCCAGAGATCCTTGTTCTTCACCGGCTTCCTGTCGGCGGTGCGCCAGCCGTTGCGCTTCCAGTTCTTCATCCACTGGGTGACGCCGTTCTTGAGGTACTGGCTGTCCGTGTGAAGCCGCACCGGGCCGGACGTCGCGCGCAGCGCTTCGACCGCCGCCATCATTTCCATGCGATTGTTGGTGGTCGCTTTTTCGCCGCCGCTGATCTCAATGCGCTCGGCGCCGTTGATGATAAGCGCGCCCCAGCCGCCCGGTCCCGGATTCCCGGCGCAGGCGCCGTCTGTATAGATTTCGATCATGGATGCGCGCCGTAGAGCGATTCAGGGACCGCGTCGCGCAGGAAAAGCGACAGGTCGCGATATTCCAGCGGGTCCTTGACCGTGACGAGGGCGGCCGGGTCCTGATTGAGCCAGTCGTAAAGCCGGGTCAGCAGGAACCTCAGCGCCGCGCCGCGCATCAGGATGGGCAGCGCCGCGCGTTCCTCGTCAGACAAAGCCCGCACAGTCTCGTAACCGTCGATCATCGCCGCCGCGCTCCCGGCGCGCCAGGAGCGCTCAAGAAAGCACCATGAATTGAGCGTGACAGCGAGGTCGTAGGCGAGATAGTCCGTGCACGCAAAATAGAAATCGATGAAGCCTGAAACGTCCTCGCCCTTGAAGAAAGCGTTATCGGGAAACAGATCCGCGTGGATCTGGCCGGATGGAATATCGGAAGGCCACCCGGCGAGGAGGTCGCCAAGGCTTTCATCGATAAGCGCGCTCAAGCCGGGCGCGCAGCGGTCGGCGTCGGCCTTGCATTTCGCCGCCAGCGTTTTCCACCCCTCGGGTCCGAGCGCATTGGCGCGCGTCGCATTGAAGTCCTCTGCGGCGATGTGAAACCGCGCCAGCATGCGTCCTGCGGCGCGGCATTCCTCCGCCGTCGGCGCCATTCGCGCCTTGCCGTCGAGAAATGAAATGATCACCGCCGGACGGCCGAGCACGCGCTGCAGCGTCGCGCCTGCGCGATCGGGAATCGGCGCCGGCGCCGGCACGCCCTTGCGCGCGGCATGTCCCATGAGGTCGAGAAAATAGGGAAGGTCGGCCTCGGCGACGCGCTTTTCAAACAGGGTCAGAAAAAACCGTCCCTGCTCGGTGACGAGAGAATAGTTGGTGTTCTCGACGCCCTCGCGCACGCCGTCAAAGGAAACCGCCGCGCCGATGTCATAGCGCTCAAGCAGCGCCTCGAGCGTCGGACGGTCGACATGGGTGTAAACCGCCACGGGACCTACCCGGCCATCATGATCGGGGATTTGAAAACAACGTCCTCGATCGCGGTCTCGACTGTTTCTACCGACAGCGAAAAAACGCCGGCGAGGCGAGTCAGCAGCGTCTCTACAAGCTCTTCGGGCGCCGAGGCGCCGGCGGTGACGCCGAGCGTCTGCACATTGTCGAACAGTTCGAGATTGCAGTTCGCGGGGTCGTCGACAAGGAGCGCGCGGCGCGCGCCCGCGGCTTTCGCCGTATCGACCAGCCGGCTTGAATTGGATGAGGCGGGAGAACCGATGACCACGACAAGATCGGCGCCCGGAGAAATCCGCTTCACCGCGCCCTGCCGGTTCGTCGTCGCGTAGCAGATGTCAGCCGTGCGCGGGCCTTCGATGTCAGGGAAGCGCGTTTTCAACGCAGAGATGATCTCGGCGGCGTCATCAACAGAAAGCGTCGTCTGCGTCACATAGGCGAGGGGGCCGGAAGGAACCTCTACAGCGCGCGCCTGCTCCAAAGTCTCCACCAGGGTCACCGATCCCGCCGGCGCCTGGCCCATCGTTCCTTCGACTTCCGGGTGTCCGTGATGGCCGACCAGGAGAATGTGCCGCCCGCGCGCGACGTTGCGGCGGGTCTGGCTGTGGACCTTCTGGACCAGAGGACAGGTGGCGTCGATGGCGAGGATGGAGCGGGCCGCCGCCGCGTCGTGCACGGCTTGCGGCGCCCCGTGGGCGGAAAAGATCAGCGGCCGGTCGAAGGGAGCCTCGGCTATATCCTCGACGAACACCGCCCCCATACGCTTCAGGCGCTCGACGACATGGGTGTTATGGACGATTTCGTGGCGGACATAGACGGGGGCGCCGTAACCCGCGAGGGCGTCCTCGACGGTGCGGATCGCCCGCTCGACGCCGGCGCAAAAGCCTCTCGGAGAGGCCAGCTTTACTTTCAGGCGCCGATCTGGAGCCATTCGCCTATCCGCCGTTCCATCTATGACCACCGGACGCCTTGTTCCCGTTGCGCCCTGTCCGCCAAAACGCTAGGACGTTGAACCTCGCAAAGCAGGCGCGCATGTGGCGCTAACCCGGCGATCTCCGGGAATTTTACTAGAAGATATAGGGGTTTGCGTTGATGAAAAAAGCGTTAGCGCTCGCGCTTATCGCCGCAGCCGCCGCCTCGGCCGGGTGCGCCAGCAGCAAGGAAAAGCGCGCCGCCCGCGAGGCGAACCCCGCCCCGTGCCCGAACATTATAGTGCTGACCGATGCCGACCGGCTGGTGGAGTTCGAGGGCGATGCGGCGCTTGAAAACGTCGCCTATTCGGCCGAGATCGTGAATGTTGCGCTGAATTGCCGCTACTACGCTGACAAGCCGATCGACGCCAGCGTCGACATCGACTTCGCTTTCGGCAAGGGGCCGAAGGGCGAGGCCGGCTCCCGTGAATTCAAGTACTTCGTCGCCGTCACCCGCACCAATCTTGAAGTCATCGAAAAATCCGTGTTCTCGGTTCCGGTGAAGTTCGATTCCGACAAATCCGTGCGGCTCGCGAACGAAAAGATCAAAGAGATCATTATTCCGCGCGCTAGCGAAAGCACCTCCGGCACCAATTTTGAGGTGGTCGTCGGTCTGGTGCTGACCCCGCAGCAGGCGATCTACAATCGCTCTGGAAAAAGCCTGAAGTTTCCCGAACTCTGATGACGCTCACAGACGATCTTTCAGCCATCCTCGGCGAGGCGTTCGCGGGGGAGGGTCTCGATCCGGCGTTGGGGCGCGTGAAGGCGTCCGACCGGCCCGACCTTGCGCAGTTCCAGTGCAACGGTCCGCTCGCCGCCGCCAAGGCGGCGAAGCGCAATCCCCGGGAGGTGGCCGACGCGATCGTCCGCCGGCTGAAGGATCACGCCGCCTTCGCTGACGTTTCCATCGCGGGGCCGGGGTTCATCAACCTGACGCTGCGCGACGGCTTTCTCGAATCGAAAATCGCCGCGCTGGCCGCCGACGCCCATCTCGGCGCATGGGCGAACCCCGCGCCGGAAACCATCGTGCTCGACTATGGCGGGCCGAATATCGCCAAGCCCCTGCATGTGGGCCATCTGCGCTCGGCGATCATCGGCGAAGCCATGAAGCGGCTCCTTCGACTGGTCGGGGAGACCGTTTACGCCGACGTGCATCTCGGCGACTGGGGCCTGCCCATGGGCCAGCTCATCACCGAGATCGCGCGCGAACGCCCTGAGCTTGTGTATTTCGACGCGGCTTATGAAGGGGCGTATCCGAGCGAGCCTGTCGTATCGCTTGAAGACCTTGAGCGGCTCTACCCGCAAGCCTCCGCCGCCTGCAAAGCTGACCCGGCGCGCGCCGAGGAAGCCAAACGCGCGACCGCCGAGCTTCAGGCCGGGCGCACGGGGTATCGCGCGCTGTGGGCGCAGTTCATCGCCGTCTCCCGCGCCGCCATTGAGCGCGAATATGCCGATCTCGGCGTCACCTTCGACTGGTGGAAAGGCGAGGCGGACGTCGATCATCTGATCCCGGAGCTGGCGGACGATTTGCGTGAGAAAGGCGTCACCGAAATCAGCGACGGCGCGGAAGTGATCCGTGTCGCGAGGGAAGGCGACAAAAAGGAAATTCCGCCGCTGATCCTGTTCAAATCGGACGGCAGCGTCCTCTACGGCACGACCGATCTCGCGACCATTCTCGACCGCAAGCGCGCCGTCGATCCGGATCGCATCCTTTATGTCGTCGATCAGCGCCAGGCGCTGCATTTCGAACAGGTCTTCCGCGCCGCGGGCAAGGCCGAGCTTTACCCGGAGGACCGGCTCGAACATCTCGGCTTCGGCACCATGAACGGCGCGGACGGCAAGCCCTTCAAGACCCGCGCCGGCGGGGTTTTGAAGCTTCGCGACCTGATCGACATGGTCGAAGCCAAGGCCCGCGAGCGGCTCGCCGAAGGCGGGTTCGCCGAGGGCTACGGAGCGGAGGAGCTGGCCGATATCGCCCGCAAGGTTGGCGTTTCGGCGCTCAAGTTCGCCGACCTCTCGAACCCGCGCACCACCGATTACATTTTCGATCTCGACCGTTTCATGGCCTTCGAGGGCAAAACCGGTCCCTATCTGCTCTACGCCAGCGTCCGGGTCCGCTCTGTGTTGCGCAAGGCGCGCGAGGCGGGAGCGGGGGAGCCCGGCGCGATCCGCATCGGCGCTGGCGAAGAGCGCGATCTGGCCCTCCGGCTCCTCGACTTCGCCGACGCGCTGCGCCTCGCGCATGAAAGGAGGATGCCGCATTTCCTGTGCGAGCACGCCTTCTCGCTGGCGCAGGCGTTTTCGAAATTCTATGCAAGCTGCCGTATTGTCGATGAACCGTCTGCGGACGTTCGTGCGTCGCGCCTCGCTTTAGCCTCCGCGTCGGGGCGCCAGCTCGACCTGACGCTCGGCCTTCTCGGCATCGACATCCCGGAGCGGATGTAAGTTTTCACCTACTTTTCCACAGGGGCTGTGGAACCGTGCGGCGCGGCTTTTCCAAGGCCGCGGGCCTGTTTTGCATGCCTATGAAACGATTGAACATTTTCCAGCCCGTCCTAGCCGTTGTTGCGCTGCGGCAACGGGTCTCCGGAACTTCTTGTTTCAGTGCCCGGTCTGTCACGCCGCTGTTACGTTTCGCGCATACTCGCCTGCATATCGAGGCGCGCGGCGCGTTGGGGCTTGGCGTCTTTCACCAGTAACCTGCTTGGGGATACTCCATGATGAAAAAGATGAAGATGACGGCCGCCAGTGCGGCCGCAATAGCGATCGCGACTGGGTTGGGCGGCGCAGCTTTCGCGCAGGAAACGACTGGCGCTATCCGCGGCGCGGTTGTCGATCCAAGCGG
>JAVJPA010000355.1:0-10641 GCA_040216495.1 Amphiplicatus sp. | reverse complement strand
ATTGCGGTCGGTCAATAGCATCGTGATCGCGCCGGCGAGCACAGGCAACGACAAAACGAGCAGGAACGCCGTCACCAGCACCGCCCAGGCGAACAGCGGCATCTAGTGCAGCGTCATGCCCGGCGCGCGCATGTTGAAGATCGTGGTGATGAAGTTGATGGCGCCAAGGATCGACGAGGCGCCGGCAAGGTGCAGCGACAGGATCAGGAGATCCATCGCCGGCCCTGGACTGCCGAGCTTGGTTGAAAGCGGCGGATAGAGCACCCATCCGCCGCCGAACCCGGAACTGCCAGGCATGCCGGCGGCGAACAGCGACATGGTGATCAGGATGCCCGAGGCTCCATAGAGCCAGAACGAGACGTTGTTCATGCGCGGGAACGCCATATCCGGCGCGCCGATCATGATCGGCACGAACCAGTTGCCGAAGCCGCCGATCATCGCCGGCATCACCATGAAAAAGATCATGATGAGGCCGTGATAGGTGATGAGGACGTTGAAGAAATTCGCTGCGCGATCAGGATCGCCACCGACCAGCGCCAGCAAAGGGCCTATGCCCGGCTCGGCCAGCTCCCAACGCATCAGGCCGGACATGCCGCCGCCGATGATGCCCGCGAGAATGGCGAACAGCAGGTACAGCGTGCCTATGTCCTTGTGGTTGGTCGAATAGAACCAGCGCACGAAAAAGGGCGGCTTGTGATCGTGCGCATGGTCTGCGCCGTGAGCCGCGTGGTCGTGATCGTGTTTGGCGTTCGCCATGGGGTCGACCCTTCTCGCTATTGGTTCGCTGCGGCGTTCGCCGGGGCTTGCGCATACTTGACGGCGTCATCGCCGAACATGGGATCCAGGCCGGCGAGCGCGCGCTGTTCGTCGACCCAAGCCTCGAATGCGGGACGGGAGACGACCTCCACCGCGATCGGCATGAAAGCATGCTTGACGCCGCAGATCTCCGAGCACTGGCCGTAATAGACGCCTTCGCGGTCGGCGCGGAACCAGGTTTCGTTGAGACGGCCGGGGACGGCGTCGATTTTGATCGCAAAAGCCGGCATCGCCCAGGAATGGATCACGTCTTTGGCGGTCGTCACGATGCGGACGGTTTCGCCGACGGGCACTAGCACGTTATTGTCGACGGCCAACCTGTAAAGCTCAGGCGTCGTCTGGCCTTCAGGCAGCATGCTCGACACATATTCAAAGTCGCCGAAATCCGGGTAGGCGTAGCTCCACTGCCACTGAGAACCGATGGCCTTGATGGTGAGGCTTGGAGCGAGAACGATGTCGCCGCGCGTGTCGACCGAACGTCCGCCGCGAATATGAAGGCTCGAGCCTGCGGCCGGCGCAGTGGCGAGCGCAACTTTCACTGTCGTATCGCCCAGTCCTTCAAGCGTGTAATCGCTTCCGCGCTCAAGAGCTTTGATTCCGCTCGCGTCGCTGACCAGCACTTGTATCTGCCGGGCGCGCGTGACGCGGCGGCTTTCGGGGAAATCGTTGGCGAAGGCGAACTCGGTCGTGCCGCCGTCGCCTTCGATCACCACTTCCTTGCCGTCCGGAATGACGTCTTCCGCATAAAGCAGCTCGAACGAGGGCAGCGCGATCGCCAGCAGGATGAGAATGGGCACGCCCGTCCAGATGATCTCGATCAGCGTATTGTGGCTGAACTTCCTCGCGACAGGGTTGGCCTTGGAATTGTACCGGACGACAATCCACAACAGCAGCGCCAACACCAGCAGGCTGATCACCGTGATGATCGGCATCAATATGATGTTGTGGAAAAAGTGCACCTGCTCGGCGAGGGCCGAATTCGCCGGTTGCATGGCGATGTGGCCGTCGACGGCCCCCTGCGCCAGCGCGCCCTCGGCGCCCCAGAGCGACGCAAGTCCAGTCAGTCCGGCGATCATTTTCTTGTTCATGGCGTCCCGCTTCACCCGCATTCCCTGACTCTGGCCGGCAAGCCCGAACGAAACATCTAAGGCCGCCTGACAGCAGCCGTCGTTACGCGCGCACGCCCTTGAAGGTCAACGAATTTCGCCCCGGTTATAGGCGCGCGTTTCTTGGGGCGCACCCTTCCCGGCGCGGGAAAAATGGTCGCAGGAGAGCGAAGTCGCCCGTTTGCCCGCGAGGCCCCTCGCGGCGTAGGATAATCGCCAGAACAATAAGGAGACAGCGTCATGGCGCTGCTGGGGAGGCTCGCCGCAGGCGCGGCGGCGATCGCCGTGATGGCGGGCGCTGCGCTGGCGCAGCAGGATGAGGCCGGCGGCGTTAAAATCGGACCCGCTTTCCCGCTGATGGACGCCTGCTACCGGATGGCGATCGACGGCGCGACCGGCGCGGATGGGCTTGAGCCCTGCGACCGCTCTCTCGCCAACGAGCCCCTCACGGACCGGCGGCGCGCCGTTGTCCACGCCAATCGCGGCGTCGTGCAGTTCAATTCCGGCGATTACGGCGCGGCGGCGGAGGATTTCACCGCCGCGCTCGATCTCGGCATCAATGTGCGCGCCCGGATTCTGGTCAACCGGGGGCTCTGCTTCGAAGCGCTGCGCTACGATTCGCTCGCCCGCGCCGATTACGAGGCGGCGCTCAGCTTCAATCCCGACAACGCCGTCGCCCTGCGCCGGCTAGAAGAACTTAAAAAGCCGACTTTCGAGCGCTCGGGCGTGCCGCGGCGAATCACGGCGGACGCGGGTTTCGTCGAATCGGATGGGTCTTGAGCGCCGATGGTTGCGGCGCCCTCTTGCAGGGCATAAGTCTTGTCGATGAGCGAATCCCTCTTTTTCACCCGCACCGATCTCGACAAGGCCCGCGCCCAGTCGATCCTCGACGACGCCCTCAAGGGCGCTGACGATGGCGAACTCTATCTGGAGTACGCCCAGTCCGAATCGTTCGTCTTCGACGACAACCGATTGAAGACCGCCAGCTTCAACGTCGATCAGGGTTTCGGCCTTCGCGCCGTCGTCGGCGAATCGACCGGCTACGCGCACGCCTCGGAGCTTTCCGAGGCGGCGCTGAAGCGGGCGGCGAGCGCTGTGCAGGCAGTGAAGACCGGCCATGCGGGAACGCTCGCCGCGGGACCGGCGCGCACCAATCTCAAACTCTATCCTGACGACAACCCGCTCGGCGACATGCCGTTCGAGGCCAAGGCGAAGCTGCTCGCCGACATCAACGCTTATGCGCGCGCGCTCGATCCGCGCGTGCGGCAGGTTTCAGCCTCGCTCTCGGCCGAATGGTCCGCCATCGAGATCATGCGGCCCGGCGGCGACGTCGTGCGCGATATTCGCCCCCTCGTCCGGCTGAACGTGTCGGTGACCGCCGGCGACGGCGACCGGCAGGAATCGGGCTCGTATGGCGCCGGCGGGCGCGAGGGCTATCAGCGCTTCATCACGCCGGACGCCTGGCAGGCGCAGGTCAACGAAGCGCTGCGGCAGGCGCTGACCAACTTGAAGGCGGAACCGGCGCCGGCGGGCGAAATGGAAGTCGTGCTTGGCCCCGGCTGGACCGGCATCCTGTTGCATGAAGCCGTCGGCCACGGCCTCGAAGGCGACTTCAACCGCAAGAAAACCTCCGCTTTCGCGGGCCGCATCGGCGAGCGCGTCGCAGCCCCCGGCGTCACTGTCGTGGACGACGGCACGATCTCCGGCCGGCGCGGCTCTCTTACGGTCGACGATGAAGGCACGCCGACCTCGCGCACCGTGATGATCGAAGACGGCATTCTCAAGGGCTACATTCAGGACCGGCTCAACGCCCGCCTGATGGGCGTCAACCCGACCGGCAACGGACGGCGCGAGAGCTTCGCCTCGCAGCCCCTGCCCCGTATGACCAACACGATGATGCTCGCCGGCGACAAGAACCCTGAAGAGATCATCCGTTCCGTGAAGAACGGCATCTATGCAGTCAACTTTTCCGGCGGCCAGGTCGACATCACCTCGGGCAAGTTCGTGTTCAACTGCACCGAAGCCTACCGCGTCAAGGACGGCAAGCTCGGCGCGCCGTTGAAAAACGTCGCGCTGATCGGCGACGGCCCGAGCGTTCTCACAAAAGTATCGATGATCGGCGACGATTTCGCGCTTGATCCGGGCATCGGCGTCTGCGGCAAAGCGGGACAGGGCGTACCTGTCGGCGTCGGCCAGCCTACGATCAAAATAGACCGCATGACCGTCGGCGGCGCCTCGGCCTGATTTTTTTCATTTTCCGGGGGAATATTTTAACTGGCGTTTTCAACCGGAAGGGCGATTGACTCCGCGATATCGGCAGCATACTGAGCGCCGTCTTAGTATTGGTGGAGACAATCTTGAAACTAGTAACTTCTTCGCTCGCAGCGCTTGCGGCGGCGTTCTCTCTTGTGTCGACGGCCAACGCCGCGGCCTTCTCTTTTACGGGTACATTTTCGGCTGATGATGAAGTTCAGCTCTTCAACTTCACGGTTGGAAGCGCGACGACGGTCACGCTGAAATCGTACTCGTACGCTGGCGGCGTTCAGGCCGACGGCAATGTCGTTTCGGCTGGCGGGTTTGATCCCATTCTCGCCTTGTTCGATTCGACGGGCGCTTTCATCGCCAATAACGACGATGGCGGCGAGCCTGATGTGGGGATGGATCCCGTGACGGGATCCGTTTACGACACATTCCTGCAGGTCGTGCTCAATCCGGGCGTCTATACAGTCGCTGTCACGCAATACGATAACTTTGCGGCGACAACTTTATCCGAGCTGTTCAACCGCGTAGGCGAGCCATTTTTTACGGCGGCTTACGGCTGCTCCAATGGCCAGTTCTGCGATATAGGCGGCTTCAACCGGACGAACTTTTGGGCGTTCGACATTCTTGGCGTCGATGACGCCGAGACGCCGCCGGTTCCCCTCCCGGCCGCGGCCTGGGCGTTTCTCGCCGGCCTCGGATTGATCGGCGCGGCGCGCAAACGCGCAGCGTCTAAAGCCTAAATAATGAACCACGGACGCCGCCCCGCCTCGGCCGATTAAAATGGCAGGGCGCAGGGCGGCGTCTGAAACGATCTCCAATGCGCCGCTCCTCCCCCCAGCCGGTCAGAGAGCCTTGATCAGTTCCACAAGATCGAAATCTCGCCGGGTCTCTCCCGACGTGTCGGAGAATGGAAATGGCAGCCGCGCTCCCGTCCGCCGATAACCGCGCCGTTCATACCATTCAATCAACGCCTCGCGCGCACTGATCACTGTTAGCGACATCGCCGGTGAATTCCAGAGAGACGCGGCGCGGCGCTCGCACTCGGCAAGCAGGATTTTTCCAAGCCCGCCTGCGCGCGCTGAGGGGTCGATGGCGAACAAGCCGAAATAGGCTGCGTCGCTTCGAGCGCTGCACGCCGTGTCGCCGGATCGCTGAATCAATGCGCTGCCGATCATACCCTCCGCGCGCCAGGCGGTGACGATGCAGCTCGACGGGTCGCTTATCAGCTGCGTCACTTCGGCGAGCGTTGTGCGCGGCCCAGTAAGTAGATGGCGCTCCGAATCCCAAGCGCCCGCATTGTCCAATCCGCGATACGCCCGCTCGACCAACGCGCGGACTGTCTCGGCGTCGTCCGGCGCTGCATACCGGAACTCAATATTTGTCTCTACGGTGCTCATCCGGCTTATTAGGGACGCCGGAAATCACCGGTCAAGCCGCATCATTTTCCGTCGCCAGCACATGCCGCACTTTCTGGACCAAAATGATGGACGCGAGAACGATCGTCACCAGATTGGCGATGATCACCGGCCTTGATCCGATCATGAGCCCATAAGCCTCCCAGCAGGCGAGGCCGGCGACGAACAGGACGTACATCCACAGCGAGATCGCCGCCGTGTCGCCGGTGCGGATCACCCTGATCGCCTGCGGCAGGAACGAAAGGGTGGTCAGAGCCGCCGCGACAAGGCCGATCGTTTCGGCGAGCATAGGGATTATCCTCATAGAAGCGCCGCGAGCGTTTATCATGAGAACAACGCGCAAGAAATGCGCAAGAATCACTATGTCACCAGCGCGTTAACGACGATGGTCATCACGACGGAAACGAGAATTGTCAAATATAGAAGGCCTGACATCAGGCCGGTCCAGACCGTCTTCACCCATCCGCGCCCATAGGCGCGTTTCAGCGCCATCATGAAGTAGACTGCAAAGACCGCCATCGCTGCGGGAAAGGCGGCGCGGAGGCCGAATTGCACGAAGATGACGGCGATTCCGATGACCGCGAAACCGACAGCGTGCGTGTAGAGCGACAGAACGAGATGATCGAACATCAGCGCGTTCCGCCCGCGGATGAAAAGCGCGAGGATGAGCGCAAGCGCTGGCGTCATCGCGAACATGACGCGCGGCAGCCAGGTGTTGATGTCGGCGTTGAAGGCCTGTGGGTTTTCGATGGCGCCTGAAATTCCCGAGAGCACGCCGGAAACGAAGCCGAGCGCCTTTTCCGCGTCGGCCTCCGGGACCGCTTCGCCCTCATCGTCCGACGCCGCTATCGCCTCCGAAACCGTGCGTTCCACATCCGCATAACATCGCCGCCACGCCTCGGTGTCGAGAGTGAGGTCCTTCGGACGCACGAAAAATCTGAGCCCCGCCGTGATATTGCAATCCGGTTCGTCGCTTTCATCCTCGGCGGCGACTGTAACCGCCGCGTTCAACGCTTTCGTCGCGACGCCTTCAGCGGGAGCCGATGCGCGAACGTCCATCGCCACGAACATGGTCGAGGTCAGGCTCAACGCCAGGAAAAACAGAAAACTGACGACGAGGAAAAGACGAACAGGCGGCGTGTAGCGCGAGCGCCGGCCGTGCGCATAGTCGGTGGGTACGACGCCGGGCTTCGCCGCCATCAGCCCCAGCGTTCGCCACATCCTCGAATCGAAGGCGAACGTATCCTCGACGAAGTCGCGCGCCAGCGAAAGTAGGGAACGGCGCAGATCGTCGTTCTTCTGGCCGCAGTCATGGCAGTATGCGCCGAAAATTTTAGAGCCACAGGAAAGACAAGCGAGCGCCGCGCCCGCAGCCGCCGCAACGCCAGCCGCCGGCGACAGGCTTTCCTCGCCCCCAGCCTCATCGTCAATCACATCCATGCGCCCCTCCGTCGCCGCACAATAGCAGGCGCGGCGCAGGGTTGAAGCGTGCGCGAAGCTTTGAGCGCCCGTAAGTTCTGCGCTAAGGCTTTCTCCTCAGCCATTCAGCAATCCATGCCCAACTTTATCACCCGTTTTGCGCCCTCGCCGACCGGCCTCCTTCATTTAGGGCACGCCTTCTCGGCGCTGACGGCGGCTGAGGCGGCGAAAAAGGCGGGCGGAAAATTCCTGCTGCGCATCGAAGACATCGACCGGACGCGCTGCCGGTCCGATTATGAGCAAGCGATCTACGATGACCTCGCCTGGCTGGGCCTCGATTGGGAAACGCCGGTGCGCCGGCAGTCGGATCATTTCGCCGACTACGCGGCGGTCCTTCAGCGCATGATCGACGAGGGGCTAGTCTATCGATGCTTCAAGACGCGGGCCGAGATCCTTGATGAAATCGCCCGCGCGCCGCATCTCTCCCCCGAGGGAGCGGAAGGACCGGCATACATAGGCGCACCGCTCGCCGCCCATGAGGAGCGCTCGCTTCTCGCTGAAGGCGCGCCGTTCGCCTGGCGGCTCTCGATTGCGGCGGCGCGCGCTCGGCTTGGCGCAACGCTGGACGGTCTCACATTAACGGAGGAAGCGCCCGATCCGGGGCATAAGCGGCGCACCATCAACGTTCGCGCCGATCTTTTCGGAGATGTAATTCTCGCACGAAAAGATTCGGGAACGAGCTATCATCTAGCCTCAACGCATGACGACGCGCTGCAAGGCGTCACCCATGTCATTCGCGGCGATGATCTTCGTCCGGCCGCCCATGTCCATCGCCTGTTACAGGCGTTGTTAGACTGGCCGGCGGCGCTATACCGGCACCATCCTCTGTTAACGGATGAAACTGGCAAGCGCCTCGCCAAACGCGACAAGGCGGCGACTCTCAAATCCTTACGCGAGGCGGGCGAGACGCCGGAAAGCGTGCGCGCCCGCCTCGGTTTCGCCTAGCCATTCAATGACGAGGATGTCGTCTCCGGATAACGCGCGCCGGTGACCGCTTCGGGCGGTACGGCCCGTTCTATAGCGGCCAAATCTTCGGCCGTAAGCGAGACTTTGAGAGCGCCGAGATTTTCATCGAGCCGCGAGAGCTTCTTGGTGCCGGGGATCGGAATAATGTCGTCGCCCTTCGCCAGCGCCCAGCCGAGCGCGATTTGCGCCGGAGTCGCGTTCTTGGCCTCTGCGATCTCAGCGATCTGATCGACGAGCGAGAGATTTTTCTCAAGCGCGCCGCCTGCAAAACGCGGATTGCCCGCCATGCGGTAATCGCCTTCCGAGAAATCCTTCGCCGAGCGATAGGCGCCGGTGAGAAGCCCGCGCCCCAAGGGCGAATAGGCGACAAAAGCGACGCCGAGCTTGCGGCAGGCGGGAATGAATTCCGCTTCCATGTCGCGCGTGACGATCGAATATTCCGACTGCACCGCCGCGATGGGATGGACCTGATGCGCCTTTTGCAGCGTATCGACGCTGACTTCGGAAAGCCCGATGGCGCGCACCTTCCCTTCCTTGACGAGATCGCTCATCGCGCCGACCGACTCTTCAATAGGCACCGATTTGCTGCGTCGGTGCATGTAATAGAGATCGATGACGTCGACCCCGAGCCGTTTCAACGACGCGTCGCATGCCTGCTTGATGTATGCGGGGTCGTTCGAGAGGCCGAGCCATGCGCCGTCTTCGCCGCGCTGGATTGCGAATTTCGTCGCCAGCACGACATCCTTGCGGCGGCGTTTGAGAAATCCCGAAAGCTGCTCTTCGTTGCGCCCCGACCCGTACATGTCGGCCGTATCGAAGAAAGTGACGCCGCGATCAAGAGCGCCGTCGAGCACGCTTTCCGCTTCCTTGTCGGACAGCGCCTTCCCGTAAAACTCGGCGAGACCCATGCAGCCGAAACCAAGACGCGAAACATTGAGGCCAGATTGTCCAAGCGGAACAGTACGCATGTGAAGCTCCTTAAATGGGGCGATGGATGAGATTTTTTGAGGATCGCTGCACACCGACGGACGAAGCGGCTGGCCCTTTAGCTTGGGCGGGCTTCGCAAGGCGGCTGTTGCGGCAGGCGATCGGAAAGTCGACATTCAATCGACTGGATAACGATAACGCCCGGTGATCTTCCAGTCAAAGAGAACGTCTTCGAGTTGCGGCCCGGCGCCGATATTGTGAACGACAAGCGGCGCGCCGCTCGCGCCTGTCCTCTCTGTCACGACGCCGATATGCGGCAGAAATCCCGCATCGCCTCGGAGATTCCACGCGACAATGTCGCCGGGTTCATAATCTTCAAAATTCGATGAAGACGGCAGGCGCGCGCCGGCGCGCGTCAGAAATTTTTCCAGATTCGGCACGCGGCGATGATCGATGTTCGGATCGGGCCGAGAGAGTCCCCAATGCGTCGGATAGGCTGCGAAAGCTTCTGTCATGTCTTCATGCACAAGCTGCTGCAGATCGACGCCGATGATCCTCAGGGCGCGGATGACAACATCGGCGCAAACGCCTGTTCCTTCCGGCACGTCGCCGCCCGGATAAGGAATGGAGACATAGGAGGGATCGTAGACGACGGCATGGGCTGTCTGCGCAATGGCCGCATCCGCAACGCGCTCGCCTATGGATTGCGCCTGCGCCGCCGCGCCGACGAAAACAAAAGCGAGGACTGGAAGGATGAACGCCGACCGCATGCCGGCAGCGGAGCGGATATTCGGGGCGAGATTGTGGTGACGTCAGCCCTGCCTGCGGACCTGCGGCACGGCTTCGGCCGCCTCACCTTCCGTCGCCCGCGAAATTTTTTCGCCAGCCCGACTGTCGAACTGCACGCCGGCGAGAGCCAGCGCATCAGCGGCGACGCCGGCCGCAGAAACAACCTGCTCTATGCGCCCGCGCCTCACCAGCCACGCCGCGCGGGCGCGACAGGCGAAGGGGTCGCCCCCTTGCGCCTCGACAATCAGATTGACGAGCGCCAACTCGTCAGCTGTCGCGCGATCGCCGGCGGACAGAGTCAGGCGGCGACGGGCCCCGAAATCCACTTCCTGCAGGAAGGCGACGACCCTGCCGATCGGCCCGGCGTCGGTGAAACAGTGCTGCCCCTGCGCCCCCGGACAGCCGACAATCGCCCTGACGAGACTGACAAGCCGCGCCGCTTCGGGATCGCGAGGCATCTCAAAGACATCGGGTCTGCGGTCGGTCATTGGTTCGCTCCTTGGCCGTTGAGGGGGAATCGCCGGGGAATGGAGGCAGAGAAATCGCCAGGCTCAAAAGCGACGCTATTGCGACTAATTCTTAATAGCAAGATACGCCCGGCCTTTTCCTTGTAAAATCCGCCATTCCGAATGGCGCACGCGGCAAAGCGTGATGAACCCTGTTCGTTCGGCCCCTATATTGGAGGCTCAGGAGGCGCCCATGTATCGTGACCACCCGCTTGCGACACCGGAAGACGACATCGACCCGGCGAGCCTTATCCTCAACATCCTCTGGCTCGCCTTTGGCGGCGCGCTGGCGGCGCTGGGATGGTTTTTCGCCGCCGTCATCATGGTGGTGACTATCATCGGCATCCCGTGGGCGCGGGCGGCGTTCGATAACGG
>JAVJPA010000354.1:0-2637 GCA_040216495.1 Amphiplicatus sp. | reverse complement strand
CGAAAGCCTCGAAAAGCGCCGCCTCAACGTCGAGAAGAAAGCGAAGGGCCAGGACAAGGAAGCGAAAGCCATGCTTGTCCTCATCGACCGCGCGCTTGCCGAACTCCGCGAGGGACGCCCCGCCCGGAAAGCCGACGTCGCGCCGGAAGACGAGAAGGCGTGGAAGGGCCTCCAGCTTCTCACTTCTAAGCCGGTTCTCTTCGTCGCCAATGTGGATGAAGCCGCCGCCGCGACGGGCAACGATTATTCGCGCCGCGTCGAGGAAGCGGCGAAGAAAGAAGGCGCGGCGAGCGTCGTCATCTCAGCCAAGATCGAATCCGAGCTCGCCCAGCTCGACGACGCCGAGCAGAAGGAGTTTCTCGATACGCTCGGCCTCGAAGAGCCCGGCCTCAACCGGCTGATACTCGCCGGCCATGAGCTGCTCGGCCTGCAAACCTACTTCACCGCCGGCCCGAAAGAGGCTCGCGCCTGGACCATTGAAAAGGGCTGGACCGCCCCGCAGGCGGCAGGCGTCATTCACACCGATTTCGAAAAGGGTTTCATCCGCGCCGAGACGATCGCCTTCGACGACTATGTCCGCCTCGGCGGCGAAGTCGGCGCCAAGGAAGCCGGCAAGATGCGCCTCGAAGGCAAGGACTATGTCGTCAAGGACGGCGACGTGATGATGTTCCGGTTCAACGCGTAGAAAAGCGCTGAGCGAACTCGGCCGCGAGCCCTGCATACGCCTCGGACGGCGGAAATTCGTCATAACTGTAAACGGCGCCTGTCGCGATCCCAGGCAGCTTTACGCTTGTCCACGCCTCGATGAACGGCGGCTCTTCGACTGGACGATCCATCATTGTAGAGCGCACATTGACGAAATTTCCGATTTCCGGAGGCAGCCGAGTGAACAGCCAGCTCATGCACCAGCCGCAGAAATGATGTTCGGGAACGGCGCGCAGACCGCCAATGGCCGTCTCGCCCTGGATAAGCGCGAAGCTCTCGCCCGCAATGGCGTCGCTCAGCGAGAACGCGCCCCCGGTCATCCGCTGACAACCCTTACAGTGACAGGCCATGGTCAACAGCGGCGGGGCGGATACCTGGAAACGTACGCGCCCGCAGCGGCAACCGCCTTCGCGCACGCCTTTCTCCTCAGTCATTTTTCCGCTCCTCTTGCGTGACTTAAACCGCGCCCGCTTCGAGACCGAGAGCGGCCGCGATCCGGTCGAGCGCGACTTCCTCCTGCGGCGCGAGGCGGCGGTCGGCGACGATGGCGCCGCGGGCGGCGACCTTCACCGCTTCCACGATGGCCATGTCGCCTTTCGCTGCGGCGATGGCGGCGAGGATTTTAGCGGCCGCGCTCGGGTAATCGGTTTCGATCTCAGCGCGCAGCATGTTGTACGCTTCCTGCAACGCCTCGGTGCGGATGCCGGACAGCGCGGGCGCGTTGGCGATGGTGGAGAGGAAGCGCCGTTCCTCAAGCGGATCGTAACGGCCGTCGGCGAAGGCGACGGCGAGGAAGGCCCCGGTGACGGGCAAGGCGGACTGCATCGCATTTCCCCTTCTTCTGTCCCCAAGCATATTGGGGGCTGAAGAAGGATTTTCCAAGGCTGGCCGTCTCCTCCGCTCATGCCTGCGAAGGCGGGGATCAGCGGAAATAAGAGTTAGTGCTCTTTCGACCAGATCGTGCGGTACGACCAGTAGAGAATGCCGGCGAGGATCAGGAGATAAGCGAGCGTCATCACGCCCATCTTCTTGCGCGCTTCCAGCTTCGGCTCCGACGCCCAGGCGAGAAATTCGGCGACGTCCTTGGCGTACTGATCGACTGTTTCCGGCGTGTGCTCGTCGGCGTAGTCGACGATGCCGTCGGAGAGCGGCGGGGCCATGGCGAGGACGCCCCCGAGCGGGACTTCGACGCCCTCTTTGGGATGGCCTTCCGCGTCGAGATATTCCGGCTTCAGAAGCTGCGCCATGTCGCCGGGGAACCATGGATTGTAGTATTGCGCCGGCGCGACAGTAACTGTCGCGGGCGCGTCCGCGTAGCCGCTTAGAAGGCTGTAGATGTAATCCGGGCCGTGATGGCGAGCTTTCGCCATCAGCGACAGGTCCGGCGGCAACGCCCCGCCGTTCGCAGCACGGGCCTGCTGTTCGTTGGCGAACGGTCCCGGGAAACGGTCCGAGGGGATCGGCGCGCGCTGGAACATGTCGCCGCTGTCGTCCGGACCGTCCGTGACCTGAAACTTGTACTTGGCGGCGGCCGCCTTCACGATCGGATTCTCGTTCGGGTTCGAGCAGTCGACCGTCTCAGGCACGCCTTCAGGGCATTTGTCGAGATAGAACGGTCCGCCCTTCTGGCCGAGATTTCGGAACGAGAGCTGTTCGAGCCCGTGGCAGTTCGCGCAAACCGTTTCGTAAACCTGATAGCCGCGCTGCAACGCGTTTTTGTCGTAAGTCCCGAACGCGCCGGAAAAGTGCCAGTGCTGGTGCTTCAATTCGGCGGTTTCGGTCCCCGCCGCGTGCGCCGCGCCGGTCGATGCGAACGCTGCGAAGGCCAGCGAAGCGATGAGGGTCAGCGTCTTTGCAATCATCGTCTTGTCCATGAGGGCTACTCCGCCGCCTGGGGCTGGCCTGCGCCTGCTTTACCCGGCTTCAGGACCG
>JAVJPA010000353.1:0-26665 GCA_040216495.1 Amphiplicatus sp. | reverse complement strand
GCGGGCTTCAGCAAGATCGAACCCGTGCTGCCCTCCATCGAGTTCGATGACGAGTTTGGCTTCAGCGCAGGCGAAATCGGCTACGTACGGACCGATAGTATGCTGGCGGCGAAACTTGAAGCCGCCAAGTTGCTGTCTGCGGATAAACGACCAAAGCCGTTTCTCCGCAGGCGGCATATTTTTGCGGAGCGCGCTCGCGTTGGGATGCGGCTTTCTCATTCGCTGAGGGTAGCCCCCTCCGGCCCTTCGGGCCACCTCCCCCGCTAGCGGGGGAGGGAGAAAAGAGTCGGCGCCTTTTTTCCTCCCCCGTTTACGGGGAGGTGGCGAGAGAAGCGAGACGGAGAGGCTTCCTACGCTACTTCCCGCTTGCGCCCCGCCGGCCCGCCCTTCGCCGCGTCGGCGATGAGGCGGAGCAGCGCGGTCTGGGTCAGGGGTTTGGCGAGATGGCCGTCCATGCCGGCGTTGAGACAGGCTTCGACCTGGTGCGCCATGGCGTTGGCGGTGAGCGCGACGATGCGGGTGGGACTAGCGCCGCTCTCGCGCTCGCGCGCGCGGATCGCTTTCGTCGCCTCGACGCCGTCGAGGCGCGGCATCTGGACGTCCATGAGGACGAGATCGAACGGGCCGCGCTCGAACGCTTCAAGCGCTTCCTCGCCGTCGCAGGCGATGACGAGATCCGCCCCGAGCGGTTCGAGGAAGGCGGCGAGGACGCGCCGGTTCACTTCATTGTCTTCCGCCGCGAGAATGCGCAGCGGCTTGCCCTTGCGCAGCGCGGCGATGTCTGGCGCCGGCGCGCTGTCGCCGCCTGCTCCCGGCTTTTCGGCGCCCAGCTCGCGATAGGGCGCGCGCTCAAGCGCCAGCGTGACGCGGAACAGCGAGCCGGCGCCGGGCGCGCTGTCGACATCGATCGTTCCGCCCATCAGCTCGACGATGCGCCGCGCCACCGCGAGGCCGAGCCCGGCGCCGCCATACTTTCGCGACAGCGTCGCGTCGCCTTGCGTGAACGGCGCGAACACATGTTCGATACGGCCGGGATCAATGCCGACGCCGGTGTCGGCGATTTCAAAAACAAGCTCGCTCGTTCCGTCCCCGGACGGTTCCACCGAGAGCGTGAAGCGCACCTCGCCGCGCGTGGTGAACTTGACGGCGTTGCAGAGTATGGCGGACAGCGCCTGTTTCAGCCGCGCCGCATCGCCGTAGACGGCGGCGTCGCGCCGCTCGGGTCTGCTCGCGGCGAAGGCGAGACCTTTTTCATGCGCCTTCATCTCGTAGAGGCAGGCGACATCATCCAGAACATCGGCGGCGTTGAAGGCCGCACGTTCGAAGTCGAGCCGGCCGGCCTCGATTTTGGAAAGGTCCAGCACGCCGTTCAGGACCGACATCAAGGTTTCGCCGCAGCGAATGATGATGTCGAGCCAGTCGCGCTGGCGCGCATCGAGGCTAGTGCGCGACAAAAGCGCGGCCATGCCGATAACCCCGTTCATCGGCGTGCGGATTTCGTGGCTCATGGTGGCGAGAAAGGTGCTCTTGGCCGCGCTCGCCGCTTCCGCGATCCGCTTTTCGCGGGCGAGTTCGCGGGCCAGATCTTCGGTTTCGGCGAGCAGCGCCTTTTGCACTTCCGCGGCGAGCAGGAGATCGAGCGCGCTGTCGCCCGGCGAGAAATCGCAAAATTCCAGAGGCAAAGACGCGGCGGTCATGTCGGACGCGAGACCGAGGATGAGATGCGTCGCTTTCTCGCGCACCAGCACCGCGCCGCGCAGCCGCAGCGACGGGCTTGTGCGGGTTTTGAGAAAGAGAACGCCCTTGCGCGCGCGCAAGGCGGCAAGCGACGCGATCCCCGGCGCGCCATCGATCTCGACCGCTTCAAAGAAGCTGCGGCCCGTAAGGTCTTCTCCGGTCAGCCGCGCGATCGCCGGCCCGGCGCGCGTGATGACGCCGTTCGCGTCGATATTAATCCAGGCCGGGCACAGGAAATCGAGTTCGCGCAGGCTCAGCGCGACGCTCTCCGGCGGACGGTTCGGCGATGACGCGGGCGAGTTGCTCATGCGCGCGCGATCCGGAAAAGGCTGGCTTCGCCCTCGCGCCGCCAGGCGATCTCGCCCTCCTCCCCGAACCGTTCGAGGAGACCCTTGAGCAAGCCGATGACAAACGGTTCGAGCCCTTCGCGCGACGAACGGTAGGCGATCTCGATCTCGGTCTCGTCGGCCTTCTCCACGTTGAAGAACGGCAATTGCGCGCGGTCGACCACGGTCTTGATCGAGGCGTGCATGCGGTCGAGATTGCCGAGGAACGTCACCAGATCGCCGCCGGTTCG
Source organism: Amphiplicatus sp. (assembly GCA_040216495.1). Classification (GTDB taxonomy): domain Bacteria; phylum Pseudomonadota; class Alphaproteobacteria; order Caulobacterales; family Parvularculaceae; genus Amphiplicatus. The sequence goes on along the minus strand of JAVJPA010000353.1, from coordinate 24,351 downwards.
GTCGAGAATGGAACTGTAGGCGGACGATCCGGCGTACTTGATCCAGTGCCGTCCGAAGGCTTCGAGCAGCGCTTCCCGGTCGAGACCGGCGCGCGCGCCGATGGCGCCGAGGAGACGCTCGGTCATTTCGTCCGGATACTGACGGGCGCTGATGAAATGTTCGTCGGACAAGCCGCTTCCGGCGAGGATCTGGCGCCAGCCGTCTTCGCCATAGCGTCCGAGCGCCATGTCGCGAGCCGCTTTATGGATCATCCCGTACATCGGTCCAGCCCCGGTCGAGAAGCATTTCCTCGCCGCCTGGACGCTAGAGCGCCGCCGGTTAAGAAACGATTGTTGCAATATTCGAGGCGCGCTTTACTGGAGCGGAGTCATGATTTTTCTTGGAATTTCATTCGCCGCCATGACAAATATGCCGACTTTTTAGCACAGCGGAGCAGAATCGGCTGTTAACAGACTGGGTTGAGAGCGGTTTTTCCCATGCGCTTCGTGAGAGGGATTCAATGACCGGCGGACGGACGAGCCGGCGGGGGTCCGGCGATGTCGGCGCGCGGTTCTGGAACCGCGTCGCGCACCGCGCGCTGGGCGGCTTCAAGGTCCGCCGCGAAGCGCCCATCGGACCCTATGTGGTCGACTTCCTGTTCGAGGAGGCGCGGCTCGTCGTCGAACTCGACGGCGACCAGCACCGCTCGCCCCGGGGCCTCGCCCATGACCGCGCCCGCGACGCGTTCCTGCGCGCGGAAGGGTATGCGGTGCTCCGTTTTCCCAACGCGCGGGTGCGCGAGGACATGGATGGGGTTCTTGGCGAGGTGATGGAGGCGGCGCGCCTTCAGACCCCCGCCTCTTAACCACCATGAAACCGAATTCACTTTTCTCCGCGGCGCGGCTGGCGCACTGACGGCGCCTTCGCGCGCCGGCCGAAGGCGGCCGACTCATGATTGGCGCGCCTTCGCGCGCCGGTCACGGCTGCGCGAGGGGAGAGGAAATTCTGCAAGCGGCGCCGCGCCGCCGCGCTTCCGCCTTTCTCCCGCCGCAAGCCGATCCGATCTGAGAAAGACGATCTTACGCAAACGATTTGGGAACCAATGAGCGTTACAGTTTTGAAAACTTCCGAGCGCCGACATGAGGGCGCGTTTCGCGAGCGACCCATGCCGTCCGCCTCCAAGGCCGTCATCCGCGACTGCGTCGTTTACGCCAACGGCAAGGGCCCGGCCATCGCGCCGGTCGGCGAATACGACATCACGCGCGTCTCCGATTGCGAAATCGGCTTCTGCAATTGCGCCACCAGCCACGCTTTCTCCATGTCTGTCGACGCCGTGCACCAGCATCTGTGCGAAGGCCGGATGCGCCTCGTCGGCGGCGACCGGTTGCCGGCCGCGAAAGCGAATTAAGCCGCTTACGGCGCACGACGCCTCACGATGAACGCGTCGCGAAGGATCGCGCCCTGTGACGCCGCGCACACGCCGCGCCGCCTTTCTCAATTATCCTCCACCCTGCCGCCCTCCGCCGAACCCATCGGCGCGGGGATTGTTGGTAAGTTGAGCGACCATGGAGGCAAGCGTGCAACCGGCGAAACAGGCGATCATCCGCGACGACGTTTTCTACGCTTGCAATGACTTTCCGACGCGGGCGCCTTACGGCGTCTACGCTCTCGACGTCGGCCGCGACAGCCGCGTCGCCTTTCACGGCTGCGCCACCGATACGCATTTTTCCCTGTCGCTGGATATGGTGCTCCAGCATGTTTGCGAAGGCCGGATGCTGCTGGTCGCCTGATCCGGCGACCTGATCCGCGAAATGCGCGCGGGTGACGTAAACCTCCTCATACGGTAGGCTTCGCCTTGGCTTGCGCCGGGACGGCTCATGCCACGGGGGGATCTATATGAACGACGACGTCAAGACCGCGCCCGTTGAGGGCGGTGGCGAAGGCCCTGTCGCCGCCAGGGAGCGGGTCGGCGACCTCGACGCGCTCCGGGGCTTTGCGCTGATCGGGGTTTTCATCGCCAACATCGCCGGTTACGCCGGCGCGGGTTTCATGGCGACCGAGGACCAGCTCGCCGCCTTGCCCACGGCGGGCGTCGACGCCGTCGCCGATTTTTTCGTGCAGTGGCTCGTCCACGACAAGGCGAACACGCTGTTCGCCTTTCTCTTCGGCCTCGGGTTCTGGTTGCAGATGCAGCGCCTGACCGCGCGCGGCGCCGATTTCGCGCGGATTTACCTCCGCCGGCTGACGATCCTCCTTCTCTTCGGCCTGTTTCACTGTTTTTTCGTTTTTTCCTACGACATCCTGCATCTCTACGCGCTCGCCGGTTTCGCGCTTTTTTTCCTGCGCGGCGTCAGCGACAAGGCGCTGCTTCTCGCGGGGCTGGCGCTTGCGCTGTTCGGGCGTCTCGCCGTCACGGAGGCGATAGAGTTCAGCGGCTACGCCGCCATCTCCGGCGTCGATGCGGCGTATACGGATGCGGCGGTCATGGCGCGGCAGGCCGCGTCGGAAAGCGGCGACTATCTTGCGCTGCTGCGCCTTTTCACCGAATTCCTGCGGCTTGACTGGATACAGAACGGGCTGTTGCTCGCATGGTTCTTCTACGCGCTCGGCCGTTTCATGGTCGGCGCCTTTGTCGGACGGCGCGGCTGGCTGGAGAACGCCGAGCGCCACATGAGCGGATTCAGGCGCTGGCTGCGGCTGCTGTTGCCGGCGGGCCTCGTCGGCGAACTCGTCGCGAGCCTCACGCACACCGGCATCGATCTGGGAGTCATTCCCGAAAGCGTCGCTCTCAGCGTCGCGGCGGAAGCCCTTCACCTTGTCGCAGCGCCGACGCTCGCCGCGGGCTATCTCTGCGCGATCGTCGTCGGCCTTCGCTCGCCGCCCGCCGCGCGGCTGATCCGGCCGCTCGCTTTCGTCGGGCGCATGGCGCTGACCAACTACGTGACGCAGAGTCTCATCATCGCCTTCGTGCTGTTCGGCGTCTGGCCCGGCCTCGCGCTGGCCGGCAAGATCGGAACCTTTGCGGTTCTGCTCGTCGCCGCCGCCGGCTACGGCGCCCAGGTCGCCTTCAGCGCTTTCTGGCTGAAGCGCTTCGCCTACGGCCCGCTCGAATGGATTTGGCGGGCGCTCACCTACGGAACCTTGCCGCGGCTCCGGCTGGCGAAGGGGAAACCCGCCCCGGCGGCGCTTTGATCCCCAGGCGCCGATTTATTTGAACCTTTAGCCCGGCGCGCGCGACTATCCTACCAGAAAGGGGATATGCGCGTGACTCTTACCCATGCAAGCGGCCAGAGCGGGCGCGTTTACGACGAGCTTCTCGTCGTCATGGCGCGATCCGGCGACCGAAGGGCGGGCGAACGGCTCGCCGCGCGCTGGCAGCCGCGCCTCATCCGCACCGCGCGCCGGCTCCTGCGCGACGACGAACTGGCGCGCGAGGCGGTGCAGGAAGCGTGGGCCGGTATCTGCCGCGGCTGGCTGATGCTCGACGACCCGGCGAAATTTCCGGCGTGGGCGTTCGGCATATTGCATCGCAAATGCGCGGACCGTCTGCGCACGGAGGTTCGCCGGCGCGGCAGGACGGCGCCGCTCGACGGCGTCGAGGCGCAAGCGCCCGGCGCGCAGGACGGCCTCGCGCTCGACCTGGGCCGCGCGCTCGGCGCCTTGAGCCCCGATCATCGCGCCGCCGCCATTCTTTTCTTCGGCGAGGGCCTTTCCCTCGCCGAAATCGCCGCCGCGACCGGCGCAACCATCGGCGCCGTCAAGTCGCGGATTTTTCACGCCCGCCGCCAGTTGAAAGCGGCGCTATCAGGAGATGAGCCATGAGCGACTTCGACGACACCCGCCGCGCGGACCTTTCCGACGACGATGCGGCGTTCCTCAAATCCCTCGACGCAGAGACGCTGGAGGATCGCGGCCTGTTCGCGCAACTCGGCGCGACGTTTCACGGCCCGATGAAAGGCTGGACGCTGTTCGCCTTCTTTTTTACGTTCGTCTTCTTTCTCCTGTTCGTGTTCGGCTTCTGGCGGGCTTACGAAGCGGAAACCGTTCGCGAGACAGTGCTGTGGTGCGCCGTCGCGCTGTGGGGCTCGCTCGCCGTCGCCATGCTGAAAATGTGGATGTTCGACCGCATGAACCATCTCGCGACGCTCCGTGAGCTGAAGAAGGTCGAACTGCGCGTGGCGCAGTTGCAGGACGGGCGGTGACGGTCAGGATGAAAGTAAGCGGCTATGTTAGGCGTTAGCCGCGCTCCAACGCCTTCTCGTACCGCCACACATCCAAGTGAAACGGCCCGTCCGGCGTGTCGAGAACGCTGTCGTAGACGCAGGCGCGCCGCCAGCCGCATTTTTCGTAGAACCTTGCGGCGCGCTCGTTGCCGATGGCGCAGGCGAGCCACGCGGTCGCGACGCCCGCATCCGCCATCAGCGCCTCGGCGTCGGCGATGAGGAGCGCCGCCGCGCCCTTGCCGCGCGCTTCGGCTGATACGTAAAGCTGGTAGAGCTCGTCGCCCTTCACATAAGTGAAGCCGAGCGGCGCGCCGACGGGACCGACCGCGCGCACCGAGGAAAGCCCTGCCGCAAGACGCTCCCTGAAACTCTCCAGCGTGCGCGCGCGCTTCAGTTCCGCCGGCAAAATCTCCGCATGGGCGTCCTGCCAGCCGTCGTACCAGATGCGCGCCAGCGTTTCGATTTCGGTTTCTTCGGCGTTGCGCACCTGCATGGGACCGTCCTGATACGAAGCGAATGAGCGCCCTGCGCGGGGCTTGTTCCTTCTAGAACAAAAGTGGCGCGCGGTTCCACCCCGCCGCCTCGGTGGGATGATTACCGCGCCAGCATCCAGACGCCCATCGCGACCATCATCAGGTTCTCGGCGAGCGAGACCGGCCCGAGCGGCACGTTGGAGCTTCCCCCGACGCAGGCGCATTTGAGCGGGCGCTTTTCGATATAGACCGCCCTGAACACCGAGACCGCGCCGACCGTCCCGATGAAAATCGCGACGGGCGCCGCGAGCCAGATCAGCGCGCCGGCGATCATCAGAACGCCCGCGAAGGCTTCGGCGAACGGATAGACATAGGCGTAGCGCACCCAGCGCCGCGCGAGGAGATCGTAGCCGAGGAAGCGGTTGGAGAAGCCGGAAAGGTCGCGCAGCTTCAGCGTCGCCAGCATGCACATGCTGAACGCGACGAACCAGACGAGGGCCTGTCCGGTGAAAAGCGATCCGTAAACGAACCGGCCCGCCGCGAGCGCCATCAGCGCCGCCATGACGAACACGGCGAGGACGGGCGTATAGGTCGGCGCGTCCTCGTCTTTCTTCGGGGCGCCGAAAAAGCGCTTCAGCTCGTCATACCCGCCGACGCGCTTTCCCCCGATGAAAGTCTGCGGCGTGGTCTCGACATCGTGCTCGGCCTGAAAGGCGTCGGTCTCCGCCCGGCTGCGCAGCAGATGATCCTCGACGCGGTAGCCCTTGCGTTCGAGCAGCGCTTTCGACTTGAGCCCGAAGGGGCAGAGATGGTCCGGCGTCCACATGCGATAGAGGACGGCCGTGCGGGGCGCGGCTTCGGTCATTCTTCCTCCGTCTGCGGATCGCCATTGAAAGCCGGAACCGGGCGCACCGCGGCTTCCGTCTCGGTCCGCGCAGGGCCGTTGGCGGCGATATCGTCGATCAGCCATTCCATCTCGCGAATCTCCCGGCGCTGCGCGCGCATGATCTCGTCCGCCAGCGCGCGCACGCGCGCGTCCTCGATCCGCGCGCGTTCGCTGGTCAAGATGGCGATCGAATGGTGCGGGATCATCGCGCTCATATAAGCGCGGTCGTCCACCGTCGCCTGGCTGCGCGCCAGCCACAGCGCGAAGGCGAAGACAAGGACGCTCGCCGCATAGATCGCGAGATTGGCCTGTTTGTCCCTATACATCGCCAGCATGAAGCTGAGCATGACGACCGCCATGCCCGCGCCCATGATGAAAGTCATGAACAGCCGGGTCTGGCTGAACCGGACATGGCCCGCCTCATAGGCGTTGAGATACATCAGCGCGAACATCACCAGCATCGACGCCGCGATCATCGCGCCGAAACGCGCGTAGCCGCCGCCACGGTCCTGCATGAAGACCTCCGTCCATCGTAAACGCCGCATTGCTTCTAACGCGCGCTGGACGGAATGGTTCCCTTTTCGGAACAAGGCTGCGGCGGCCGGGCGCGCGAAACGCCTTGTACGGATCAAGCCTTCATGGTTAAGCGAAGGTTGTCGAGCGCTCCACGATTGTCGCCCTTTTCTCAAACCTTCTTTTAATATCCGGGGCGGTAAGATCGGCCTGAGGGCGTAACCTGTAAGACGCCTTAATTTCCGGCAGATCACGGGGACTCAGCAGACCGTCATGCGGATAACAACTCATTTGCGTCGCTACGCCGCCGACAGGCGAGGCGGCGCGGCGCTGACCCTGGCGCTGCTGACGCCGTTCATCATCGGCGGCCTCGCCTTCGGCGCCGAACTCGGCCTGTGGGAGCAGTCGCGGCGCAAGCTGCAGGACGCCGTCGACCTGGCGGCGCACGCCGCCGGCACGCAGCTGCGCTCGGGAATCAAGAATGAGGCTTCGCTGAAGGCCGTCGCCCGGCCCATCGCCGAACTCGGCGGCTACAAGGGCGACGAGACCGGCGTGCGCCTGTCGACGCCGCCAGACGCGGGCGCCTATGCGGGCGACCCTTCGGCGGTGCGCATCGCGCTCGACAATTCGCTCCCGCGCTATTTCACCGGCATTTTCACCAAAACCCCGGTGGCGTTCACCGTCGCCGCCACGGCGTTGGTGTCGGCCGGAAGGCCGGCCTGCATTCTGTCGCTGCACGCGACGGCCTCAGGCGCGATCGCCACCGGCGGCTCCGCCAGCGTCCAACTCACCGGCTGCGACATCGCGGCGAACTCGGTGTCAAACTCCGCCGTCCTGACCACCGGCGGCGCCGTAGAAGTCGAAACCGGCTGCGTCACAGCCGTCGGCGGCGTCGTCGATCCGCACAACGCCATCACCTACACCGACTGCCCAGGGCAGATCACCAATGCGCCGATCACCGCTGATCCTTACGCGGACGTTCCCGAGCCCTCAGTCAGCGGCTGCCAGAACGCCAACGCCTTCACAAACGCCGGCAACCCGTCGCGCCCGGCCCCCGGCTGCTACAACAATGTCGGCGCCATCAGCCGCGACATCGAACTGGAGCCGGGTCTCTACATTCTCAACAACAGCGATCTGCGCCTCAACGGGAGCCGCAAGATCACCGGAACCGGCGTCACCATATTCATGGCCGGCAATTCCTCGGTAAAAGTGAACGGCAACGCGACGATCAACATCGTCGCGCCCACCAAAGACGACGCGATCCCCTGCACCGCTTATTGCGGCGTCGCCCTGTTCGGCGACCGCGACAGCGCCGGCGACTTCGACCTCACCGGCAATTCCGGCGTGTCGATCGTCGGCGCTATTTATTCGCCGAACTCAGACATCACCTTCACCGGCAACAATTCGCCGTTCACGGCGGGCCAGTGCACCCAGGTGATCGGCAGCACCGTCACGTTCTGGGGCAATTCCGATTTCGACACCGACTGCTCAGCGTCAGGCACAAGAGACATGACGACAGGGCAGACAGTCAAACTAGTGGAGTAGGTCGTGGCGAGACCATTGAAATTTCCGACGGCGTTGATGAGGCGGAAAGACGGGGTCGCCGCGATCGAATTCGCGATATTCGCGCCGATTCTCACTGCGGCGCTGCTGCTTATGTCCGATATCGGCCTCGCGATGACCGAGCGGATCTCCCTGCAGCAGGGCGTGCGAGCCGGAGCGCAATTCGTGATGAGCGGCGTCACCGACACCGAGGATCTGAAAGACCTCATCCGCGCCGCATCGACCGGCCTCAGCAAGAGCGATCAGGATGACGTCAGTCTCGGCGGCGCGCCCTTAGTCGACGCCGTGAAGTCTTGCCGCTGCTCAAGCGACGGCGCGATAGTCGCGTGCGATTCAACCTGCGCCGACGACCGGCCCTGCTACGTTTTCTTCGACCTCTCGGCGGAGAAGACCTATGAGGCGCTGTTCATTCCCGACATTCCCTTGAAAGCGGAAATCCGTGTCCAGACCCGCTAGCTTCCTCAGGCGTCTCGCCAACTCTGACGCCGGCGCGACCGCGCTCGAATTCGCGATCGTGTGCCCGCTGATTTTCGCTTTCACATTCGGCACGTTCGAAACCGGACGCGCGCTCTATCAGCGCAACAAGATCGCCGCCGCCTGCTCGGACGGCGCGCGCATGCTCGAAATCAAGGGCGCCGACGACGAGGACGACGCCGAGGCCGCGATCGAAGCCCGGTTCAACAGCAAGGAGCTGGAGAACCTCACCGTCTCGTTCACGGAAGAAAACATAGACGGCGTCAACTTCAAGAAAGTCGAGGTCAGCTACGACCACGACTTTCTGATCAAGTTCCACAACGCCTATTCCGGCGTCACCCTCATCGCCACGCGCTACGCGCCGATGATGAGCTGACCGGCCGCGTCAGAGCGCGGCGGCGGCGGGCCCGGCGGGAAAGCATCGCGCTTGAATAACGCTTTACGCGCGCGCCAAGCGCCGCCCGGACGCGGCGCGCGTCCGGGCGGAACATGATTGACGCTTACGGCTTGTCGATCAGCGCCAGTTCGGCGTCTTCGTTCAGCACCGCCCACCAGCGATTCGGATAGACCGTGTCGCGCCCGACAAGCGGCGTCGCGGCGCAGGCGGCCGGGCGCACGGGCGGCGTCCCGACATAGCTCTTGATGAAGCCGCCCGAGACAACGCAATCGTCTGAAGCGAGCGCGCGCCATGCGTCGCCGTCGCGCACGCCGAGCGTGACGCTCGCCGGATCGAGCGCGGCCGGTCCCGTGAACTGCACCGCGTAGCTGTCGGATACGGCGTCCGAGATGTCCCAGGACTTCGTCGCGGTCGCGGGCAGCGTCACGGGCTGCTTGGCGCCGCCGTCGGTCTGCGACATGGCGAGGCCGGCGGCGGCTTCGATGTCTTTCGGCACGCCGTAATCGTCCTGGTACATGCCGGTCTGGTTCTGCGTGCCGCTGACGATGACGACGGCGCTCGCCGTCCCCGCTTCCGCCGGCAGCCAGCTCGTCGTCACGTGCTCCTTGAGATCGACCGTCGTCTCCGGGATGACCATCTCGTCGGCGCCGCCATCGGGGATGACGCGCGCCGGGCTGTTGAGGTTCGGCGACCAGGGCTGGTGGAACTGGAACAGCCACTGATAGGCGAGCCGCACGAGGTCGGTCAGCGTCTCGGCGCGCGAGAAGCCCGGCGTGTAGCCGAGCGTGCGCGTGCGCGTGTCGGTGCGGTTGAACGTCGCGTTCACGCCGCCGACGAGATTCACATAGCTGCCGTCGGCGCCGTAGCAGTCATGGGTGAGATATTCCGGCTGGAGCACCAGCACGGGCCGCGTGTCGGCGAGAATGGAGTTCGGATAGACGATGGTCTCGCAACGGTTCTTCGCGCGCGAGAACTTGTCGAGCATTTTCCAGTCGGCGTCGAAATCCTGATCGGCCGCGTTCGACTTCGCGGTGTGCTCGGCGAACCATGATTCATAGTCCACGCGCTCGCCCGTGAACGTCAGCAGCGACGAGTTCACGTCGAAATGCGTCGAGCCGCTCTCCATCGTCGCATTCTTCTGGGAGACGATCGCCTGCACGAGGTCGCGTTCGCCGAAGCGGAACTCGTATCCCTTGTAGGAGGCGTTGCCGGACATGATCTGGGTGTAAACGTCCATGCGGTAGTTGCCGCCCGTCGGCGTCGAGCTTGACGGCAGGGTCTGGAGCATGGGCTTGGCGCTGACGAGGGAGCGCTGATACTGGTGCTCGTGGCCCTGCACGTAGATGACGTCGTGAGCGGCGAAGAATTTGCGGATGGCCTCCTGCTTGTAGAACACCCAGTCGTCGTCTTTCGTGCCGTCGACGATCTGCTCCAGCGTCTGACCGTATTTCGCGCCGATGAGGCCGTCATGGCTGGCGACGACGATATGGTCGACCTCGCCTTCAAGCTCGTTCACCGTCGCCTTGATCCACTCGAACGCGATCGGAAGATTGTAATAGGCGAGGCCGATGATCAGCACGTTCTCGCGGATGACGTAGTAATTCACCCATTCGTAGCCCGGCATGTGCACGGCGTCTTCCGGGATGAAGTTTTTCATGTTGGCGATCCAGTTCTGCGTGTAGGCGTAACTGGTTTCGTGGTTGCCCATGATGGGGAGGAACTCGATTCCCTCCGCCGCGTATTTCTCGGCGACGGACACCCATTCAGCGAACTCGATGTCGCTGCCATTGTCGGTCAGGTCGCCGAGCGCGAGCACCATGTCGACGCCCTTTTCGGCCTGGTGCTTCAACACTTCGTCCATCGGATGCATGGCGACATGGGCCTGTCCCATCGCGTCGCTGCCGCCCTGGGTGTCAGGAAGAAGACCGATCGTGAACGGCGTCGGCGGCGGCGGGGGGACTGGCGTCGGATCGACGGGCGGCGGCGGCGAAGGCGGCGGCGCGTCGCTTGAAGGGCTGTCCTCGCACCCCGCCAGAAAAACCATCGAGAGCGCCGCTCCCGCATACAACGCAGACTTCACTCTGTTCACCGCCGTCTCCTCAACAATGGGAGGCGCCTCGCCCCCGCCCCGAAGCGCGGCGGTTAACCAAGATCGGTGACAGCGGAGCGACGGAAGGGTGAAGGATTTATGTAGGCGAAGTTAGTATGCATACGGAATGTGTACGGCTTGCGCCTTTAGGGGCCGGGCGCGCGGCGGCCCACCCCCTCAATCCTGAAACGGATCCCGCATCAAAATCACGTCTTCCCGCTCCGGGCTCGTAGAGACCAGCGCCACGGGGCGTTCGATGAGTTCTTCGAGGCGGCGCACATATTTGACCGCCTGCGCCGGAAGGTTCGCCCACGAACGGGCGCGTTCGGTCGAGCCTGACCAGCCTTCGACGGTCTCGTAGACCGGCTCGATCTTTGTCGAGATGTCGGCCCATGACGGGAGATAGTCGTACTCCCTGCCGTCGATCCGGTAGCCGACGCAGACTTTCAGCTCGTCGAAACCGTCGAGCACGTCGAGCTTGGTCAGCGCGACGCCGTCGATGCCGGCGACCTTCAGGGACTGGCGGACCAGCGCCGCGTCGAACCAGCCGCAGCGGCGCTTCCTGCCCGTCACCGTGCCGAACTCATGCCCGCGCTGGCCGAGCTTCTCGCCGACCGCGTCGGTCAGTTCGGTCGGGAACGGGCCTTCGCCGACGCGGGTCGTATAGGCCTTGACGATGCCGAGCACGTAGCCCGCGGCGCGGGGGCCGAGGCCGGAGCCCGTCGCCGCCTGCCCCGCCACCGTGATCGACGAGGTGACATACGGATAGGTGCCGTGATCGACATCGAGCAGCACGCCCTGCGCGCCTTCGAAAAGGATGCGCTTGCCGTCGCGGCGCGCCTCGTCGAGCAGTTTCCAGACGGGCCTGGCGTAGGGCGCGATCTTCGGCGCCACTTCCTTCAGCGCGGCGAGCAGCGCACCCGCGTCGACCTCCGCCGCGCCGAAACCGCGGCGCAGCGCATTATGGTGTACAAGGAGGTTCTCGACCTTCGCCGCGAGCTTGCCCGGATGCGCCAGATCGCCGACGCGGATGGCGCGCCGCCCGGCGCGGTCTTCGTAGGCGGGGCCGATGCCGCGCTTGGTCGTGCCGATCCGCGTTCCCGAGTTCGAGGTCTCGCGCATCGTGTCGAGTTCTTGATGCACGGGAAGGATGAGGCAGGCGTTCTCGGCGACCGCGAGGCTCTCAGGCGTCACCTTCACGCCCTGTTCGCCGAGGCGCGCGATCTCCGCCAGCAGCGCGAACGGATCGACCACGACGCCGGGGCCGATGACGCCGAACCTTCCCTCGCGCACGACGCCGGACGGGAGCAGCGAGAGCTTGTAGACCGCGCCGTCGATGACGAGCGTGTGGCCCGCATTGTGGCCGCCCTGAAAGCGCACCACCACATCCGCGCGCGCCGACAGCCAGTCGACGATCTTGCCCTTGCCCTCGTCGCCCCACTGGGCGCCGATGACGGTGACGTCGGCCATGAAAGGTCTCCTTGATTTCGCGGGCGCACATTAGGCGCTCGTGGCGCGAGGGCAAGGGGCGAACGAGGATCTTATCGCCACCCGAATTCCGCGCGCTTTTCCTCCCCAGTTTACGGGAGAGGTGTCGCCGCCGTCAGACGGCGGAAGGGGTCGCCGCGCGCAATACGTCGGAGGCGGCCCCCCTCCGTCCGCTTCGCGGACACCTCCCCCGCATTTGCGGGGGAGGAAGGGAACTTCCGCCGCATCTTGCACGCCGGAACCGATTCCCCACGCCTTCTTGAATTACCGATCGGACATGCCAATCTCCAATAGGGAAGGGAGACGGGGCATGGCGGCGAGAATATTGGAGCAGTTGGGCGCCAAGATTCGAGCGGGCTTGTTTTCCTTTCTCGAAATTTCCCCCAATGAAGAGCGCGAAACGAGGCTGAAAAGAGCCGTCGACGACTTGCGCGCGCGGCTCGGGCGGCTGATCGCCGAGCGGCGCCTTCTCGAAAAAGAAGCGGAAGACGCGGCGCTTGAAGCCGATGCGCTCGCCGGCAAGGCGGACGCGGCGATCTCGCTCGGGCGCGACGATCTCGCGCGCGCCGCAGTGCGCGCGGGTGCGCGCCGCAACGAACGCGGCGACGCGCTTGAAGCGGAACTGCGCGCCATCGCGATCGAGGCGGCGGCGCTCGAAGACGAACTCCGCGCTCTCGGCGCAGGCGATCTCGGGGCCCAGATCGCCGAACTCGACGCGCTGATCCGCGACGCGCGCCCCTCGCCGGACAAGGAGACGTAACGATGGAGTTGTTCTCTCCCGCCCTCGCGCCCTTCATGGCGGCGCTTGTCATGCTGGCGCTGATCCTCGCGCTCGAAGTCGGCGGGCTTTTGTTCGGCGCGACCGTTTCCGGCATGATCGACAGCGCGCTTCCGGATCTCGATTTCGACGGCGCTGATGCGGACGGGCTCGGCGCGGGCGCCGGATTCGTCGAGCAGGCGCTTTCCTGGCTTTATGTGGGGAAAGTCCCGGCGCTGATCGTTCTCGCCTCGTTTCTCGCGGGCTTCGGCCTTTCCGGTTTCGTCCTGCAAAGCGCCGCGCACGGCGTTTTCGGCGCGGCGCTGCCTGTGTGGGTCGCGGCACCCCTCGCCTTTCTCGCCGCGCTCCCCGCGACGCGCTTTCTCGCCATCGCCTTCTCGCGCGTGATGCCAAAGGAAGAGACCGACGCCGTGTCGCGCGACAGTTTCATCGGGCGTATCGCGCTCGTGTTGCGCGGCGAAGCGCGCCGCGGCGCGCCGGCGGAGGCGAAACTCGCCGACGCGACGGGCGCGACCCATTACATCCTTGTCGAGCCCGCCGATGACGAGGCGGCGTTTGCGCAGGGCGCGGAAGTTCTGCTGGTGGAGAAGCGCGGCGCGGTGTTTCGCGCCGTCGCCAACGACAACCCGGCGCTCGCCGGTCAGACGGGAGGGGTATGACGATGAACGACACGATGACGTTTTACACGGTGATCGGCGGCACGATCCTTGGGCTCTTGCTGCTCTTCGGGCTGATCTTCGCGCGGCTCTACCGGCGCTCGTCGAAGGAGATTTCGTTCGTGCGCACCGGCTTCTCCGGCCAGCGCGTCATCATGAACGGCGGCGCGCTCGTGTTCCCGATCCTGCACGAGACAATCCCCGTCAACATGAACACGCTGCGCCTTGAAGTCAGGCGCCACAACGACCAGGCCCTGATCACCCGCGACCGGATGCGCGTCGACGTGCAGGCGGAATTCTATGTGCGCGTGCAGCCGACGACCGAGTCCATCGCCAACGCCGCGCAAACGCTTGGCAAGCGCACCATGCAGCCGCAGCACCTGAAAGAGCTGGTCGAAGGCAAGTTCGTCGACGCGCTGCGCGCCGTCGCCGCCGAAATGGCGATGGAGGAATTGCACGAAAAGCGCGTCGACTTCGTGCAGAAGGTGCAGCTCGCGGTCTCGGAAGACATTCTGAAGAACGGGCTCGAGCTGGAATCGGTCTCATTGACCGGCCTCGACCAGACATCGAAAGAATATTTCAACCCCGACAACGCCTTCGACGCCGAGGGCCTCACCAAGCTCACCGAAGAGATCGAGGCCCGGCGCAAGAAGCGCAACGATATCGAGCAGCAGACCCGCGTCGAGATCGAGCGCAAGAATCTCGAAGCCGAAACCCAGCGCCTGCTGATTTCGCGCGACGTCGAATATGCGCGCATGGAGCAGGAGCGCGAAGTGGCGATCCGCAAGGCCGAGCAAGCCGCGCAGATCGCCCAGCAACAGGCCGAGCGCGAGCGCGAAGCCGAGCAGGCGAAAATCTCCGCCGCCCAGCAGGTGCGCGAATCGAACATCGCCGCCGAACGCATCGTCGCCGAGCGCGACATCGAGAAAGAACAGGCGGTCGAGACGGCGCGCGTCAGCAAGGTGAAGCAGGTCGCCCTCGCCCAGCAGGACAGCGACATCGCCGTCGCCGAGAAATCCCGCGCCAAGTCCGTCGCGGACGCCGCCGCCGACGAAGCGCGCGCAATCGCGGCCCGCGCCGAGGAGCAGGTGAAGACGACGCGCGCGACCGAGATCGCCGAACGCGAAAAAGCCATCGAGCTGATCGAGGCGAGAAAAGCCGCCGAACAGGCCGCCATCGCCATTCAGGTCGCGGCGGAAGCCGAAAAGATCGCCGCCGGCGACAAGGCCGAAGCGGTGCGCATCGAAGCCGAAGGCGAAGCCGCGCGCCAGCGCCTCACCGCACAGGGCCTTGCGGAAGCGGAGAAGCTGCGCGCCGACGCCCTGCAAGTCACCTACGCCGTCGAAGCCGAAGGCAAGCGCGCCGTCAACGAGGCGGCCAATACTCTGTCTGCGGAGCAGATCGCCATGCAGATCAAGCAGGCGCTGATCGAGGCGCTGCCGCGCATCATCGAGCAGCAGGTCAAGCCCATGGAGAAGATCGAGGGCATCAAGATCCTGCATGTGGAGGGCCTCAACGGCGCCGGCGGCGGCGGCCATGCGGAGGGAGGCCATGGCGTCGCCGACCAGGCGGTCAACGCGGCGCTCCGCTACCGCACGCAGGCGCCGTTGCTCGACGCGCTGATGAAAGAGCTCGGCCTCGAAGGCGGCGACATGAGCGCCATCGCCAAGAGCCTCGGCAACGGCGCGAAACCGCCGGCGGAGTAAAGGCGCCGCGCGAAGAACGGCTACGCCAGCCATTATATGCTCGCCGAATGAACGCAGGCGGCGAACCAGTAAGACGGTCCGCCGCCTTATTCGCACGCCTCGCCTTGCCGCCCTTGCGCCCCTCATCTTGCGCGCCGATGCTGCGCGCTGCGGGCTACCGCCTGAAAAGGCGGATCAGGGAGGGTTTGATGCAGCTGCCTCTATTCGCAGCCATTGCTGCGTTTGTCGCGACGGGCGCTCTTGCGCAAACGCCGGCGCTCTCGGGAGATCCGCCATGTGCGGGTGACATTCACCGCGCTTTCGATTTCTGGATAGGCAAATGGGATGTGTTCGTCCCGGACGGAACCAAGGCCGGCGAAAACATCATCGCATCGGAGGAAAACGGCTGCCTTCTCGTCGAACGCTGGAAAGGCGCCGGCGGCTCGACGGGACAAAGCTACAATTTCTACGATCACGCGCAGAAGAAATGGCGCCAGGTCTGGATCAGTCCGGGCACGACCATCGACTATGCGGGCGGGCTGAACGCCGCCGGCGAAATGGTCCTTGAAGGGACGATCGGCTATTCTGGCGGAACGACGGCGCCCTTCCGCGGAACCTGGACGAAACTCGGCGGCGGCGATGTGCGGCAGCATTTCCAGCAGTACAACGCCGAAACCGAAACATGGGACGACTGGTTCGTCGGGATTTACAGGAAAAAGGCGCAATAGGCGCCGAGATGCTACCGCCGGTCATAAGCATTCGCAGCAAAGCGGCGGCGCCTGCGCCCTTCCGCCGCGCGGCGATTTGGGGAAGACCGGCGCGGCGAAAACCCTTATAAGAAGGCGAGCGAAACCGCAAAGGAGCGAGCCCCATGGAATGGGACGCCTTGTTGCTGTCGCGTCTGCAGTTCGCGTTTACGATCGCGTTCCACATCATCTTTCCGAGCTTCACAATCGGGCTCGCGAGCTATCTCGCCGTGCTCGAAGGGTTATGGCTGAAGACGAAAAACCCGGCCTATAAGTCGCTCTACTTTTTCTGGCTGAAGATTTTCGCGCTCGCGTTCGGCATGGGCGTCGTCTCCGGCGTCGTCATGAGCTACCAGTTCGGCACCAATTGGTCAGTGTTTTCCGACCGCACCGGCAGCGTGCTCGGCCCGCTTCTCGCTTATGAAGTGCTCACCGCATTTTTCCTCGAAGCCTCGTTTCTCGGCATCATGTTGTTCGGCTGGAACAAGGTCGGGCCGAGGCTGCATTTCATTGCGACCCTCGCCGTCGCGTTCGGCACGCTCGTCTCTACTTTCTGGATTCTCGCCGCCAACAGCTGGATGCAGACGCCCGCAGGCTACGCCATCGACGATAACGGCCTATTTTACGCGACCGACTGGTTGAAAGTCATTTTCTCGCCTTCCTTCCCTTCCCGTCTCGCCCACATGGTGACGGCGGCGTACCTGACCACGGCCCTCGCCGTGCTCGGCGCGGCGGGGTTTTTGACCTTGCGCGGCGACAATTCAGAACCCGTCCGCATCATGCGGCGCATGGCGATCCTCCTTATCGCCATCCTCGCCCCGGCGCAGGTTCTGATCGGCCATGAGAGCGGCGTCGTCGCCCATGAGCACCAGCCGGCGAAAGTCGCCGCCATGGAAGGCTGGTGGGAGACCAAGGAAGGTCAGCCCACGGTGCTTTTCGCCATTCCCGATCAGAAAAACGAAAAGAACCATTTCGAGATCGCGATCCCCGGCGCCGGAAGCTGGGTCGTCGCGGGCGACGCCTCGGCCGAGCTCGAAGGCCTCGACGCCTTTGCGCCCGAAGACCGCCCGAACGTCTTCATCGTGTTTTGGGCGTTCCGCATCATGGTCGGTCTCGGCGTCCTGATGATCGCCCTCGGCTGGGCTGGCGCGCTGCTCTGGCGGCTGAAAAAACTCGACGCATCGAAACTGTTCCACCGGGCCTGCGTGCCCATGGGCGTTTCAGGATTCGTCGCCGTGCTCGCCGGCTGGGTTTCCGCCGAGGTCGGGCGCCAGCCTTATGTCGTCTACGGACTGATGCGCACGGCGGATGCGATCTCGCCCGTCGGCGCGGGCGAGGTCGGCGCTTCGCTGCTGGTCTACATGATCGTCTACGCCATCGTTTTCTCGGCGGGCGCCGTCTACATCCTGCGCGTCGTCGCGCATGGGCCGGAACGCGAAGGCGCGCCGCTTGAACTGCCCTCGCTGCACGCGCCGGGCAATGCGCTGGCCGCTGCGGAAGATAAAGACTCGGAGGCGCGCCCATGAGCATCGACCTTCCCCTGATCTGGGCTTTCATCATCGCGCTCGCCGTTTTCCTCTATGTCGCGCTCGACGGATTCGATCTCGGCGTCGGCATCCTCTTTCCGTTCGCTTCGCCGAAAGAACGCGACGTGATGACGTCGGCCATCGCGCCGGTCTGGGACGGCAATGAAACATGGCTGGTGCTCGGCGGCGGCGGGCTGTTCGCCGCCTTCCCCCTCGCCTACGCGATTATCATGCCGGCGATGTACCTTCCTATCGGCCTGATGCTGACGGCGCTGATCTTCCGCGGCGTCGCCTTCGAGTTCCGCGCCAAGGCTGGACCCTCCGGGCGCGGACGAAAATTCTGGACCGCCGCCTTCATGGGCGGCTCGCTGGTCGCGACCGTCGCGCAGGGCCTCGTGCTCGGCGGCTTCCTGCAAGGGATCAAGGTCGACGGGCGCGCTTTCGCCGGGGGCTTTTTCGACTGGCTGACGCCGTTCAGCCTGCTCGTCGCCGCCTCTCTCGTCGCCGGCTACGCGCTGCTCGGCGCCGCATGGCTCGTCTACAAGACCGAGGGCGACTTGCAGGCGCGCGCGCGCCGATGGACGCGCCGCCTCGCGGTCGCGGTCGCCGCCGCCATGGCCGCCGTCAGCCTTGCGACGCTCTCGCTCGACCCGGAAGTGACAAAACGCTGGGGCGTTTCCATGACCCATGTGGAATGGGGCCGCTTTTTGCTGATGGCGCCCCTGCCGCTTCTCACCGGCGCCGCGCTCGCGCTCTGCTTCCTCGGCGCGCGCTCGACGAAGCACGAATGGCGCGCCTATCTCGCCGCGGTCGCGGTCTTCGCCGGCGGCTATGGCGGACTCGGGCTGTCGATGTTTCCTATGGTCGTCCCCTTCGACATCGACATTCGGGAAGCCGCCGCCGCCGACAGCGCGCTGACGCTGATGCTCGCCGGCGTTTCGGTGATGCTGCCCGTCATTCTGGGCTACACCGCCTATGTCTACTGGATCTTCCGCGGAAAGGCGTCGGCCGAACATGGCTACCACTGACGGGAACGACAATCGTCCGCTCAGGGAGAAACTCCTGTGGTTCGCCGGCCTCTGGCTCGGCGGTCTCCTCGTCACGGCGGCGGTCGCCTATGCGCTGCGCGCGCTGATGGGGATGTAGCCGATCTTTAGCGCCAGGCCGCCCTTTTTGAGCGATGAACCGAGGCGCGGGGCTCGCGACCGGGCCGCGGGCGCCCTATAGAACCGTATCCGCAGGGGTCACGAGGGGAATACCGCGATGCTCAAAATCACCTTGCTCGCCGGCGCGCTCGGCGCGGCTTTGCTTTACGGCTGCTCGCGCGACGGGGCGCCGTCCGAAACGCGATCCAGACCGGCGGCGGCGAGCGAGAAGCTCGTCGATTTCCAGTCGTTCGAGCTCGACAACGGCCTCACCGTCATCTTCTCCGTCGACCGTTCCGATCCGGTCGTGGCGGTCGCCCTCACCGCCCATGTAGGCTCGGCGCGCGAAAAGCCGGGACGCACCGGCTTTGCGCACCTCTTCGAGCATCTCCTGTTTCTCGAATCGGAAAATCTCGGGCCCGGCGGCCTCGACGCCATGAGCGCGCGCATCGGCGGCTCCGGCGCCAACGGCTCGACGAGCCGCGACCGCACCAATTATCTCCAGACCGTCCCGAAGGACGCGCTCGAAAAAATGATCTGGGCCGAAGCCGACAAGCTCGGCTGGTTCATCAACACCGTCACCGACCCGGTGCTCGCCAAGGAAAAGCAGGTCGTCAAGAACGAGAAGCGCCAGAGCGTCGACAACCAGCCCTACGGGCACGAGCAATACGTCATCGACAAGGCGCTCTACCCCGCAACACATCCGTACAACTGGCAGGTGATCGGCTCGCTCGAAGACCTCGACGCGGCGACGCTCGACGACGTGAAGGAATTCTACCGCCAGTGGTATGCGCCCAACAACGTGACGCTCTCCATCGCCGGCGACTTCGATCCCGCCGAGGCGCGGGCGTGGGTCGAGAAATATTTCAACGAAATCCCGCGCGGCCCCGACATCGCGCCGCAGACGCCCGAGCCTTTCGCGCTCGGTGAAACCAAGCTTTTCTTTCACGAGGATAATTTCGCCGAACTCCCGCAGCTCACCATGGCGTGGCCGACTGCGGCGCGATACACGGCGGACTATTACGCGCTCACCGTGCTGACGGGCCTTCTTGCGGACGGCAAAACCGCGCCGCTGAACGAGGTCGTCATCGACGAGAAAAAAATCGCGGGCGCCGTCCTGATGGGCGGCTACGACAGCGAGCTCGCCGGGGAGCTGCTGCTTCAGGTGCAGGCGTTCGACGGCGTGGATCTCGACGCCGTCAAGGAAGCGCTCGACGAAGGCTTCGCGCGCTTTGAAGCGAAGGGAATCGCGCCAAAGGACCTGGCGCGCATCAAGACCAAGTTCGAAGTCGGTTTTTACGGCGCCGTCTCGACCGTGCTCGGCAAGGCGGTGAACCTCGGCGAGTACGACGCTGTCTACGGAGACGCGGACCTCATCAACAAGGAGATCGCTTCGATCCGCGCCGTGAGCGCGGATGACGTGATGCGCGTCTATAACGATTATATCAAGGACAAGCCTTTCGTGGCGACGAGCTTCACGCCGAAAGGCGCAACGGCGCTCGCGCTTGAAGGCGCCGTTCGCGCCGACGTGGTCGAAGAGCCGATCGTTCAGGGAGCGGAGGAATCATTCGATACGAGCCGCGCGGCTTCTTATGAGAAGACGCCGTCGACCTTCGACCGCTCGACGGAGCCGCCCTATGGCCCGGCGCCGGCGGTGAAGACCCCGGCGATCAGGGAGTTCGCGCTTTCGAACGGGCTCAAGGTCTACGCGGTCGAGGACCGCGAGCTGCCGCTCGCGCAATTCGTTCTCTCCGTCGACGGCGGCCACCTGCTCGACCCTGAAGGCAAGGACGGCGCGGCGAACCTCCTCGCCGAAATTCTCGACAAGGGCACGGCGACGAAAACCGTGGCCGAACTTGAAGAAGCCTTCATGCTGCTCGGCGCCACGGTGGGCGTCAGCGCCGGCGACGAGAGCTTCGTCATCGGCGGCGAGACGCTGGCGCGCAATTTCTCAGCGACCATGGACCTCGTGCGCGAAATGCTGCTCGAGCCGCGCTGGGACGAGGCCGAACTCGACCTCGCCAAGGCGCGGACGGCGAGCGCCATTCAAGCCTCGCGCGCCGATCCCTTCGCCATTTCAGCCCGCGCCTATGCGCGCGTGGCATGGGGCGAAGGCCATCCGTTCGCGCGCAGCGTCGCCGGGACGGAAGCGAGCGTCGCGGCGATGACCATGGACGACCTCAAGGCGTATCACGCAAGCGCGCTGGCGCCCGGCAATGCGAGCCTTCGCGTCGTCGGCGCCGTGAACGAGGCGGACATCAAGAAGGCGGCGGCGGGCCTTGCGAAAGGCTGGACGACCGAGGCGCCAGCCATCCCCGATATCCTGCCCGCCGCAGCGCCCGGAGAAAGCACGGTCTATTTCGTCGACGTGCCCGGCGCGAAACAGTCGATCCTGCAATTCGGCCGGCCGGGACCGGTGCGCGCCGACCCCGACTACTACCCCGCGAGCGTGATGAACTACATTCTCGGCGGCGGCGGTTTCGCCTCGCGCCTGACGCAGGAATTGCGCGAAGGCAAGGGCTACACCTACGGCGTTCGCTCCGCCTTCAGCGCCTCGGGCCGCATGGGCGATTTCCGCGTGCAGTCGGGCGTGCGCTCGAACGTGACGCTCGAAGCCTCGGCGCTGATCCGCGACATTCTGAAGGACTATGGCGCGACGTTCACGGAGGACGATCTCGCCGTCACCAAGAGCTTCCTGTTGAAAAGCCAGGCGCGCGCGTTCGAATCCCTCGGCGCCAAGCTCGGCCTCATCGGCGCCATCGCCGATTACGGCCTGCCGAACGATTTCGTCGCGCAGCAGGCGGCGATCGTCGACGGCATGACAGTCGGCAAGATCAGAGCGCTGGCGGACGAGTATCTCACCCCCGACGCGATGAACTATGTGATCGTCGGCGACGCGGCGACGCAGGCCAAGCGCCTTGAAGCGCTCGGCTACGGCAAGCCGGTGATGATGCAGGACAAGACGGAGTAGAAACGCCTACTTCGCCGGCCGCCCGTTCATCAGCGCGTTGAAAAGGGCGTAGTTCGCCGACGGCGCCTGCTCGCCGAGAATCGCATTGAGCGGCGTCTCGATCGCATCGGCTTTTCCATAGGCGGCGCGCTCGAGTTCGAAGGCCGCCTCGTCCTTGCCGGCGTCGACCAGCGCGCGGGCCTTGGCCTGAAACGCCGCGCCTTCGCGCGCCCAGTCGGCGCAGGCTTTCGCGATGGCCGCCGATACGGCGCCCTTGTCGAAGCTTGTCCGCACTTCCGAAAAGTCGAAATCGTAGCGTCCGTCCTGGGGCGCGTACGAGCCGGCGATCACCGTCACGTCCGTCTCGACGTCGCCGGAGGCGCGCGGCCATGTCGGCGAGAGAGGGCGCAGTTCGTAGCGCGCCGGGCCGTCGACCACCGCATAGACGTGACGGTCCGGGCATTTCGCCGCCATTTCTCCGTCCACGAACGTATCGAACGCTTTCTGAGCCTCCCAGCTCCTGCGGATCGCGGGCTCGAACTGGGCGCGGTTGTAGGCGAGATCTTCTGGAGACGCCGCGGCGGCCTGTCCTTCTTCCTCTGGCTCGGCCGGCGCGTTCTCCCCCATGCTGGCGACCAGCGCGGCGACCTGCTCCTTGTTGAGCATGGCGACAGACTGTTCGATCTGGGCGCGGAAGGGCTCGCGCATGGAAGGCTCCATGCCGGCGAGAAGCTTTTCGACTGCGGCTTTCTGGTCCGGACGCAGTTCGGCGGCGCAGGCGGGCGAAACCGTCAGCGCAAAGAGAGCGGCGAAAGGCAGGATGGCTGTTTTCATCATTTTATTGTTCCCCGTTGTTCGGTCGCGGGGAGATAGGGCGATGCCTTCCTCCCGGCAAGCTCGGCTCGTCGCGCCGGATCATCGGTTCGCGGCGCCGCCGCCCGCGCTTTTAGTAATGAAACTTTTCTCTTGCAATGAGACAAATGTCTCATTATGTCGAAACCCCATAAACAGCCAGACGCCTCCCGGGCGATCGCCGGACCAGGGCTTTACGCAGAGCCCCGCCGGTCGCTCGCCCGGGGGCGCATAATAAAAGGAAAACCTCCATGCCCCTCACCAGAGAGCAGATGGACGCGAAGATCGCCGAGCATTTCGCCTTTGAAGCCGCCGACGATGTGGAGGGCGTGCTCGCGACGCTCTCTCCCGACGTCGAGCACGATATTGTCGGCTGGCCCTCCGGCCCGACCCGAGGGCGAGACGCCGCGGCCGCCTTTTACAAAACCTTGTTCGCCGATTTCGCCGAAAGCAGCGTCGAGAATCTCAGGCGCTTCTACGGCGATAATCTCCTCGTCGACGAAACGCTGTGGCGCGGCAAGGCGCCGGGCAAGCCGTTCGGCTTGGACGGAAGGAACCGCTCGCTCGAATTCCGTCTGCTGCATGTTCTTGAGTTCGCCGAGAACGGCGACATCAAGCGCGAGCAGGCGTGGCTCGATATGGCGTCGATCTTCAGACAGTTGCAAGACTGATGGGCGAGGCTCGCGCGGGGCGCTCGAACCAGAAAAGACGCACGCGCAAGGCGCTTCTCGAAGCGGCCTCCCGGCTGATGCGGGAGGACCGCAAGCCGAGCCTTGAAGAGGTCGCGGAAGAAGCGCTGGTCTCGCGCGCCACCGCCTACCGCTACTTCCCGACCGTCGAGGCGCTGCTTGCGGAGGCGGCTCTCGACATCGCCTCGCCGGACGCGGCCGCCGTGTTCGACGGAGCGCCGGACGATCCCGCCGAGCGCGCCCTGCGCGTCAGCGCGGCGTTCGACGCGATGAGCTACGCCAACGAGGCCTCGCTCAGGCTGATGCTGGCGAGCGCGCTCGAACGCTCGGTGACCGGCGCGGACGACGCGCCGCTCCGCCAGAACCGGCGCACCCCGATGATCGAGGAGGCGCTGAAACCTTACCGCAAGGACTTCCGTCCCGCCGATTTCGACAAGCTCGTCAAGGCGCTCGCGCATTTCGTCGGCACGGAATCGATGATCGTCTTCAAGGACGTTCTGCAAACGGACGAAAACGACGCGCGCGCGGTCAAACGCTGGGCGATAAGAGCGCTTGTCGAGGCGGCGCGAAAGCAGGCGCGATGATATTCGTCCGCCCTTATCGCAGCGAGGACGCGCCGCTCCTGTCGGACCTCTACGTCCGCTCGGTCCGAGCGCTAGCAGTCGGCGACTATTCAGCGCGCCAGATCGATGCATGGGCGGCGCTTGCGCCCGACCCTGCGCGTCTTGATGCGTTGGCGCGCGACGGACGGCTGAGGCTGGTGTCGGAGGATGCGCAAGGCGCGCCGGCCGCCTTCGCCGATCTCGAGCCGGACGGTCATATTCATTACTTCTATTGCGCGCCGGAAGCGGCCGGAACGGGAGCCGCGGGCGCGCTTTACGACGCGCTCGAAGCCGCCGCGCGCGACTGGGGCGCGCGCCTCCTCTACGCCGAGGCGAGCGAAGGCGCCCGGCGTTTCTTTCTCAAACGCGGATTCGTCGTTCTGGCGCGCCGCGATTTTGAGGTTTCAGGCGTTCCGATCCACAATTACGCGGTCGAAAAAAACGCTTTTCCCTAAAACTTGAGCGTCTTCGCCTGCCGCACATGCGGCAACGCGCGAACCTTGGCGATGACCGCGTCGTTCACCGGCTCGTCCACCGCGACGAGAGCGATAGCGTCGGCGCCCGGCGCGGAGCGGCCGAGGTTGAAGGTCGCGATGTTGACGCCCGCCTCGCCGAGCACCTGAGATCGGAAGAGCA
>JAVJPA010000352.1:0-10172 GCA_040216495.1 Amphiplicatus sp. | reverse complement strand
GGGCGGGTTCGGCCAGCACGTCACCTTCTCGGATTCGATCTATGAGGGGACTGCCGCGCATCCCGAGGATTTCGATCTCGCGTCGATCTATCCGGGCGGCTATACGCCTAAATTCGCCGGCCAGCAGGACGATTTCAGCTCCGTTGTCGGCGTGCGCAGCGATACGGATGGCCGCTTCGGCTGGGACGTGTCGTTCCGTTACGGGCGCAATAATGTCGATTACACGATTTCCGAGACGATCAACGCCTCGCTCGGCGTCGACTCGCCGACGACGTTCAAGCCCGGCGGGCTTGCGCAGCGCGAGATCCAGGTCGATGCGGAGGCCTCCTATAATCTTGCGAACGGCATATTCGCCGACGACATCCTGATCTTCGGCGGCGCTTCCTATCGAAACGAGGCGTATGAAATCACCGCCGGGGAGCGCGCCTCGTACGAAGTCGGTCCCTTGCGCGATTTGCCCGCCGGCTCGAACGGCTTCCAGGGCTTCAGTCCCGACACGGCCGGCAATTTCGAGACAGGCAGCTACGCCGTCTATCTCGAAGCGGAGACCAGCATTCTCGAAGACTGGACACTGTCCGCGGCCGGACGATACGAGAATTACGACGCGTTCGGCGACAATTTCAGCTACAAGGTCGCCACCCGCTACGACATTTTCGATGCGCTCGCGGTGCGCGGCGCTGTCAGCACAGGCTTCCGCGCGCCGGCCGCCGGCCAGCTTTTCGGCCAGAGCCAGACCTCGCAGCTCGTCCTGCAGGATTTCGTCCTCGACGCCGTGCTGGTGCCGGGTTCGGCGGCGGCGCAGGTCTTCGGCTCGACGCCGCTGGTGCCTGAAACCTCGTTCAGCTTGTCGGCGGGCCTCGTGCTTAATCCCGGGGCCGGATTCTCGGCGACCATCGATTTCTACCGCATCGACGTCGACGACCGCCTGCTGCTCACCGACGCGATCCAGACAACGCCGGCGCAGCGCGCGCAGCTCGCCGCTCTCGGCTATCCGAACGGCGCGCTGGTCGAGCAGGTGCGATTCTTCCGCAACGCCATCGACACGCGCGTGCAGGGTTTCGACATCGTCGCGTCATATGCGTTCGACTGGAACGAGAACAACCGCACCGACATCTCCACCTCGGTCGCCTATAACGAGCAGATCATCCGCAATAACCCGGGCGGCGTCGTGCCGGCGGGCAAGGTGATCGAGTATGAGGAAGGCATTCCTTCCTGGCGCGGCAATCTCAGCCTGACGCATCATGTCGGCGATTTCCGCCTGATGGGCCGCGGCGTCTACTATGGCGAATGGACGCGCATCGGCGGCCTGCACCGCGACCCCGCCGTGCTCGTCGATGTCGAGTTCGAGTATGCCGGCATCGACAATGTGTCGCTCGCTGTCGGCGCGCGGAACCTGCTCAACAAGTTCCCCCCGGACCGCGGGCCGGCGCTCGCAGCGCTCGGCATGATCTATGACAACCACTCGGTGTTCGGCACCAGCGGCGGTTACTACTACGCGCGCGCGACCTACAATTTCTAGCGCGAGTTTCGCGGACCCGGCCTTCGCGCCGGGTCCGTTTTCGTCCTTGCTCATTTCTTCTTTGCAACGCCTGGAGGCATGATGCGGGTCTTCATTCGCCGGAGAGCGCGTCCTGCTCTTCGCGCTTCCTGTTTCGCCGCCTCCGCCTTTTGCGCGTCCGTCG
The DNA here is from genome assembly GCA_040216495.1 of Amphiplicatus sp. GTDB lineage: Bacteria > Pseudomonadota > Alphaproteobacteria > Caulobacterales > Parvularculaceae > Amphiplicatus. The sequence goes on along the minus strand of JAVJPA010000352.1, from coordinate 8,490 downwards.
CCGCGATCTCCCTCCCGTCGACAGCGCAGGCGGAGGCGGCGGGACGCGAACAATCCGCCGGCGCCGCTTTGACTGGCGCCCCGCTGCGCACGCCCGAATTTCCGCCTGAAACGAAGAAAGAACTCGAACTCGATCTCAAGGTTGCGCAGGCGGCTTTCGACGCCGCGCCGGACCGCGAAGACTCCTATATCTGGCTCGGCCGCCGTCTCGGCTATCTCGGCCGTTACGAGGAAGCGGTCGCGGTTTTCACCGAAGGGCTGGAGAAGTTTCCCGACAGCTACAAGCTGCTGCGTTTCAGGGGGCGCCACAAGGCGCGAAGCCGCGACTTCGACGGCGCCATCGCCGACTACAGGCTCGGCTTGCAAAAAATGGAAGGCCATGCGGATACGTTCGAGCCCGACGGCGCGCCGAACGCGCGCGGTCTGACGATTTCGACCTATCGCAGCAACCTTCACTACTATCTTGGGCAGACGAGCTTCGCCGTCGGCGATTACCGGCAGATGGTCGAGCAACTCGACCTTTCGACGCGCTCGCCCATCGCGCTTCCCATCGAGGATCACAAGGTCGCCGTCGCGTTCTGGAAATATATCGCCCTGATGAAGCTCGGCGAGAACAAGCAGGCGCGCGCGGCGCTGATGAGCGTGCCGGCGAAACTCGACCTGATCGAGAATGAATTCTACCACAGAGCCGTTCTCGTTCTGCAAGGACGAACCAGCGACGCAGAGGCGGCGGCGAACGGCGACAGTCTCGCCAAATTCGCGCTCGGCATGAAGAAAAGGTTCGAGGGCGACGAGGCGGCTGCAAAAGAGATTCTTGAAAACGTCGTGCGCGACAATGCGCTCGGCTATTGGCCGGCGGAAGTCGAACTCGTGTCGATGAAATAAGCGCGAGGCCCTTCGCGCAAGTTTCAACCAGCCGCGCCGATAAAAAGACCCGCCGCTCTCGCAAGCGGCGGGTCTTTTCGTTTCAGGAAGCGCGCCGTTACTTCTTGCGCGCGTCGTAGGCGGCGAGGTCCGCTTCGGCGGCGATGTAGCCGAACGCGGGCCAGCTTGCGCCGTCGACGAGCCGGTTCATGATCTCGAACGCCTTGTCTTGCTGGCCGTTATAGAGATGCCAGTTGGCGAACCCGTAGACGAGACCCGCGGTTCCGACGCCTTCGACGTCGTCCGGCAGCATCTCTTCATAGGGGATCAGCCCTTTGTAGAAGAGGCAGGCGCGGTGATAATAGGTGTTCTCGATGATCGTCATGTCTTCAGTGATCGGCTCGAGAACCGCCGCCGCCTCATCGTCGCGACCCATCCGGCGCAGGATCATGTACAGCCAGTGCGTGGAGGCGACGATGCCGTCGTCGTTCTGGGTCTCTTCCAGATCCGCCGCGAAAATGCGCCGCGCCGGCTCCCACTCCTGTTTCAGATAATGGGCGAGCGCGAGATGGTAACGGATATTGCCGTGAAGCGTCGTCAGCGGGATGTTCTGTGCGTTCGGCATGCCGTCCGGTTCGATTTCGTCCGGCTTGCCTTCGATCAGGGTCATCGCCTTTTCAAAATCGGCGATCGCCTCGTCGAACTTGCGGATTGAAATGTAGCGGTGGCCGCGATGGCGCAGCATGCGCGCGTCGCCGGGGTGCTTTTCAATCCCTTCGGAAAAGATAGCGATCGCCTGCGCGTAATCGCCGAGATAACCGGCGCGGCGCCCGTACCAGATGAGCGCGTCGGCTTCGGCGGGGTTCGCCTCATAGGCGGCCTTGGCTTCTTCATATTGCGCCATCACGGCCGGGGAGGGGGCGGGCGCATACAGCGGCTCGCCGAACAGCGATGTCGCCGCCGGCTTATGCTGCGCTTCAGCCTTGGCGCCGGCGGCCGGTTCTCCGCCGGCGTCCGAGCCGCCGGGCGAACAGGCGGCGATCAGCGCCGCTTGCGCGATCGTAACAAGAAGCAGGCGTGACATGGGGTTTCCTTCCGTTTTCAGGAGCCGAATTCGATGCCTTGCGACAAGGGCAGTTCGGTCGAGTAGTTGATGGTGTTGGTGGCGCGCCGCATGAAATTCTTCCAGGTGTCGGAGCCGGCTGCGCGCCCTCCGCCGGTCGCTTTCTCGCCGCCGAACGCGCCGCCGATTTCCGCGCCGCTCGTGCCGATATTGACGTTGGCGATGCCGCAGTCGCTGCCCGAGGCGGAGAGGAAAGTCTCTGCCTCGCGCATGTCGGTGGTGAAGATCGCCGAAGAGAGCCCCTGGGTGACGCCGTTCTGGAGCGCGATCGCTTCTTCGAGCGTGTCGTATTCGAGCGCGTACAGGATCGGCGCGAAGGTTTCCGCTTTCACGATCCCGGTCTGCGCCGGCATCCTTACAATGGCGGGGCGAACGTAGAACGCCTCGGGATATTCCTCTTCCAGCACCCGTTCGCCGCCCCAGACGTCGCCGCCTTCGTTGCGCGCGGTCGCGAGGGCCTTTTGCATCTGCTGATAAGCCTGCGCGTCGATCAAGGGACCGATATGCGCGCCGGGCTTCGAGGGATCGTCGACGCGCAGCTGAGCGTACGCCGCCTTCAACCGTTCGATGAGGGCGTCGGCGATTGAGCGGTGCGCGATGAGCCTGCGCATTGTCGTGCAGCGCTGGCCGGCCGTGCCGACCGCGGCGAAGACGATGCCGCGCACGGCGAGATCAATATCTGCGTGCGGCGTCACGATAGCGGCGTTATTGCCGCCAAGTTCGAGGATCGAGCGGCCGAGGCGCGCCGCGACGGCGACCGCGACTTCCCGGCCCATTGTGGTGCTGCCGGTGGCGCTGAGGACGGCGATGCGCTCGTCCCTCGCCATCGCGCGCCCGATTTCCTTGTCGCCGATGACCACCTGGCTGAGGTGGGCGGGCGCGTGAGAATAAGTTGAAGCAGCTTTTTCAAGGAGCCCGTTGAGCGCAAGCGCCGTCAGCGGGGCTTTCTCCGATGGTTTCCAGATGACGCTGTCGCCGCAGACGAGCGCGATCATCGCGCCCCACGACCAGACGGCGGCGGGGAAATTGAATGCGGTGATCTGGCCGAACACGCCGAGCGGATGCCAGGTTTCCGCCATGCGGTGGCCGGGGCGTTCGGTCGCGATGGCGAGGCCGTAAAGCTGGCGGGACAGGCCGACCGCGAACTCGCAAATGTCGATGACTTCCTGGATTTCGCCGGCCGCTTCTTCGTTCGTCTTGCCGCATTCGAGCGTGATCAGCCCGGCGAGGAGGCCTCTATGCTCGCGCACGGACGCGCAGAACCGCCGCACCAGTTCGCCGCGGGCGGGCGGGGGAACCAGACGCCATTTGGCGAACGCGGCGCTGGCGCGCTCGACGACCGCTTCGAAATCGCCGAGGCCCGTCGCCTTCAGCGTACAGAGCATTCCTCCGTCAATCGGCGAACGGTTTTCGACAGAGCCGCCGATCAGGCCGTCGAGCGGCGCGCCGAGGTCTTCAAACATCCGGGAGATCGTTTCGCGCGGTAATGCGGTGCGGGCGCTGGCGACATGCAGCTTCATTCTCTCTCCTGATGCGAAGGCTGGCCTTGCGGCGGCGCAGGCCGCAAGCCAAGCTATAGCAGAAAAATGCCGATAGGAAAGAAATTTTCCTGAATCAGCCAGCCCTCTTCATGGGAATGGCTAACTCATTGAAAAGCGGGGAGAATTATTGGGGCGAGAGGCGTCGTAACGCCGCCATATCGGAGACAGCGCCTTGAAGAAATTCCGCGACTCGCTGTGGAGGCTAAACCGGCGATCAGGGCGGCGGCGCGCCGGGAGAATGACCGGGCCTCGATCCTTGGAGCTAACCGGAGAGTCCGAAGCGGTGGTGGAGCTAGGCGGAATCGAACCGCCGACCTCTTGAATGCCATTCAAGCGCTCTCCCAACTGAGCTATAGCCCCATCCGGCGCGGCGCGGGGTTTGGGGACCCCGGCGAAGGGTGCGGAACCTAGCGGCGGCTTTTGCGCCGCGCAAGTCCCGTTCCCGAAGGTTCGATCAGATCAATCTTCGTCGTCGCCCGAAGAGACGATGTCCTTCACATCGTCGTCGTCCTCATCGTCTTCAAGCAGGGTGTCGTCATCGTCCACATCGATGTCCTCAATGTCTTCGATGTCTTTAAGCTCGTCATCCTCATCGTCCTCCTCATCGGCTTCGCCGTCGCCATCAAGGCCGGGCTTGCGCTTGGGCTTGGCGGCCTTCTTCTCCTTGTCGGCCTCTTCGAGGGACGTCTCGGCGGCAGGCTTCTCGGCGACGGGTTTTTCCGGCGCTTCCTCGTCTTCGCGGCGGGGTTTGCGCGGTTTCAGCAGCGCCTCGGGCACGAATTCGGTGTCGCATTTCGGGCAATGCGCGGGCGATTTGCCCAGATCATAAAAGCGCGCGCCGCATTCGGGGCAGTCGCGCTTGACGCCAAGTTCGGGTTTGCTCACGTCGATAGGGTCCTTTGACAGGCGATCAGGAAGCGATGAAACGCGCCCTGTTGCCACGCGGGCGGGCGCCTGTCAAAAGGATTGAGCCTCCCTCCCGGCGGGGCGGGGGACTCATTTGAAACAGAGGGTTGAGGGCGCTCGTGACGGCGGACACGCAATCTCTAGCCGGACCGGCGACAGGGCGCGCCGGCGGACCGCTCAAAGGCGCGGCGCGCGCGCCCGGCGATAAGTCGATTTCGCACCGCTCGCTTATTTTCGGCGCGCTCGCCGAGGGCGAGACCTCCGTGTACGGCCTGCTGGAGGCGGATGACGTGCTGCGGACCGCGGCGGCGATGCGGGCGCTCGGGGCGGATATAGAGCGCGACCATGAAACGGGCGCGCCGCGCTGGCGCATTAAAGGCGCGCGCTGGCGCGCGCCGGAGCGGGCGCTTTACTTCGGCAACGCCGGCACCGGTTCGCGCCTCGTGATGGGCGCGGTCGCGGGGCAAGGCGTCGCGGCGTCGTTCGACGGCGACGAAAGCCTGCGCGGGCGGCCGATGGGGCGCATCCTCGATCCGCTGGCGCAAATGGGCGTCGAAGCGGCGAGCCGGGAAGGCAAGCTCCCGGTCGAGATCAAGGGCGGCGGGCGGCTCAGCGCGATCGATTTCACGCTGCCGACCGCGTCGGCGCAGATCAAGTCCGCAACGCTTCTGGCCGCCCTCGGCGCCGAGGGCGAGACCATCGTGCGCGAGCCCGAGCCTTGCCGCGATCATACGGAGCGAATGCTGACCGCGTTCGGCGCCAAGGTGAGCGTCGAGAGCGACGGCGAGGAAGGGCGGGTCATCCGCCTCAAGGGCGGCCAGCGGCTCAAGGCGACGACGATCCGCGTTCCGGGCGATCCTTCGTCCGCGGCGTTTCCGATCGCCGCCGCGCTGATCGTTCCGGGCTCGGACATTGTCGTCGAAGGCGTGCTGACAAACCCCCTGCGCGTCGGATTTTATCAAACGCTTCGCGAAATGGGCGCCGATCTTTCTTTTGAGAACGAACGCATGGAGGCGGGGGAGCCGGTCGCCGACATCCGCGCGCGCCATTCGAGGCTGAAAGGCGTCGACGTTCCCGCGCGCCGCGCGCCGTCGATGATCGACGAGTACCCGATCCTGTCGGTCGTCGCCGCGTTCGCGGAGGGAGAAACCTTCATGCCCGGCGTCGCGGAGCTGAGAGTGAAGGAAAGCGACCGGCTCGCCGCCGTCGAGGCCGGTCTCAAGGCGAACGGCGTTTCGGTTGAGTCCGGTCCTGACTGGATGCGGGTCAAGGGCGGCCTCGTGAGAGGCGGCGGCGCGGTCGCGACCCATCACGACCACCGCATCGCCATGAGCTTTCTGGTGATGGGGCTGGCCGCAAACGAGGCCGTGACGATCGACGATGCGGCGATGATCGCAACCAGCTTTCCGACGTTCTTTGGGCTGATGAACGGGCTGGGCGCGGCCATAGATAAAGCGGAGTGAACCCGCCAGGTTTGCGAACCCGGCGCAGGGGAGGAACGATGGCGTCGACGGATCCCGCAATGCTTCAGGCTTACGCAGCGTTCGGCGGAGTCGCAGTGGCTCTGATCGGACTCATCTTCGTCATCCTTCAGCTCAAGGGGCTCGAACAGTCGGTCCGGCTCGGCGCGCACACGGCGATGTACGGACAAGGCGCGGATTTTCGCGGCCATCTGGTCGCCTATCCGCACTTGCGCAAATATTTTTTCGACGGCGCGGCGATTGAGGCGGATCACGAAGACTATGAGCGCGTTCTCACGCTCGCTGAGCTCTATCTCAACTATCTCGAACATGTGGCCGTGACGGTCGACAGTTTCGGCGAATGCAACAAGCCGGCGCTCGAAGGATTCATCAAGGATGCGCTGGCCAAGAGCCCGATCCTCAAACGGCGTCTCGCCGAGCATCCGGCGGCCTACAATCAGGCGCTGTTGAGCTACAGCAAAGCGGCTTGAATTATCTAAAGGCGGGACAGGCGCGCGAGCCTTGCATCGCCCTCTTGCATGGGCGAGGCTCCCGGTCCATGCAGCCGCGCATGGACCGCTCCTTCGTCATCGCCCTCGACGGCCCCGCCGCGTCCGGCAAGGGCACGCTCGCGCAACTGATCGCGAAGCAATACGACTTCGCCTATCTCGACACCGGTTCGCTGTATCGCGGCGTCGCCTGGTGCGTGCTGAACGCCGGCCGCGATCCGGGCGACGAGACGGCGGCGACCGAGGCGGCGAAGAACTTCTCCCTCGACCGGATCGAGGGCGCCGACATCCGCACCCGCGAGGTCGGGGCGGCGGCTTCCAGGGTGGCGGCGATGACCGGGGTCCGCGACGCGCTTCTCGACTTCCAGCGGCGGTTCGCCTCGAACCCGCCGGGCGGCAAGCGCGGGGCGGTGCTGGACGGGCGCGATATCGGCACCGTCGTCTGCCCGAACGCCGACCTCAAATTTTTCGTCATCGCGAGCCCCGATATCCGCGCCCGCCGGCGCTGGCTGGAGCTTCGCGACGCCAAGCCCGGCCTCACGGAAAAGGACGTTTTCGACGACCTCGCCGAGCGAGATGCAAGGGACGCGGCCCGCACCGACGCCCCCATGGTCAAAGCCGAGGATGCGGAGTTGCTAGATACGACTCATTTGACTATAGAAGCGGCCTTCGCGGCGGCGCGCCGCGTTATCGACGGCGTTTTCCAGCGCTGCGGGGCGGACTAGGGCGGGCGGCAAGCCGGCTCAAATCCAAGAGATCCGACCCGGCGGGCGCAAGAGATCGGCCAGACAAATACTGAAATGCCAGGCCGATCCGCGGGAAGCGGGTTTGTGCGTCCGTCGATGCCGGAATGTCGCGCCGTCTAACCTTAACTCGGCTCATTTGTCTGCGGGGAGGAACCCCGCGGGAAGACCGCCGGACGAACCGGTTGGCATGAAAAGCTGAACTGAACGGAGACTGAACACACGTGTCTGCAACCCAAACGCTGAACCCGACCCGCGACATGTTCGCGGAAATGCTTGAAGCCTCGCTGGTCGAGCGCAAGGATTTTGAAGAAACCGTCGTCCAGGGGATCGTCACCGCGATCGAAAAGGACGTCGCGGTTATCGATGTCGGCCTCAAGACCGAAGGCCGCGTGCCGCTGAAAGAATTCGCCCAGCCGGGCAAGCAAGCCGAGCTTAAAGTCGGCGATACGGTCGAGGTCTATGTCGAGCGCATCGAGAATGCGAACGGCGAAGCCGTCGTTTCGCGCGACAAGGCGCGCCGCGAAGAGGCGTGGGACCGTCTCGAGAAAATGTTCGAGAAGCAGGAGCGCGTCGAAGGCGTCATCTTCAACCGCGTCAAGGGCGGCTTCACCGTCGATCTCGGCGGCGCCGTGGCGTTCCTGCCGGGCTCGCAGGTCGATATCCGCCCCGTGCGCGACGCCGGCCCCTTGATGAACATCCCGCAGCCCTTCCGCATCCTCAAGATGGACAAGCGCCGCGGCAACATCGTCGTCTCGCGCCGGTCGATCCTCGAAGAAGATCGCGCCGAACACCGTCAGGAAGTCGTGCGCGAGCTCAACGAGGGCGACGAGCGCGAAGGCGTCGTCAAGAACATCACCGATTACGGCGCGTTCGTCGAACTGGCGCCGGGCGTCGACGGCCTCCTCCATGTCACCGACATGTCGTGGAGCCGCGTCAACCATCCGTCGGAAGTGCTCGGCGTCAACGATACCGTCCGTGTCAAGATCATCAAGATCAACCCGGAAACGCACCGCATTTCCCTCGGCATCAAGCAGCTCCAGCCCGATCCGTGGCAGGGCGTCGCGGCGAAGTATCCGGTCGGCGCGAAGTTCACTGGCCGCGTCACCAACATCACCGACTACGGCGCGTTCGTTGAACTGGAAGACGGCATCGAAGGCCTCGTCCACGTCTCCGAGATGAGCTGGGTGAAGAAGAACGTCCATCCGGGCAAGATCGTCTCGACCTCGCAGCAGGTCGACGTGATGGTGCTCGAAGTCGACGAGCAGAAGCGCCGCATCTCGCTCGGCCTGAAACAGACTCTCAACAATCCGTGGGAAAACTTCGCCGAACAGCATCCGGTCGG
>JAVJPA010000351.1:0-4700 GCA_040216495.1 Amphiplicatus sp. | reverse complement strand
CTCGCCGTGCAGCTTTTCATCACCGTGCTCGAATTCAAGCTGACGACGCTCGCCGGGTTCATCCTCGTTCCCTTCGCTCTCTGGAACAAGACGACCTTCCTCGCCGAGCGCGTGCTCGGCAATGTCATCACCTCCGGCATTAAATTGATGGTGCTCGCCATCATCGTCGGCATCGGCTCGACCATGTTCGCCTCGCTTGCGAGCGCTTTTTCGAGCGGCGACGTGACCATGGAGCAAGCGCTTTCGGTAACGCTCGCCGCCGTGTCGATCTTCGGGCTCGGCATTTTCGGGCCCGGCATCGCCGCCGGTCTCATCACCGGCGCGCCCCAGCTCGGCGCCGGCGCCGCCGTCGGCACGGTCGGCGGACTCGCCGCCGGCGCCTATATGGGCGGGGCAGGCGCCATGGCTGCAGGACGCGCCGCTGCCGGCGGCGCATCGAGTGCGGTGAAAGCAGGCGCATCGCTTTCGGGCGGCGCATCCGCAAGCTACCAGCTCGGCAAGATCGCTTCGGGTAAAACCGGCGTCTCCGGCGCCGCTGCGGGAATGGCGGGCATGGCGCGGGCAGGCGCCGACAGCGTCAGGACATTTGCAGCAAAACCGTTTGAAGGCTTACGCGCCGCTTATGAAAAGGGCGGCGCAGCCGCATACTCCGCGACCGGCGGCAAATCTTCCGGCGGAACGATTGCGAGTCTTTCCGCGTCCGGCGCCGCGCCCAAAAAGGACAATTGGGCGGGCCGTTTCGAGGCGCGCCAGAATGTTCGCGACGCCGGCGGTCTCGCCGCCCACACGATCCGCAGCGGCGACGCCTCATCCGGCGGCGCGGCGCCCACTCTTAAAGAACGCGAGGACTCCTAATGCTCTTCAAACGCGCATCCGCGGCCTATGGCGAAACGCCGGAGCCCGAAACGCCTTTTCAGAAGGCCGGACAAATCTGGGACGAGCGTATCGGCGCGGCGCGCGCGCAGGCCGCGAACTGGCGGTTCATGGCGTTCGGGTGTCTTGCGCTCGCCGCCGCGTCATCGGGAGGCCTGATCTGGCGGTCACTGCAATCGACCGTCACGCCTTACGTCGTCGAAGTCGATGAACTCGGCGCGGTGCAGGCCGTCGGTCCTGCCGTGCTTCGTTACAATCCAACCGACGCGCAGATCGCGCATCATCTGGCGCGCTTTCTTGAAAATGTGCGCGGGCTTTCCGTCGATCCCATCGTCGTGCGCCAGAACTGGCTTTCCGGCTATGATTTCACGACCGACAAGGGCGCTGCGGTCCTCAATGATTACGCGCGCGACAATGATCCGTTCGAGTATGTCGGACGGCGTTCACGCACCGTCGATGTCGTGAGCGTCGTCCGCGTTTCGGACGACACCTTCCAGGCGCGCTGGATCGAACGCACATTTGAAAACTCCGCTTTCACCAAGACCGAACGCTTCACCGCGCTGATGACCATCATCGTCGATCCGCCCCGCGATGTGGCGACTCTACGCAAAAACCCCCTCGGCATATTCATCCATGGCCTCAACTGGAGCGAGGATCTCGACACCGGAGAAAAGCAATGAACAAGATCATGATATCCGCCAGTCTCGCAGCGTTGTTGACGGCCTGCGAAACCTATCCGGCGCCCTCGCAGGAAACCTACGTTCCCGCCGTCGCCGCCTTTGACGACGAAACGACGCTCCCCGTGGAGATCGTCGAAACGCCAAAGGCGTTGCCGCTGCCGGGACAGCTAAAAGCGATCCCGGAGCCAAGTCAGAAATCAAAGGCGGCGCCGGCGACGCAGGAAGCCGCAATAGTCGAAGGCGCGAAGAAGGCGCGGATCGAACCTTCGCTCAATGGCTATATCAACGCCGTTCAGGTCTATCCTTATACGGAAGGCGCCCTTTACCGGCTTTATGCGGCGCCGGGACAGGTCTCGGACATCGCCTTGCAGCCGGGAGAAATGCTGATCTCCGTTTCCGCGGGCGACACCGTCCGCTGGGTTGTCGGCGATACGTCGTCAGGCGGTCCGGAAGGCGAGCGCGCGCATATCCTCGTAAAACCCATCGGACCGGGCCTTTCCACCAATCTGATGATCGCGACCGACCGGCGCGTTTATCATCTGGAACTCACAAGCACTGACGGCGCCTATATGGCGGCGCTGTCGTGGCGTTATCCGCAGGATGAGCTGGACGGGCTGCGTGCCCGAAACCGAAACGCCCTGGCGCGCGACGAGCGCACCATTGCGAAGGGGCTGGCGTTAGGCGATCTCGATTTCGGCTACCGCATTGAAGGCGACAGGCCCGACTGGCGCCCCGTCCGCGTCTTCGACGACGGCCGTCAGGTCTACATCCAGATGCCAGCGGCGATTGCGACCACCGACGCGCCGCCGCTCTTCGTCGTCGGCCGCAAGGGCGCCGCCGAACTCGTCAACTATCGGGTGAAGGACAATTACTACATCGTCGACCGTCTCTTCTCGCGCGCCGAACTTCGCCATGGCGAGAAGAACCAGACCGTCGTCAGGATCGTGAAGACCGGCGAGGGCCGCAATGGCTGAGCCGATCCCTTTCGAGGAACAAGCCGAGGCGCTGAAACTCCGCGCCAAGCCGAAGCCGGTGACCGAGATCAACCGCAAGGTGGTGATCGCAGGCGCCGCAATCGGCGCCGTCTTGTTGTTCCTTGCCGCCTCCGTCGCGCTCGATCCGCCAAAGGTTGGCGGTGATGAAGAGCCGCGGGAGCTTTACAACACGCGCAACAAGCCCAAAGCGGACGCGTTGGCGTCGCTCCCCGCAAGTTACGATCAGTTGCCGCCGCCCAAACCGCAGATCCAATTGGGCCCGCCGATCCCCGGTGATCTCGGCGGCGCCATGCTCGCTGCGGAACGCGAACTCGGGATCGAGCCGGATGTGTACGAGAGCGCTTACGAGGATTTCCGGCCAGACCCTTTGAGCGAGGCCGAACGCGCCGAACGCATCAGGCAGGCGAAACTCGCCCAGGAGAGTCTCGCATCGCCCGTCTTCTTCAAGGTGAACGGCAAGGCGCCTGGTAAAGCGTCGGACATATCGCCGGCCCCCGATCCGGTCGATCCTTTCGCCGCCATTCGCGAGGCGAGTGCGGGGCTTGGCGGCGGCAGCGTCGGCGCCGACGGCAATCCGAACAAGCAGGATTCGAAGATCGCGTTCGCTCAAGATGCGGAGAACGGCGATATTCTGAACCCGCACGGCCTCGTCGATCCTGTCTCTCCCTACCAGGTGATGGCGGGAACCATCATTCCGGCGAGTCTCATCACGGGGCTCAATTCCGATCTGCCGGGAACGATTATCGCACAGGTGACGCAGCCGGTTTTCGACACCATCTCCGGCGCGCATCTTCTGATCCCGCAAGGCGCGCGCCTGATCGGCCGCTATGACAGTCAGGTCTCTTTCGGGCAGGACCGCGCGCTCATCGTCTGGGACCGGGTTCTGTTTCCGAACGGCGCGTCGCTGCAGATCGACGCCATGCCGGGCGCCGACGCCGCCGGTTACGCCGGACTATCGGACAAGGTCGACAATCATTGGGGCCGCATATTCGTCGCGGCCGGGCTCGCCTCGCTGCTCGGCGTCGGAACCGAACTCGCCATCGACGATGATGACGGCCTGACGCGCGCCATTCGCGACTCTTATCAGGACACCGCCAACCAGGCCGGCCAGCGCATTGTCGACCACAATCTCAATATTCAGCCGACCTTGAAAGTGCGGCCCGGCTGGCCGCTCCGGGTGATTGTGACGCGAGATTTGATTCTTCGCCCTTATAGGGAGGGCGCGCCATGAGCCTGAAGCTCGGAATGCTTCCCGACCGGACGCCCGCAAAAGTCACGATCCTGTTGGATCCCGACTTGCTCGCCGCGCTTAACGCTTACGCCGACATCTATGAGGCGACTTATGGAAAGCGTGAGGCGGTGGAGCAATTGGCGCCCGTGATGATCGAAACATTTTTGAACAGCGACGCCGGCTTCAAGCGGGCGCGCAAGGAACTTCACCAGCAAAGGAAGGAGAAATAGACCATGCCTATGATCGGAACATTCTCGAAGACGGACGACAGCTTTGTCGGCACAATCCGTACCATGACCATCAACGTCAAGGCCAAGATCGTCCCGAACAAGGAAAAGACCAATGACGGCGCTCCCGATTATCGCGTCTATGCCGGCGGGGCCGAGCTCGGAGCCGGGTGGCGGGAGACGTCGAAAGATGAGGGGAAAGAATATCTCGCTCTTAAACTCGACGATCCGAGTTTCGCCGCGCCGATCCGGGCGGCCTTTTTCGAGAACGAGGAGGAGGGGACCGGCGTGATGATGTGGAGCCGGGCCAAGCCGGACGGCGGCGCGGCGCAATAAGCTAATTTCTGCACGGCAGGATAAGCTAATGATTGACTGGCGGTCCGGGCGGCCGCCAGCAAATATTCCCGTTCGGGAATATTTCAGGCCTGATCGCGCTCCGGAAGACACAATCTTCCCGATCGGGAATAATGCTGTCGGCATTTCCGATGGATCTGGTCGGCGGCTTTCGGCGTTAGTGGCTGTAATTTGGGGGGCAAGATCGGCCAAGAGACCGGCCAAATCAGGCCGACCGCCGTTGGATTCGATGTAAAATCAATGCATTATCCATCATGTTGATCGGCCATGAGTTCGGGCGTCGCTGTGGACTGGCGATTTCTAATGATGAGGCTTGACACAGGCAGACCCGTTGTTTATG
>JAVJPA010000350.1:0-1761 GCA_040216495.1 Amphiplicatus sp. | reverse complement strand
CTACGCCGCGCCGCTGAAGGTGACGTTGCGCCTTGCGGTGTTCGAGGTCGACGAAGAGACCGGCGCGAAGTCGATCCGCGACGTGAAGGAGCAGGAAGTCTACATGGGCGACATGCCGCTCATGACGGACAACGGCACGTTCATCGTCAACGGCACCGAGCGCGTCATCGTCTCCCAGATGCACCGCTCGCCGGGCGTCTTCTTCGACCATGACCGCGGCAAGACCCATTCGTCGGGCAAGCTGCTGTTCGCTGCGCGGATCATTCCGTACCGCGGCTCGTGGCTCGACTTCGAGTTCGACGCGAAAGACATCGTCAACGTCCGCATCGACCGCCGCCGCAAGCTGCCGGCGACGACGCTGCTCTACGCGCTCGGCATGGATCAGGAACAGATTCTCGACGAGTTTTACGACCGCGTGCCGCACGAGCGGGTCGAGGGCGGCTGGACCATGCCGTTCAACCCGGATCGCATGAAGGGCGCCAAGCTTGAGCGCGACCTGATCAACGCCAAGAATGGCGAAGTCGTGCTCGAAGCCGGCAAGAAACTGTCGGCCCGCGCCGCCAAGAAGCTCGCCGAAGAAGGTCTTGAAAAGCTGCTCCTCTCCGACGAGGAAATGGCCGGGCGCTATTTTGCGTCCGACCTCGTCAACTTCGAGACGGGCGAGATCTTCGCCGAGGCCGGCGATGAGATCACCGCCAAGCTGCTCGACCAGTTCGAGGAAATCGGCATCGACTCGTTCGACACGATCGACGTCGATCACATCAATATCGGCGCCTACATGCGAAACTCGCTGCATGTGGACAAGAACTCCAACCGCGAGATGGCGCTGATCGACATCTACCGCGTCATGCGTCCCGGCGAGCCGCCGACGCTGGAAACGGCCGAAGGCCTTTTCTACGGCTTGTTCTTCGATCCCGAGCGCTACGACCTTTCGGCGGTCGGCCGGGTGAAAATGAACATCCGTCTCGGCTTCAAGACAGACGACAGCGTGCGCAACCTGCGTCAGGAAGATCTGCTCGCTGTGCTGAAGACGCTGGTCGCGCTTCGCGACGGCCGCGGCGAAATCGACGACATCGACAATCTCGGCAACCGCCGGGTGCGCTCGGTCGGCGAGCTGATGGAAAACCAGTACCGCATCGGATTGCTGCGCATGGAGCGCGCGATCAAGGAGCGCATGTCGTCGGCGGAACTTGAAACGCTGATGCCGCACGACCTCATCAACGCCAAGCCTGTGGCGGCGGCGGTGCGCGAGTTCTTCGGCTCCTCGCAGCTCTCGCAGTTCATGGACCAGACCAACCCGCTTTCCGAAATCACCCACAAGCGCCGTCTCTCGGCGCTTGGGCCGGGCGGTCTGACGCGCGAGCGCGCCGGCTTTGAAGTCCGCGACGTGCATCCGACCCATTATGGCCGCATCTGCCCGATCGAAACGCCGGAAGGCCCGAACATCGGCCTCATCAACTCGCTCGCGACCCACGCCCAGGTGAACAAGTACGGCTTCATCGAAAGCCCGTACCGCAAGGTCATCGACGGCAAGATCACGGACGACATCGTCTATCTCTCGGCCATGGAGGAGCAACGCTTCGGCATCGCGCAGGCGAACGCCGAGATCGATGAGAGCGGGCGCCTGGTCAACGAATTCGTCAACTGCCGGGTCGGCGGCGACGCCATGCTGATGCCGCGCGACGACGTCGCCTATATCGACGTGTCGCCGAAGCAGCTCGTCTCGGTCGCGGCGGCGCTTATTCCGTTCCTCGAGAACGA
>JAVJPA010000349.1:0-3652 GCA_040216495.1 Amphiplicatus sp. | reverse complement strand
AGCTGGAATGGCGCCGCGACGGTCAGAACTGGTCGCGGCCGGTCAGCCCGCTCAGCGCCGTCATCAGCGCCGGCGCCATCAACGCGCCGATAAGGCCGAGGCAGAGCGCATAGCCGGCGGCGCCGGACGCTTCAGGCGCCGCGCCCGAAACTCCCGCGGCATATAACGCCGCCGCCCCTGACGAAAGGCTGAGGAGGAAGCGGCCCATCCCGTCGGTCATCGCCGCCTCCATCGTTTCGCGCGCATTCAGCCGCGGGCTGCGCGCCTCCCGCCAGGCCAGCGCGAATTGACCGAAAACAACGCCCGCCAGCGTCAGCCCCGCCGTATCCATCGGCGCCGCGGGGATGGCGACGCCCGCCAGTTGAGAGATCCATAGAGACAGCACCGATGCGGCGACAAGGCTCGCAAATACGAACACCCCCGCCCGCAAAGAGAAAAAGACCAGGGCCGCCGCCGCCGACACCACGCCCACAAAAGCGATGTCGCGCCAGGTCGGCGCCAGCGCCATTTCGAAAGCGGCGATGACGAGGACGATGCCGACGATCGCCGCCGCCGCGAACGCGGAGCGCACAGGCAGCGCATTTCTGAGCGGCCGCCAGAAACGCCGCTGCGCCTGCGTGCGCGCGTTCTCCTCCACCGCAAGCGCTTCCGTGACGCGATGAAGCGACAAGGCGCCCGCCGTAATGAAGAGCGCGCACAGGATCGACAAGGCGCCGGCGACTCCCGAAACCCAAACGAGATCGAGCGTCTGCTCGCCAAGCGGGGCGAGCTGCGCGCGCAGGGGAAAAGCCGCCGCGCAGACGATGACGGCGAAGAGCGCGGGCGCGCCGGCCTCGCGCGCGGCGAGACCGGCTGCGCGGCGCTTGTCGGCGCCGCGCGCGAAGAACGCCGCATGATCGGCTGCGATTCCGACCGCCACCACGACGCCGAGCGCGACGCCGAGCGCGGTCACGAGGCCGATCTGATCGAGCGGCACCCCTTCATACCGCAGCACGCCCGCAGCGCCCGCGGCGCCAAGCACCGCCGCCGCCGCGCCGATAAACGCCAGTTTCACATAAGCGCCGCAGGCGGGCGCGATCAGCACAAGGAATAATGTAAGAACGAAGACCGCCGTTAACAGTCTGCGGTCAGGCGTAAGCCAGGCGAGTTGAAGGCTTGGGGCCGCCGCATCGACAGCAAGGAGCGCGAGCGCAACAACCGCCGCGAAAGCGAGCCGCCCCGCGAGCGAGCGCGGCGCGGCGGCGGCGAGCAGCAACGGCAGCACCGGCAAAACCAGAAAGGCGAGGAGCAGATCGGCGAGATCCGCGGAGCCTATTCCCGCGTCGCGCGCATCGTTGACGCCGACTGCGGCCAAGGCGGCCGCGCCGAAGGCGAGCAAAATGGCGACCAGCACCGGCCGGTCCGCCGCCAGTCCGCCGACGAGGCCCAATCGCTCCCCTTCCAACGCAGCCTCTTATCCAGCGCGATCCGGCAGATCCATTTCGAGAATAGCCATGTTGAAGTCGTAGGAGACGTCGCCGTCTTCGTCGTCCCGGAAGATCACGCCCAGAAACTCGTCGCCGAAATACACTTCCGCCGAATCGCTCTTGGTCGGCCGGGCGCGCACCGAAATATTTCCGAGCCCGAATTTGGTCCGGAAATATTGCTGCAAACGGGCGATTTCAAAGGGGTCCATAGTCGCTCCTTACGCTGCGGCGCACCGCTGCCCCCTCTTAGCGCCATCCGCCGCGAACGCAAACGCAGAGCCGGCGCGCTATTTTCTCGACCCAGCGCCGAGGCGCTTATAGGTTTCGCCCATCTTTCGCCGATTCGGCGCGCCTAGCCGGCCGGACAGCGGCGCCCGGCAGCCGCCCTAAAACGGGTCAGGACCATGAAACAAACGGGCTTTTTACTTCTTGCGCTCGCAGCAGCAGGGTGCGGTCAGCAGCCGGGCGAGACTGTCGCCCCAACCGCCGGGTGCGGCGAAGGCGCGACCGGCATTGTCGTGTCGGACGCCTGGGTTCGGGCGGCGGACGCAAACCGCCCGGCGACGGCGGCCTATCTCACACTGTGCAACGCCGGCGCTGACGCCGACGCGCTCCTCCGCGTCGCCGCGCCCTCTGCACAGGCGGTCGAACTGCATGAAACGACGCGCTCCGCAGACGGCGTCGCGAAAATGAGTCCTGTCGAGAAGCTCGACCTCGCGCCATCGACGCCGGTGATGCTGGCGCCGGGCGGCGCGCACATCATGCTGATCGGCTTGAACGAAGCGCTGGAGGCCGGCGCGACGGCGACGATCACGCTTGAATTCGAGAACAGCGCGCCGATCACCATCGAGGCGCCGGTTCGCGATGCGGCGCCCGGTTCCGACCAACACCACTAAAAAAACAGGTCGGCGATTTCAGACCGAATAAGTGTCGAACTGCTGATCCATCGTCTCGGCGGGCGACTTGCCGCAATCGCCGACCGGCACCGCCGGAACGCCCGCGACCGTGCAGTGCGGTTTGACCGGCTTAAGCACGACGCTCCCCGCCGCCACCTTTGCGCCCTCGCCGATCTCGATATTGCCGAGCACTTTCGCGCCGACGCTGATCAGCGCGCCGCGGCGGATTTTGGGATGGCGGTCGCCGACCTCCTTGCCGGTGCCGCCCAGCGTCACATTCTGCAGGATCGACACGTCATCCTCGATCACCGCCGTCTCGCCGATCACCACGCCCGTTCCATGATCGATGAACACGCCCTTGCCGATCCTCGTCGCCGGATGAATGTCGACCTGAAACAGTTCCGACATCCGGCTTTGCAAATACAGCGCGAGCGCGCGGCGGTCTTTGCGCCACAGCCAGTTGGCGACGCGCTGCGCCTGCAACGCGAGATAGCCTTTGAAGTAAAGAAACGGCTGCACATATTCGTAGCAAGCCGGATCGCGCGCATAGACGGCGATAATGTCGGCGAGCCCCGCTTCCACGATGCGCTTCTCATTCGCATAGGCGTCGAGACAGACCTCGCGCCACGACATCGCATTCATCTCGCCGTCGGAAAGCTTTTCGGCGAGGCGGTAAGACAGAGCGTCCTCGAACGATTCATGGTTGAGGACCGTGGCATGCAGAAAACTCGCCAGACTAGGCTCGGTCGAGGTCGCATTGGCGGCCTCGACGCGCATGCGCGACCAAGTCTGATCGGTGGTCAGTTTCACGACCTTTAGCTGGCCTGACATCGCGTTCTCTCCTTGCGACCGTCACTCGGCGAGTATCGCCTTCGAAATGGCGTCCGGCAACTCGCCGCGCAAGGCCCTTATATGGGCCGTTAACGTCATTACAATCGTCAGACTGTCCCTGATCCGTCCAGTCAAAACCTCGTGCATGAGCTCTTTAAAGAATATGCGGCGAAGGTTTAGCAATTCTGATGCTTCTGGTTCGGCCTCGCCAGCCTCAAGATCGGCGGCGATAAAGCAGACGGCCTCTTCGTCGGTCACCGAGTTGGAAAGGTCGAACGCCGAAAGCGCGATCCATGTCCGCGCCGAAAGGCCGGTCTCCTCTTTAAGCTCGCGCTTAGCCGCCTCCAGAGGGTCTTCGGCCAGCGGTCCGCCGCCCTCTGGCAGCTCCCAGCTATAGGCGTCGAGCGGGAAACGGTGTTGGCCGACGAGTCGCACGGACCCGTCCGCATCGATCGGCAG
>JAVJPA010000348.1:0-11178 GCA_040216495.1 Amphiplicatus sp. | reverse complement strand
GGCGCGCACAGCCGTTCGCAGATAGTTGTGCACCTCCAGCAGCCCTTGCAGGTACACCGCATCCTTGGTGAACGGCGCCCCGCCCGTAACAAGCCCGCCTCGCACCACGCGGCGGGCGTTCTCGAACGCCTCGAACGGCGCCTCGCTGCTGCTCCGCTCCCGGAAGAAGTCGAACAGCTCGATGAAGTCCGCCCCCTCCGCGGCCATCTCTATGGCGATCACTCGGTCGGCGAGACGGCGGAAGCGGCGCGGGTCGAGCGCGCCGGAAATGAACTCGGCGAACACCGCCAGGCCTTCCTGCGTCCGAGCATTGCCCGGATAGCTTTCGGCGAGGATCGGGAAGTGCGGCTGGGCGAGGCCGTTCTTGCCGGTCGCGATATGAACGAGCGCCTCATGCTGGAGAAGCTGCGTCACATCGAGATCGGAGAAAGAGGCGTCGTCGCGCAACTTGATATAGTCGCGCCCCGCGGCGGCCTTGGCCGAGACGTTCGCGGTCACGTCGACGCGGGGGGCCTCGGCGCCGAAATGTTTTGGCAACTCTTCATCGAGTCGAACCTTGATTTCATTGGCGGTGAGGATTTCTGGCGGCTCCATGCGCCTTCCGCCTTCTTCAAATTCGGACAGCATGGCGTCGAGCCGGCGGGCGAGCTCCAGCGCCGTGCGCTTGCCGTCGGCGATGGGCGTCGTCGGCGCGCCGTAAAGGGCGACCGAATGAGCGTGGAACGCTTTGGTCCCGACGGAAGCGAGCAGCGCCGTCGTGTTTTCGGTGACATCGGCAAAGCGTCTCAGCCAGTCGTGAACGGGCGAGGCGCCGTCGATCAGCGCACGGGCGGCGGCGATGCGCTCAAGCGAAGGGGCCGCGTCGATTGTCGGATAGACAGGGCGGGGGAGCGTCTTGCAGCCGCTGTCGAAGAATGTCTCGGCCAGCGCCCGGTCCCAGCCGAGCGTGCGGAGGACGGGCAACCTGTCCTCAGCTTCCAGCAGAAGATCGGCGGCGGCGGTGAGCCGGGCGAGGTCGGCGGACGAAAAGACGCGCGTCATGCGCGGGCGCTCCTTGGAGTGTCGCAGAAGGCGGATAAAGTCTGGTCGAGTTTTGGCGCAAAGGCGATATGGCGGGGAAAGTTATCCGCCCCTGTATCGCCTGCGCTACGATGCCTCATCGCGCCGGAGTCGCGGCGCCGGAGAAAGGATTTGAAGGCCAATGATAGCGTTTAGCCTGTTCGTAAACGTCTCGCGTCTTATCCGCGCAGCGGGAGTTTCGATCCCCGCAAATCGCGCGAAAGCCGGCGCTGAGCGGCGCGGGCTCTGGAAGAGGCGATGTTTCGCTGCGGCGTTATCGCGCGATCCGGGCCGCATGGCGCGTTCCGGCGCAGCGACAAGCGGGCTGCGCTTGTGTTTCGTTCCGCTCCTTGCTGTCTTTCTGGCCGTCGGCTGCGGGCGGGCGCCAGATCCCGCCGCGAAGGCGGCGCCGGACGAAAGTCCCGCCATCCGAGTCGCGACCTTCAACGCCTATCTCAACCGGCCCGCCGAAGGCCGACTCATCGAAGATCTGTCGACTCCGGACAATCCGCAGGCGCGGGCCGTAGCGGAGATCATCCAGCGCGCGGCGCCGGACATTCTTCTTCTGCAAGAGGTCGACTATGACGTCGAAGGACGCGCCGTCGCTTTGTTTCAGGAGAATTATCTAAGCGTCAGTCAGAATGGCGCCGCGCCGGCGGATTATCCTTACGTTTTTCTCGGCGCGACGAACACCGGCGTTCATTCCGGGCATGATCTCGACCGGAACGGCGCCGTCGTCGCGACGCCCGGCGCCGAAGGCTATGGCGGCGACGCATTCGGCTTCGGCGCGTTTCCGGGCCAGTACGGCATGGTTCTCCTGTCGAAATACCCGATCGACGAGGCCCGCGTCAGGACGTTCCAGAAGTTTCTCTGGAAGGACATGTCGGCCGCGATGCTGCCCGACGATCCGGAAACGCCCGCGCAAGGCGATTGGTACGAGCCCGAAGCGCTCGCCGAATTCAGGCTATCGTCGAAGAGCCATTGGGATGTTCCGCTCCTTGTCGGCGATGCGCGTGTCCATATCGTCGCCCTGCATCCGACGCCGCCGGTCTTCGACGGGGAAGAGGACCGGAACGGCAGGCGCAATCACGACGAGATTCGTCTTGCTGCGGATTATGTGTCGGGAGCCGGCGACTATATTTATGATGACAAGGGCGAACGCGGCGGCATTGAGGCCGACGCGCGTTTTGTCGTTCTCGGCGACATGAATGCCGATCCGTTTGACGGCGACGGCGTTCCGGGTGCGGCGGATCAGTTCCTGAGCAATCCGGCTATCGCTTCCGTCGCGCCGGAAAGCGCTGGGGGCGCGGCGCAGGCGGCGCTTCAAGGAGGCGCCAACCTCTCGCATCGAACGCCAGCCGAGACCGATACGGCCGACTTCGGCGACGACATCGAACGCGGCGGAGCCGGAAACCTCAGACTCGATTATGTTCTGCCTTCCGCGCATGGCTTCGCGATCAAGGGCGCCGGCGTTTTCTGGCCGGCGCCTGACGAAGACGGGTACGATCTCGTCGGCCCCGGCTTCCCGGTCGTCAGTTCGGATCACCGGCTGGTTTGGGTAGATATGCAGTTTACGGATTAATAATCAAAAAGTCGCAGCGAACAGGGGCCTGTCCGGGCTCACTCCGGCGCGCTTCATGCCTTCCGAGTTCCATGCGAAGGCGATATCGCCGTCTCGCGAGACGGCGATGACGCCGCCGTCGCCGCCGAGGCGGGCGACGTCCTTGAGGAGACCGCTCGTCGCCTGCGCAAGATGCGCGCCCTGAGAGCGCACCCGGCTCGCCACGTCCTGCGCGCCGCCGGCGAGAATGAAATATTCCCCGAGCCCGGTGCAGGACGCGGCGACATATTCGTCCGCCCACGTCCCTGATCCGATCAGCGGCGTGTCGCCGACCCTGCCTTCGAGCTTGCCGAAAACGCCCCCCGTCGAGGTCGCCGAGGCGAGGCGGCCGTGCGCGTCGAGCGCGCAGGCACCGACCGTGCCGTGGCCAAGTTCGGCCTTCGTCATCTCGTCGGGATGAACGCCGATAGGCGTTACGTAATAGCTGTTCGGATCCGTCACGAACTCGAAGCCGCGGCTCCGGCAGAAATTTTCGGCGCCGCGGCCCGCGAGCATGACATGCGGCGTTTCTTCCATGACGGCGCGCGCCGCCTTGATCGGGTGAATGATGTGGGCGACCGCGGCGATGGCGCCGGCGCGGCGCCTGGGCGCTTCGTCTTCGCTGAGCAGGCCGCCGGCCATGATCGAGGCGTCAAGCTCGGCGTAGCCGGCCCGGTTCGGCGGCGCGCCTTTGCCGGCGATGTAGAGGCCGGAGACTTCCATCGCCGCGACCAGCGTTTCGACGACATCGAGCGCGCCGGCGCCGTCTTTAAGCATCGCCTCGCCCATGGCCGCGAGCTCGGCGAGGTGCGCCTCGGCCTTTGAATAATCCCGGCCCTTGCGAGCGCCGGCGCCGCCATGGAGGGCGAGCGCGAATTTCGCGGGTTTCGACATGGGATCTCCCGGCTGCTGCGGTCGCCATTGATCTAGGACGTATCGCAGGGCCTTTCCAGCGCAGCGCGCGCGGGGTATCGACGGTTTAATTTCAGCAAGCTGCGCCGGAAGGACCGCCGATGACGAGTCTCGCCTTAATCCGCCACGGACAGAGCGAATGGAATCTCCAGAACCGCTTCACAGGCTGGGTCGATGTCGATCTCACTGACAAGGGCCGCGCCGAGGCGAAAAAAGCGGGCGCGCTTTTGAAGGCGACAGGCGTCGACTTTTCCGCCGCCTACGCCTCGGTGCAAAAGCGCGCCATTCACACGCTGTGGATTGCGCTCGATGAAATGGACCGCGTCTGGCTGCCGGTGACCAAGAACTGGCGGCTCAACGAGCGCCATTACGGCGCGCTCACCGGCCTCGACAAGAAAGAGACGGCGGAAAAGCATGGCGACGAACAAGTGAAAATCTGGCGGCGCAGCTATGATACGCCGCCGCCGCCGATTGACGAAGACAACCCCTACAACCCGGCGCTCGATCCGCGCTACGCGGGGCTCGGCAAAAGCGAGTTGCCGCTGGCGGAGTCGCTGAAGACGACGCTCGACCGCGTCGAGCCCTACTGGCGCGACGAAATCGCGCCTCGGCTGAAGGCGGGCGAGAACATTCTCATCGCCGCGCATGGCAACTCGCTGCGCGCGCTGGTCAAGCTGCTGCTGCAAGTTTCCGACAAGGATATTGTCGGCGTCGAGATTCCGACCGGCAATCCCTTGCTGTTCGAGTTCGAAAAAGGGTCGACAGCGCCGCTGTCCGCACGCTTTCTCGACGCCGAACGCGCGGAGAAGCTGCCGGCAATTCCTTAGGCGTGCAGCGAGGCGCTCGCCGCGATCTTGCGCGCGACATCCTCGGCGACTGAAGCGCCCGGCATGGCGCCCATCAGGAAATGATTGATCACCGTTTCGTCGCCCTCGGCGTTAATCCGCTCGGTGATCTGCGGCAGGTAGATCTCGCTGCGCATCGCCTGCATCAAGGTCGCGACATCGGTGTCAATGCGCGCCACCGCCGGCGTGTCCGCGCCGCGCCGCGCCGTCATCTCGCCATTCATGAAATAGTAGGTGTAAGGATTTTCATCGATGTGCAGATGCAGGACGTAATTCGAGAACGGCGAGGCGCATTTGTTGATGAAAAGCTCGACCGCAAGCGCCACGGAGTCCGGTTGCAGATCGTTGGAGTAAATGCAGTCGCGCGGCGGCGAAGGTTCGGGCCGGGCGATGAAGTATTCGATCGACCAGAGCATCAGCGAACGCACGGCCGGACGAAGATCCTCGCCCGCATCCGAAAGCCGGTACTGCCCCCGCGCCTCGCCGGAAACCGGCGGCACGATCAGTCCGGCTTCTTCAAGCTCCTTCAGCCGCTTGCTGAGAAGGTTGGTGCCGATGCCGGGGAGCGCCGCATGAAGGTCGCCGAACCGGCGGGGCCCGAGAAACAGCTCCCGGGCGATCAGCAGCGTCCACCGCTCGCCGAGCAGGTCGAGAGCGTAGGCGAGGACGCAATCCTGATTATAAGTCCTTGACATTTATGGCCTTTCCTTCGGCGCGTCTTCCCGCCCCCGGCTTTTTAACGCTTGCGCCGGTGTCATTGTCACAAAAACATATCATATACCGTCAGTGGAAAAATATACTTGACGCTTTAAAAAACAATAGTAAACTTTCTCGTGTAATTTCCGGCGTCTTTACAACACGCGCCAGGCCGGACGCACAAAGGAGCCAAACCAATGAGAGAGCAACTTAAAACCGCTGTTTTCGCCAGCCTTCTCGCTGTTTCGCCGCTCGCCTTCGCCGCGACAGCCCCCGCCCACGCGGCCGGCGAAGTCGCTCAGGTCGAGCTTTGCGCCGCCGCCCTGGACGCGCAGGGCCTCGCCGCAGCGAGCGATTACCGCGCCAAATTCATCAAGTCCAAAGGCGGCGCCACCAAAACCGTGACGGTCGAGCTGATTCCGATGACCAGCGGCGGCGAGGTGAAGACTGCCGAGTGCCAGATCAAGCGCGGCGAAGTCACGGACGTCGCTGTCAGCGTCTGATTTTCGAGACCACCCCTGACGTACCTTCGCGCCTGCCGGTCCGGCAGGCGCTTTTTGCTTGGGGAAAGCGCGGCCCGCTTGCGCGGCGCGTCATTCGGCTTGTTGCGGGGCGAGAGACAGCCGTCTAAGACCGCCTGTCGAAGAGTGAGAGCGTGATGTTCTGGAGTCCTGAAAGCTGGAGAAAAAAGCCCGTCCGCCATGTGCCGGCGGATTACCCCGACCCTGCGGCCCTCGCGGCCGTGGAGGAGGAGCTGCATTCCTATCCGCCGCTGGTGTTCGCCGGCGAAGTTAGGACGCTGAAAAAGCAGCTCGCCGCCGTCGGCCGGGGCGAGGCGTTCCTGTTGCAGGGCGGGGACTGCGCCGAAAGCTTCAAGGAATTCCATGCGAACAATATCCGCGACACGTTCCGGGTGCTGTTGCAGATGTCGGTCGCGCTGACTTTCGGCGCGGCGCTGCCGGTGGTGAAGGTCGGGCGCATCGCCGGGCAGTTCGCAAAGCCCCGTTCCGAGCCGACCGAGACCCGCGATGGCGTCACGCTGCCGAGCTATCGCGGCGACAATATCAACGGCATGGAGTTCGACGCGCGGGTGCGCAGCCCCGATCCGCAACGGCTGATCAAGGCCTATGGGCAATCGGCCGCGACCCTCAACCTGATCCGCGCGTTCGCGACCGGCGGCTACGCCGACCTTCACAACGTCCATCGCTGGAATCTCGAATTCGTCTCGGATAATCCGCAAGGGGACCGTTATCAGACGCTCGCCGACCGGATTTCCGAAGCGCTGACCTTCATGGAAGCCTGCGGCGTGACGGGCGATGCGGTGCGTTCGCTGCGCGAGGTCGATTTCTTCACCAGCCACGAGGCGCTTTTGCTCGGTTTCGAGCAGGCGATGACGCGGGTCGATTCGACCTCGGGCGATTGGTACGACACATCCGCGCATATGATCTGGATCGGCGACCGCACGAGGCAGCCCGACGGCGCCCATGTGGAGTTTTGCCGCGGCGTTGAGAATCCGATCGGCATCAAATGCGGGCCGAGCCTCTCGACGGACGATCTCTTGTCGTTGCTCGACATTCTGAACCCGGACAATGAACCTGGACGCATCGTGCTGATCAGCCGCTTCGGCGCCGACAAGGTCGGCTCCGGCCTGCCGCCGCTGGTGAGGGCTGTGACCGCGGCCGGCCGCAACGTCGTCTGGTCGAGCGATCCGATGCACGGCAACACGATCAAGACCGATTCCGGCATCAAGACCCGCCGGGTCGAGGCGATCCTGCGCGAGGTCGGCGATTTCTTCGATGTCTGCCGGGCGGAAGGGGCTTATCCGGGCGGAGTGCATTTCGAGATGACCGGCCAGAACGTCACCGAATGTCTTGGCGGGTCCCAGGAGATCTCGGTCGACGATTTATCCTCGCGTTACCATACGCACTGCGATCCCCGGCTCAATGCGAGTCAGGCGCTTGAACTTTCATTCATCCTTGCGGACCGCCTCAAATCGGCGCGGGATAGGCGCAGCGCCTAATTTCGGTCGCTGCGCCGTTTCGGGACAGCGCCTGAAACAGCGCGAAACATAGTTTGAAGCCGGGACCCTTCGTCTGTCTTTGACCTGTATGCGAGCGCCACTATGGTGGCTACGTAACTGTTTTGGATGGGAGTTTCCGTTTGTCCGAGCACCTCGTTGCAGGCGTCGCAGGCGCTGGCGCCTTCGGCGGGCATCACGCCCGGAAATATGCGGCGCTCGACGGCGTCAAAATGGGCGCTGTCTACGACATTGATGCGGCCCGCGCCGAAGCGCTCGCGGCGGGATGCGGCGCGATAGCGTACAGCGACTACAAGAAATTTCTCGACGCGGTCGATATTGTAACGGTCGCCGCGTCAGCGACCGCCCACTATCCGCTCGCCCGCGCCGCGCTGGCGGCGGGTAAGCATGCGCTTCTCGAAAAACCGCTGGCGACAACCCTCGATCACGCGGATCAATTGATCGCGCTTGCGCATCGCAAGGGACTGGTCCTGCAGGTCGGCCATCAGGAGCGGTTCGTCGCCGATGCGTTCGGCGTTCTGGCGCGTCCGGCGCCGCCGCGATCGGTTTGGTGCCAGCGACATAACCCGAAGACGGGACGCGGCGAGGATGTTTCAGTCATTCTCGATCTGATGATTCACGATCTCGACCTTGTGCAACAGCTCGGGCTGGGCGGGCTCGTCTCCGTCGTCGCGCGCGGCGACGCGGACGATGTGGAGGCGGAGCTGCAATTCGACAGCGGCGCGATGGCCGTGCTGGCCGCGAGCCGCATCGCCCCGCGCCCGGACAGGCGAATGACGTTCGTCTATGACGACGGCGTCGTGGAGCTTGATTTCGTCAACCGCACAGTCGGCAACACGACCTCGGCTCCGCTCGCCGCCTCGTTCGACGATGCGGCGAGCGCGCCGGCCCTGACCGATCCGCTAGGTCTCAGCGTCTCCCTGTTCGTGGAAGCGGTGCGCAACAAGAGCGCGCCCCCGATCTCTGGAGAGGCCGGGCGCAACGCGCTCGAATGGGCGCTCGCGATTGAGCAGGCGGCGTGCGCGGATATCGCGCCCGCGCTTAAGCGGGCGGCCGTATGAACGGCGTCGCCAACCTTTCGCTAGCTGGCCGCAGCGCAATGGGCGAGATTTCCTTCATCGATCTCAAGGCCCAGCAGGCGCTCATCCGCAAACGGATCGAAGAGCGTCTGATAAACGTGCTCGATCACGGCCGTTACATCGCGGGTCCGGAAATAGAAGAGCTGGAGGCGAGACTGGCCGAGCGCACCGGCGCGAAAGGCGCGCTCGCTTGCGCAAGCGGCACGGCGGCGCTCATCATCCCGCTTCTGGCGTGGGAGGTCGGACCAAAGGACGCGATTTTCGTGCCATCCTTCACCTATAACGCCACAGCGAACGCGGTCATTCTCGCCGGCGCGACGCCGGTCTTCGTCGATGTCGATCCGCATACGTTCAATATGGATCCGGCCGACCTCGAACGCCGCATCGCCGCCGTGCGCAAGGACGGCGCGCTGCGCCCGCGGGCGGTCATTCCGGTCGATTTGTTCGGGTCTCCGGCCGATTACAGGACGCTCCATGACATCGCCGCACGCGAAGGGCTGTCCGTTCTCGCGGACGGCGCGCAGAGTTTCGGCGGCGAGCTTGACGGACGCTGGGTCGGCGACCTCGCTTCCGTCACCGCGACCAGCTTCTTTCCGGGCAAGGCGCTCGGCGCCTATGGCGACGCCGGTGCGATTCTGGCGCAAGATCCGCGCGATCTCGAAGCGTGGGCGTCGATCCGCTGGCACGGCACCGACGGCGCCAGAAAGAATTCCGTATGCGTCGGCTTCAACGGACGCATGGACACGTTCCAGGCGGCGGTGCTGCTTGAAAAGCTCGCCCTTTTCGACGATGAGCTCGCCGCGCGCCGCCGCATCGGCGAGGCGTACAATGCGCGGCTTTCATCGGTCGCAAGGCCGCAACGCCACCTCACGGGCGCGCAATCCGGGTACGGATACTATGCGCTGCGCGTCAGCAACCGCGACCGCGTCGCGGCGCTTCTGAAAGAAGCCGGCGTGCCGACGGCAATCTACTATGCGACGCCGCTGCACCGGATGGAGGCGTTCACCCCTTACGTTTCCGGCGCGCCGCTGACCGAGACCGAGAGCCTTGTCAGCGAAGTCCTCTCGTTGCCGATGCATCCATACCTGACGCCCGATCAAGTCGATTATATTTGCGAGATGACGATCCAGGCGATTCAGTCGGCGGGCTGACGGCGTTTTCGGCTTGAAAACGCGTTGAGCCAGATCACCGGAATCAGGCTGACGGCGATCAGAATCAGCGCCGCCGGCGCGGATTCCGCGAAGCGCTCGTCGGAAGCGAGGCGGTAGGCCTGCGTCGCCAGCGTTTCGAAATTGAACGGCCTGAGCAGCAGCGTCGCCGGCAATTCCTTCGCCACGTCGATGAAGATGACGAGCGCGCCGGCGGCGATGGCGCGGCCCGACAAGGGCAGATGAATGCGGGCGGCGATGGCCGACGGACGCGCCCCGAGCATGCGCGCAGCGTCGTCTGTCAGCGGATGAATCTGGCTGAGCCCGCCCGACACGGCGTTATAGCCCGCCGTCAGAAACCGGATCGTCATCGCATAGACGAGGACCGTCATGCCGC
This sequence comes from Amphiplicatus sp., assembly GCA_040216495.1. GTDB lineage: Bacteria > Pseudomonadota > Alphaproteobacteria > Caulobacterales > Parvularculaceae > Amphiplicatus. The sequence continues at coordinate 1,404 of JAVJPA010000348.1, read as the reverse complement.
CGATGAGAACGCCGGTCTGTTCGCGAAGCGCGGTCGCGGCGGCGAGAACGCCGATGGCCAGCATCGCGCCGGGAAGGGCGTAGCCCAGGGTCGCGATGCGCACAGCGAGGGAATGTCGCCCGCGCCGCGCCGCCAGGGCAAGCGCGGCGGCGACGACGATCCCGATGATGGAGACAGCGCAGGCGAGGACGAACGTATTGAGCGCGGCGCGGGCCGCCATCGTCGCAAACGAGCCTTGCGCCACGGAAGCGGCCGGTCCGGCGAGCTTGCTCAAGAGAACGCCCGCAGGAATCGCAAACCCGAACAGGGGCGGCGCGGCGCAAAAGACGAAAGCGCCGAGCGCGGCGGCGCCGGTGAGACGGATGCGCGCGGGCTCACGCCCTCCGCGCGCGCCCTCCGCGGCGAGGCCGCGGCGCGACGCCTGTTCCACAAGGGTCAAGACCAGCGCGATGAGAAACAGGCCTGCCGCGATCTGCGAGGCGGCGGCGAGATCGCCGAACCCGTACCAGGTGCGAAAAATCCCGACGCTGAGCGTCGGAACGCCGAAATAGTCGGCGACGCCGAACTCCGCGACCGTTTCCATCAGCGCCAGCGCAAGGCCGCCCGCGAGCGCCGCCCGTCCGATCGGCAACATGACGAACCTCGCCGCTTCCATCGGCCGGGCGCCGAGGCTTCGCGCCGCTTCGAGATAGGCGGCGCTGCGCGCTTCAAGCGAGGCGCGCATAGCGAGATAGACATAGGCGTAGGTCGAAAGCGCAAGGATAAAGCCGGCGCCGACGATCGAGCGGATGTTGGGGATGAGCCGCGCCGCTTCCGCGCCGGGGCCGCCGAGCAAGGTTGCTACAGGGCCGAACGGTCCGAGAAAATCAGCATACGCATAGGCGGCGATGTAAGCCGGAACCGCGAAAGGCAGGACCAGCGCAGCACCGAGAAAACGCCGCCCGGGAAATGATGTCAGCGCGACAAGCGAAGCGGCGCCCGCGCCGATGAGCGTTGCTCCCGCCCCCACAAGCACGCACAGCAGGAGCGTTCCGGCGAGATAGCGCGGGCCGGTGGTCGCCCAGATATGCTGTTGCACATCGCCGAGCCCGGAGAACAGGCTGGCGAGAACGAAGCCCACCGGCGCAAGCAGCAGCGCCGCCGCAATGACGGGCGGCCATGAGCCCAGCCACCAGCGCGCGGACGCATATGGTTTCGGAACGGCGTATTGCGGGGCGGCGCTCATGGCGCCATTAGGTATCATTCGCAACTGAGCGTGGCGAGGGCCGGAGCCGCAATGAGCCTCCATCTGACCAATATCAGCCGCCGCTTCGGCAAGACGGCGGCTGTGGCGGGGGCGAGCCTCTCGGTCGCCGATTGCGAGATCGTCTGCCTCTTCGGCCCTTCAGGCTGCGGCAAGACCAC
>JAVJPA010000347.1:0-28466 GCA_040216495.1 Amphiplicatus sp. | reverse complement strand
GACTTCATCTTCACCATTTTCGGCGAGGAGTTCGGCTTTGTCGGCGCGATCGCGCTGCTCGCGCTTTATCTCACCGTGATCCTCACCGGCATCGGCGTCGGGCTCAGCGCCAAAACGCATTTCGCGCGGCTCGCGACGATGGGCATCGTCGTCACCTTCGCTTTCTATGTGATGATCAACACCGGAATGGTGATGGGGCTCGCGCCGGTCGTCGGCGTGCCGCTGCCGCTGGTCTCCTATGGCGGCACGATGATGCTGACGATCATGGCCGGCTTCGGCATCATCATGAGCGCGCACGCGAGCCGCGACCAGGACGGCCTCGGCGGTCGCGGGGGATTATAGCCAGCGGGTTAGGCGCCGAGATGCCGGCGGAAGGCGTCGACGGTTTGCGCATAGTTGCGCTCGGCGACGGCGATCAGCGACAGCGCGCGCGCGCTGTCGCGCTCGCGGCAGCACTCCTCGATCTCGCGAATAGTGTTTGAGAGCAGCACGGCGCCGACATTCAGCGCCGAGCCTTTCAGCGCGTGCGCCGTGCGCGACGCTTCCTCGGATGCTTGTGCGGCGAGCTGGTTGCGCAGCGCATCCATCAATGATTCCGTCGACCGCCAGAACGCGGCGAGAATCTCCAGCGCGCCGTCGACCCCCGCAGCAATGACGAGGCCGTCGATCTGGCTATGATCGATACAAGACTCGCCCTCTTCGCGCGCCGCTTCTAATTGAACGGTCATCTCGAAACCTTGCTCCCTAGGCGGGCGATCCTGTCGCAACGGATGCCCGTCTCCCCTTCAGGAAGGTTTGCTAAGATTCGTAAAAATTTGTCTAAAAACAGTGAACGGGAGAATTTGACCGATTCCGCTCTGCGTTTAGACGGTATCGCGCACCGGCCCTTCAGGGGCCGGCGAAGCGGTTCGTGGCCCGCACCAGCGCGTCGATAATGCCCGGCTCGCTCGCCGCGTGGCCTGCGTCCTGAATGATGTCCAACTCGGCCTCCGGCCACGCCTTATGGAGCGCCCAGGCTGTCTTCATCGGCGTGACCACATCATAGCGGCCCTGAACGATCACGGCGGGGATATGCCGGACCTTGCCGATATTGGCGAGGATCTGGTCGTCGCTGTCGAAAAAGCCCTTGTTGATGAAATAGTGGCTTTCGATCCGCGCGAAGGTGACGGCGAAGGCGTCGCTGCCGAAGCTCGATATTCGCTCCGCCGATGGAAACAGCGACACGGCGCCGCCTTCCCAGACGCTCCACGCCTTAGCGGCGGCTAGCTTTTCAGCCTCGTCGGCGCCGGTCAGTCGCTTGTAGTAGGCGGCGACAAGGTCGCCGCGCTCGTCGTGAGGGATGGGCTTGAGAAAATCCTCCCAGGCGTCGGGATAAATCCAGCTCGCCCCTTCCTGGTAAAACCAGACGATTTCTTCCCGCTGAAGGGTGAAGATGCCGCGCAGCACCAGCTCTGTGACCCGGTCCGGATGGGTCTGGGCGTAGGCGAGGGCGAGGGTCGAGCCCCATGACCCGCCGAACACCTGCCATCGCTCGATATCCAGATGCCGCCGTATTTTCTCCATGTCCTCGACGAGATCCCATGTCGTATTCTCGCGCAGTTCGGCCCGCGGCGTCGAACGTCCGCAACCTCGCTGGTCGAAAACAACGATCCGGTAAGCTTTGGGGTCGAAATATCGCCGCATGGAGGGCGTCGAGCCGCCGCCCGGTCCGCCGTGGCAGACCACGGCCGGCTTGCCGTTCGGGTTTCCCGAGACTTCATAATAGATCTCGTGAAGGCCCGAAACCTTGAGGAAACCCGTTTCATAGGGCTCGATAGGCGGGAACAAAGTGAGACGTTCTAACATTTCGCTGCTGACACCGGATAAATCGACATGCTATTGGTTAAACAGAGGGTTGGGCGAGCAATCAAGCGCCGCTTTTCGCAGTGATGCGGCGGCGGCGCGCGGCGGGAGTAGGGGTTTCGTGAACTCAGGGCGGCGTTTTCTCTGCGCCATCGCCGGCGTGGGCGCACTTGTAACAATAACCGGCGGCTGTTCGACCGTCGTCTTTCAGGAACACGTAGGGGCGACCCGTTCGCCGGCTGTGGAACGCGACGCGCTGGTCCGCGCCGCCTCCGATGTCTCCCAGACCAAATGGCCGAAACCTGAAGGCGCCTCGTTCGGGCGCATGCTGACCGGCGTGGTCGTCGGGTCGGGCGACCGGGTGACGGAAAGCGATGCGGTCGACCGTTACCTTGAGTCGCTGGCGACCGCTCAAGACCGGCGGCTCGTCGTGCTCGCCGACGCCGAGCGGCATCTCGCCGCGGCGAGCCTCCTGGCGCAGGCGGCGGAAGCGGCCGCCGAAGGATTCAGGCCGGCCATGGCCGACGTCTCGCTCGTCGAGAGCGCCATCGGCGATCTGCGGAGCGTGCGCGACATTTACCTCTCTTCTTTGAAACGCCTTTCGAAAGAGGGAGAAGAAGTCGACTCCCAGACGGTGAGCGTTCTGCGTTCGGCGTTTAACGACTCGATCGAACGCATCGGCGACGCAGCCGACAGGCTCGCCGACGCGGTCGCCCATGATCGCACCGAAACGCTCGCCGACCGGCCGATGCGCCGCGCGAACTTTACCGGCTCGCTTTAGGCGGTCCGGTTTTTGCGCCGGCCCAGACCAGCGCAAGCCATCCGACAATCGTTATGATGCCGCCTATCGGCGTAATCGCGCCAAGCGCCGTGACGCCTGTGAGCGCGAGCGCGTACAGCGAAAGGCTGAAAACAAGCGCGCCGACCAGCAGCAGATAGAAGGAAAGCCGCAACCGGGGCCGCTCGCCTGCAAGCGCGACGGCGGCGAGCAGGACGGCGTGGAGAAGATGGAAATCGGCGCCGGTCTCGTAGGCGTGGCGCAATCGTTCCGGCATCGAAGCGGGCAGCGCGTGCGCGCCGAACGCGGCGAGAATGACGCCCGCGGCGCCGAAAAGGCCGGCGATCACGAGACGCCCGTTCATGCGATCCTCCAGATGGCCGGGCGCTCGACTTGTGCGCGCTTCGCGCCTAAACGCAGCGGACCCTTCCCGCTGCTGCGCTCATCATGCATCGCCCCGCCCAGATCGCCTATGCGTCGCTTTACGCCAGCAAGTTCGTGCTGTGGGGAATTGCGCTGCCGTTTTTTTCCGGCTGGCTGGCGCTGAAGGGGTTTTCGGCGCCGGATATCGGGCTGATCACCGGCGCGGCGCTCGGGGCGCGGCTGCTGCTCGGGCCGGCGGTCGCATGGTGGTCGGATCGCCAGCCGGACCAGCGGCGGGCGCTGCGCTTTATCGCCTTCCTGTTCGCCGCCAGCGCCGTCTGTCTCGCCTTCGCGCCCGCCAAGCCCGCCATCGTCGCCAGTTCGGTCATCCTGCTCTGGTCGTTCGGCCTTCTTATTCCGCTTACGGATAGTCTCGTGCTCGCCGCCGACCGGGCAGGGCTCGTGCATTACGGCCAGACGCGCGCGGTCGGCTCGGTTTCCTTTCTGGCGACGACCATACTCGGCGGCGAGGCGCTGACGCGGTTCGGGCTTTCAACCGGCGTCGCCATCATGGCGGTCGCCGGCGCGTCCACGTTCATCGTTTCTCTTTTGCTGCCGCGGGCATCGGACGGAGAGGCGCGCCGCGCCGCCCCTTCATGGCGGGATGCGCGCAAGCTCGTCGGCGAGCCGCGCTTCCTGATGGCGCTCGGCGCCGCAGGGCTCACCCAGAGCGCGCACGCGGTCTACTACTCGTTTTCGATCCTGCACTGGACGGCGCTCGGCTATTCGCCGCGCGTCATCGGCGCGCTGTGGGCGACAGGCGTCGTCGCGGAGATATTGCTGCTGACGCGGGCGCGCTCGCTGGTGTCTCGGCTGCGTCCCGATCTGCTGATCGCGCTCGGCGCGGGCGGCGCGGCGGCGCGCTGGCTGTTCACGGCGGGCGACCCCGTCCTGCCGCTATTGTTTGCGGTGCAAATGTTTCATGCGCTCTCGTTCAGCGCGACGCATATTGGCACGATCGAGTTCATCGACCGCGCCGCGCCCAAGCGCCTCGTCACCACGGCGATGACGTTGCATTCGACCGCCGGCGTCGGCGCGCTGACAGGCCTCGCGACGATTGCGGCGGGCTATGTGTTTCAGGCTTATGGCGCGGGCGCGGCCTATCTTCTGATGGCGGCTATTGCGGCGACCGGCGCGGCGCTGGCCTTGCTGTTGTCGCGCCGGTGGAAGGGCGAAGCGCTGTTCGCGTGACCGCGAAGCCTCAGACCGTCGCCGGGTGCGCCCCGTCCCAGTCGGCGGGCGCGCCCTTGTCCGCCATTTTCTGGATGCGCTCTTCATAGATGTCGAACAGCGCGATCTTGGAACCGGGCGACTCCTTCACCTTGGCCAGGGACGCGCGCGCCGCCGCCCAGTCGCCGGCGCGGTACGCGGCGAGGAGCTGGCGGTGGTTTTCCTCGAGCGTCCTGTAGCTCTTCGACGACTTGATGAACGGGTTTCCCACAAGCGCGAAAATGCTCACCGGCTTCTCGGCGTGTTTCGTCCGCAGGCGGTCGAGTTCGAGAAAGGCGAAGTGATGGTGCGATTTGCGGTAGACGGTTTCGTCGCAGATGATCGCCGGACCGTAAATCTCCGCCTGGCTCCTGAGGAACGCCGCCGCGTCGGCTGCGGGGCCGATGGCGGAATAACGGTTGCTGCGGCCATGCCCCATCGGGCCGATGAAGCACTCGCCCGACGCGACGCCGACGGCGAGATGAAGCTGCACGCCGCGGGTGCGCGAGGAGGCTTCCAGTTCCGCGTTGGTCTTGTCCATGCTTTCGATCAGCCGCAGCGCCGCCGCGCAGCCGGCCTCGATATGATCGGCGTTTTCGAGCGGCGCGTTATAGTAGGCGAAGAGCTTGCCGCCGTCCGCCTGCTCGGCGGCGCCGCCCGTTTCGATGATGGTTTTGCGCAAGTCCGCGCAAGCCGTCGCCATCAGCTTCGTCACATCGTCCGGCGTGTTCGACATGCGCTGCATGTCGTCGTCGGCGAGGCGAAGCTCGCAGGCGAGGATCGTCACCGGCCGGTAATCGCCGTCGAGAATTTCCGCGGCGCCTTCCTCGCGCAGCTTCTTCATCGTCGGTTCGGGGAGCGATCCCTGGAACGAGCCGCGCACGCTGTCGTCGCGCAGGACGACGCCGAGCGAGCGCCCGCCGGCGACGGAGAACGCGCCGATAAAAAGGGCGAGCGAAGCGGGCAGCGGGTTGAGCAGGGTTGCGCTCATGGCGAACGCGCCGACGGACAGAAGCAGAAGAAACACGGAGACGGCGGCGGCGATGCCGAGGGCTTTCCAGAAGTCGAGGCGCTGCGACCACATGATCGCCGCGGCGCCGAGCAGCATCACCGCGATGGCTTCGGCGTAGCCCGCCCATCCGGGACGCGACAGCGAGGTTCCGCTGAGGATCTGCCGGGCGGCGAGGGCGTGGGCTTGCGTCGCCGAAATGTTCCCGCGCGCGGTGGAGACCGGCGGGCTCTGATCGATGTCGCGACCGATCAGGACGACGGCCCCTTTGAGCTGGCTGTTGGAGGCGCCGCCATCGAGCACGCGCCAGGCGGGCGTCTGCGCCGTCAGCATCTGGCGCGGCAGATAGAGTCGCATCGACGTGTCGGGCGCCAGCGAAATCCTGCGTCCCGAAACCGCGATGCCTGACGGCAGACGCCCCGCGACCGTAACGGCGCTTGCGTCGGTGACGACCTGCACTCTGTTTTCAGGCGAGGCCATGATCGCAGCCTCAAGCGCGACCGACGGCGTCGCCTGCCCGCTGACCGACCACAGGACGGGCGCGCGGCGCAGGACGCCGTCGCTGTCGGGATCGAGCGCGCCGACCGCGCGTTGCGCCGAGGCGGCCAGCGCCGGGTTGACGTCGAAGCGTTCCCTGGCGGCGGGGAGCGAGAGGTAATCCGATCCTGCCGCGCTCATGGAAAGCCAGGAGAGGCCGCGCGCGTCGGCCCGCTGCTGGCCGAGCGACGCTTCCGCGCCGGCTCCGCTGTCGGCGATCGCCACCGCGGCCCGGGCGCCGGAAAGGGCGGCGGCGAGCGTTTCGTCGGTGCCGGGCAAGAGCGCGAGCTGGCGGGCGAAGGCTTCGTCGCGCGCGCCGGCGAGCCAGAACTCGCCGATGGTCTCCGGCGACAGGGGGTCCGGCGCATCGACCGGCTCGACCACGATGACGCCGCGCGCGCCCGCGTCCACTGCTTCCTTGGCGATTTCCGCCAGTATCGTCCGCGGCCACGGCCACGGCCCGATCCGGTCGACGCTTTCCCGGTCGATGGCGATCACATGGAACGATTGGGCGGCGCCTGAAGAGGCGGGCTTAAAGCGCTGATAATAATCGAATAACGCTTCGCGATTGCCCGCGGAAGGCGAATGAGCGCCGGACAGCGCGCCGATCGCAATGACGGCGAGCAGGAAGATCACGATCAGCAGCGGCAGCGCGCTCAGCCAGCGAAACTGCGCGGCAAATATGTTCCTCGCCACTATACTCGGCTCCCGATCCCGCAAGTCCTGCAGCGGCTTGGAACGCATGGCCCGCCCGGCCGCGCCCGATGCCCCTTCAGGATCAATTTAGTATCCTCGGATACACCATAACAATGCAATCCGCGCGCCGCGTGGCTGCGGATTCTTGAGAAAGCGTTAACCATGCAGGCCGCGAGCGCGCTCTTCGACATCGGACTGGACAACGGCGTTCTGAAAATGGACGCCAAGGGAGACTGGCGCGCCCGCAATCTCGGACCCATCGACGGCGCGCTGCGCGACTTCGAGGACGATTCGACCGGCCGCGACATCGTCATCGATGTCTCGAATCTGGAAAAACTCGACACCGCCGGCGCCATGGTGCTGCAACGCATCTTCCGCGCCTGCACGAAGCGGACGGAAGTGTCGAAAATCATCGGCGCCAGCCCGGCGCATGCGGCGCTGCTCGAACAGGTCGCCGATCACCTGGCGCCGTGTGCGGTCGAGCCCGCCGGGCGCAACGCTTTTCTGATGATGATGAACCGCCTCGGCAAGGGCGTGATCGACGCCTACTTCGCCTCGCTCGAAGTGTTGAGCTTTATCGGGTTCACGCTGTCGAGCGCGGCCAAAGTCATTACAAAACCCCAGCGCGTGCGGCTGACCTCGGTGTTTCATCACATGGAGGAGGCGGGGCTGAACGCGGTGCCGATCATCGGGCTGATGTCGTTTCTCATCGGCGCCGTCGTCGCCTTCATGGGCGCGAAAATTCTCCGCCAGTTCGGCGCCGACGTTTTCGTCGTCGATCTTGTCGCCGTCGCGGTGCTGCGCGAATTCGGCGTGCTGCTCGCCGCCATCCTGATCGCCGGCCGTTCGGGCAGCGCCTTCACGGCCCAGATCGGCACCATGAAAATCCGCGAGGAGATCGACGCGCTGCGCGTGCTCGGCCTCGACCCGATGGAAGTGCTGGTGCTGCCGCGCCTGTTCGCGCTGGTCATCATGCTCCCCGTACTGGCGTTTCTCGCCGCCATGCTCGGCATTCTCGGCGGCGGGCTCGTCGCCTGGGCGTCGATGGACATCTCGCCGGTCCTCTTCCTGACGCGGATGCAGGAAACAATCGTCATGTCGAATTTCTGGGTCGGGATCATCAAGGCGCCTTTCTTCGCCTTCGTCATCGCTATCATCGGCTGCTTCCAGGGCATGGAAGTCGAAGGCAGCGCCGAATCCCTTGGCCAGCGCGTGACCCTGTCCGTCGTGCAGTCGCTGTTCCTTGTGATCGTTCTCGACGCGTTTTTCGCCATGTTCTTTCTGGAGATCGACTTTTGACCGCCAACGGGCTCGCGAGCGACAACATCATCGAAGTTCGCGGGCTGAAGACGCAGTTCGGCGAGGCGGTGATTCATGAAAACCTTGATCTCGACGTGAAGCGCGGCGAGATACTCGGCGTCGTCGGCGGGTCGGGCACCGGCAAGTCGGTCCTGATGCGGACGATCATCGGACTGAAACGCCCGTCCGCCGGGTCGATCAGCGTTTTCGGCGTCGACTATTTCGACGCCGACGCCAAAACCCAGCTCGACATCGAACGCCGCTGGGGCGTCCTGTTTCAGGGCGGGGCGCTGTTTTCATCCCTGACCGTCGCGCAGAACGTCATGGCGCCGGTGCAGGAGCATCTGCGCCTGCCGTCGGCGCTTGCGCAGGATATAGCGGCGCTGAAGATATCCATGTCGGGCCTGCCGGCGGACGCCGGATCGAAATATCCGTCAGAACTGTCGGGCGGCATGCAAAAGCGCGCGGGACTGGCGCGGGCGCTGGCGCTTGACCCGGAGCTCTTGTTTCTCGATGAGCCGACAGCGGGCCTCGACCCGATCGGGGCGGCGAAATTCGATGAATTGATCGTGAATCTCAAGAAATCCTTAGGGTTAACGGTGTTTATGGTCACCCATGATCTCGATACGCTGCACGCTTCCTGCGACCGTATCGCGGTGCTCGCTGAAAAGCGGGTCATCGCCTGCGGGCCGCTGGAGGAAGTCAGGCGCAGCCCGCATCCGTGGATCAAGGAGTATTTCGGCGGGCCGCGCGGCCGCGCCGCGCTCGACGCCAAGGGGGCTGACGTTGGCGCATAGAACGGGGCATACGGCGTAAATGGAGACGCGCGCGCATTACGTTCTGATCGGGGCGTTCGTGCTCAGCGCGGTCGCGCTCGCGTTCTTGTTCATCCTGTGGCTTGGCCAGACCCAGCGCGAATTCGACGAATACGACGTCATCTTCACCGAGCGCGTGTCGGGCCTTTCCGAAGGCGCGGCGGTTCGCTTTAACGGCATCCAGAAGGGCGAAGTCACCAACCTCTCGATTGACCCGGACAATCCCCAGATCGTCATCGCCCGCGTGCGCGTCGACAAGGACACGCCTGTCAAGACGGACACGAAGGCCGAACTTGAGCTGGTCGGCTTCACCGGCCTGGCGATCATTCAATTCGTCGGCGGCTCTTCGAGTGAACCGCTTTTGAAAGAAGTCTCGCGCGGCGTGCCGCAGATCAAGGCCGACACGTCCGGCTTCGCCGCGTTCCTCGAAGGCTCTGGCGACATCGTCGCCGGCGCCAACCGGCTCCTGTCGGAAGAGAACACGAAAGCGGTCAACCGCATTGTCGAGAACATTGCGACGGTCACGGACTCCATCGCCGGGCAGGGGGACAATCTCGCCCTGAGCATCGAGAACGCGGCGAAGATCACCTCCGACCTTGCGGCGACGACGGCGAGGCTCGAAAGCATCACCACAAAACTCGACGCGCTCGTCGCCAACGATGCGCCGCGCACGCTCGCCGAGACCGAAGCGACGATCAAGTCCGCGCGCGCGCTCGTCGAAGAGCTTCGCGGCGCGCTTTCGGAGAACCGCGAACCGATCGCGATGTTCACCGAACAGGGGCTCGCGCAGATCGGGCCCGCCGTTTCCGAAGCGCGCCGGTTGATGCGCACGCTCGACCAGATATTGCGGGAAATCGACCGCGATCCGCGCGGCTACTTCCTAGGCGAATCGACGCCCAGATATGAGGCTGTAGAGCAATGACGCGCGCCGCACTCCTTGTCGCCCTGCTGATGCTGACCGGATGCGTTTCGGTTTTGCCGGAAGCGCGCCCCGCAGCGCCCCGCTACCTGCTTGAGTCGGTGAGCTACGACAATGAAGGCGCCGAGCCGGTTTCCTGGAGCCTCGTTATCGAAGACCCGAGCGCGACCCGCGTCTACGATACCGCGAAAATCGCGCTGATCCGCAACGCCGGGCGCGTCGAGTATCTGGCGAACGGCGAATGGGCCGACCGCGCGCCGCGCCTTGTGCAGGCGGCGCTGATCAGAAGTTTCGAGAACACGGCGCGCATTCTCGGCGTCGGCGACCGCGCGTCGCTGATCACCAGCACCTATACTCTGCAAACGGACATTCGCGCCCTTCACGCCGACTTTGTCGACGGCCCGCCCGAGGCGGCGTTCTCAGTCTATGCGCGCCTGACCAATGCGCGCGGCAAGGTCATCGCCGCGCGCCTGTTCGAGAACAAGGCGCCGGCCGGCAAGGGAACGGCGGAAGCGATCGCCGCCGCGTTCGATAAAGCGGCGGACGGCGCGTTTGCGGAAATGGTCGAGTGGACGCTGGCCGAGGGCGAAAAAGCCTACGCGAAATAGCCGACCGTCGCGCCGATGAGCAGGTAGACCCTGCCGAGCGGCGAACTCAGATATTCTTCAAGCTCTTCATCCGCCGTCTCGGACGTGGTCGCGTCCTCGAGCAGCCGTTCGAAGCTTTGCAGGAAAGCGTGCACGTCGCGCTCGAACGCCTTGTCGCGGCCGGCTTCGGCGCGGATGCGGCGCTTCACGTCGGTCTCGTTGAGACGGAGAATGCGGTTGGCGAACACGTTGCGATCACCGCGTCCGAAACGTTCGCGCAGCGCGGGCGGGGGATCGCCATAGAGCCGCGTTTCGAGATCGAGCGTGAAGGTTTGCAGTTCGCTGATGATGGCGATGGCGCGCGCCGCGCTTTCGGACGGCGCCGGGGCGCCGGATTTCGGCGGCGAGACGGAAGCGGCGGCGAGGTCGAGCGGGCTCGCCTCGTCGGTCGCATCGAGAATTTCCCGCCAGCTCACCGATTGTTTGTCGCGCCGGTCGCCGCTGCGCTGGTTGTTGTCGCGCGGGGGGCCGCGGCGCTGGGCGATATCGTCGGCGAGTTCATCGAGCCGCTGGCGCGAGCCGTTCGGCCCGCCCGGTTTCGGCGGCCGCGACTTCGCCGCTTCGCCGAGATCGAGCACGGAGGGCGCTTCAGGTTGGGCGGCTTTCTTCGCCGCTTCCTGTTCGCGCCGTTTTTGTTCCGCCTCTTCCGCGGCCGCGCGTTCGGCGGCGAGGCGCGCCCTTTCCGCCGCGTCGGCCTCTTCCTGCGCCGCCCGCCTTTGCGCCGCTTCGGCGCGGGCGGCCTCTCTTTCCTGCGTTTCTTTGGCCGCTTGCTCTTCAGCCTTAAGGGCTTCGGCTTCCTGTTCGCGGATCTGCGCTTCGGCGAGTTTGCTCAAACGCTCCGTCTGCGTCGCGATGGCGTCGGCGAGACGGTCGGCGCGCGCGCGCTGTTCGGCGATGAGGCTTTCGAGGCGATTGTTTTCCTCTTCGAGCGCGGCGCGCGCTTCGGCGAGCGCTTTGTTGCGCGCTTCCACCTGTTTGGCTTGCTCTTCGCGGGCGGCGAGGGCTTCGTCCGTGCTGCGGCGCACCGCGTCGCTCGCCTGCGTCACATCCTCGGAGGCTTTCGACGCGGCTTCCGATGCGCGCCGCGCTGACTGGCTGACCTGTTCGGCGGCGCCGGAGGCTTTCGCCGCATCTTCGGCGGCTGAGGCGATGGCCGCTTCGGTCGTGCGTTTCACCGTGTCGAGCGCTTCGGCGATGCGGCCGACTTCGCGCTGCGTCGCCTCGATCGCCGCGCGCGAGGCGCGTTCGGTCTCCTGCGCCGATATGGCGATGGAGTCGTCGGCGGCCTTTTTCGCTTCCTCCGCCGCCCGCAGCGCGGCGCCGCCGACATTGGCGGCGTTGCGGCCGGCCGCTTCGGCGGCGGCTTCCGCGATGGCCGCCGCCTGTTCGCTGGCGCGCCTCGTTTCTTCCGCAGACGCCTCGATGCGGCCGGTCGAGGCGCGCACGGTCTCGTCCGCAGTTTGCAGCGCTTCGCACAGCGCCGTGAAACTTTGCAGCGCGCTTTGCGCGGCGGCGTCGAGGCGCGAAAGTCTGTCTTCGAGATGGGCCTGCGCGCGTTCGCCGACATCGTCGGCCGAATGCAACGCTTCGATGGACGCCTGCGCCTTGCCGGCGATGGCGGCGGCGAACGCATCGGCCTGCGCGTTGAGGTGCTCGGTCAGATCGATCAGGCGCGCGCGTTCATCGGCGACGCGCCCGACCGCGCCCGACGATTGGGTCTCGATCGACTGCCCCGCGGTCTCGATGGCCTCCACATGCTGGCGGATCATCGCTTCGACGGACGCGAGGCGAGCCAAGGCCTGATCGAGCCCCATGTTCAGCGCATCCATCTGTCCGCGGATGACCGCGCCGACGCTGCTCGCCTTGTTGGCGGCGTCGACATCCGGCGAGATCAGCCGGTTGGCGGCATGGGCGATGGTCTCCGCCGCGCTCACCGTGTGCAGGAGGCGCGAGGCGATATAGCCGACGAGGAGCGTCAGCAGCGAGGCGACGACCGCGAGGAGAAATCCTTCGAGCGAGACCGCATGCCAGAAAGTCCAGCCCGCGAGCGACCCTCCCTGATTTGTCCAGTAGGCCCAGGCGTCGCCGATGGGCCAGCCGATCAGGATGGCGAACACCCAGAAGACGGCGATGACCCTTGTGACGAGCAGGGTCTGGCGGGCCATCGAATGCCAGTCGCGCGCCGGCCGACGGCGGCGCGCCGGCCCGTCATAGGCGCCGCCATCGAGTTCGGCCGGCTCGGACCGGAAAGCGCGCGGCGCCGGCTCCATCTCGCCTTCGCCGTCCTCATGTTCGACGATGCCCTGAAACCTGAGGCCCCTGGCGTCGTCCTCATGCGGCGCTGTCGCGCTCTCTTTATCCATGGGTTCGCGGCGCTCGTTCATGCGTGGCCTTTAGGGAATCCCTCCCGCATAGCCGATTTCCACCGGCGCGCCAAACGCCGATTAACCAGTCTTCAGACTCTACCTTCGCTGCGCCGGAGCGAATAAGCGGTTCCGGCCCGGCGCAGAATCCGGTTAGCGCTGAAGACCGGGCTCGAGCCTGAGAATAGCGGACTGGCCGATGAGAGAGACAGTTAAAAAGCTGGTGGAAAGCCGCTGGTTCCAGACGGTGGTTCTGGGCCTCATCCTGATCAACGCGGTGATCCTCGGGGCCGACACGCTTCCGGCGGTGCGCCAGTCCGGGTTCCTGCCGACGCTCGCCCAGATCGACCGGCTGATCATCTATCTCTTCACGATCGAGGTGGCGCTTAGGCTGTTCGCTTATCGGCTGAGTTACTTCAAGAACGGCTGGAACATCTTTGATTTTCTTATCGTAATCGCCTCTCTTGTGGCGGCGTCGAGCGGGCTTTCGGCGATCCGCGCCTTCCGCGTCCTGCGGGTCCTTCGGGTTGTGACCATTATCCCGCGCATGCGCACCGTCGTCTCGGCGCTGCTCGACGCGATCCCCGGCATCGCTTCGGTGGGGGTGGTCGTCCTCCTTATCGTCTATGTCTTCGCCGTCATCGGCGCGAGCCTTTACGGTCCCCAGCACCCGGCGATTTTCGGCGATGTTTTCACCGCCATGTACACCCTGTTTCAGGTGATGACCCTCGAAGGCTGGGCTGACATCGCGGCGCAAGTCAGCCAGACGCACCCCCGCTCCTGGGTGTTTTTCCTCACCTTCGTGCTGATCGGCACCTTCACCATGCTGAACCTGTTCGTCGCCATCGTCGTCAGGGTGCTGGAGGAAGACAGCGATCCGTGGTTCGACGACCTGATCGCGCAGAACAAGGCGATGCGCGGCGAAATCGCCGATCTGAAGCGCGATCTGGAAGAGGTGCTTCGGCGCCTCAAGTGACGGCCCGCCTCGCTTGCCCGCCCCGGTCCCGGCGCGTATCTCTGGCCCTCAACCGACAAGCCTGAAGAGAGGGCGCAACCATGCGATCCAATTCGCTGATCCAGCTCAAATTCAATCTCGATCCGATGATCGAGGAGATGCGCGATGTCGTCGCCCGCTGGGTCGACGACCGCCTCGCGCCCCGCGCCGCCGAGATCGACGCGACCAACGAATTCCCGCGCGACCTCTGGCCGGAGCTTGGCGCGCTCGGCGTGCTCGGCGTCACGGCGGACGAAGAATATGGCGGCGCCGGGCTCGGCTATCTCGCCCACTGCGTCGTCATGGAGGAAATCTCGCGCGGCTCCGGCGCCGTCGGGCTCTCTTACGGCGCGCACTCGAACCTCTGCGTCAACCAGATCAACATCAACGGCACAAAAGCGCAGAAGGCGAAATACCTCCCCAAACTCATCAGCGGCGAACATCTCGGCGCCCTCGCCATGTCCGAGCCCGGCGCCGGCTCCGACGTCGTGTCGATGAAACTGAAAGCCGAGAAGAAGGGCGACAAGTACGTCCTCAACGGCAACAAGATGTGGATCACCAACGGGCCGGGCGCCGACACGCTCGTCGTCTACGCCAAGACCGATCCCGCCGCCGGCCCGCGCGGCATCACCGCCTTCCTCATCGAAAAAGGCATGAAAGGTTTTTCGACCGCGCAGAAGCTCGACAAGATGGGGATGCGCGGCTCGGACACTTGCGAGCTTGTGTTCGAGGATTGCGAAGTGCCGGAAGAAAACGTGCTCGGCAAGGTCGGCGAGGGCGTGCGCGTCCTGATGTCGGGTCTCGACTACGAACGCACCGTGCTCGCCGCCGGCCCGCTCGGCATCATGCAGGCGTGCCTCGATGTCGTGATCCCTTACGTCCACGAACGAAAGCAGTTCGACAAGCCCATCGGCGAGTTCCAGCTCGTGCAGGGCAAGATCGCCGACATGTACACGACGATGAACGCGTCGAAAGCCTATGTGTACGCCGTCGCGCAGGCGTGCGACCGCGGCGAGACGACAAGGCAGGATGCGGCGGGGTGCATCCTCTACGCCGCGGAAAAAGCGACGCAGGTTGCCCTCGACGCGATCCAGCTATTGGGCGGCAACGGCTACATCAACGAATACCCGACCGCGCGGCTGCTCAGGGACGCCAAGCTCTACGAGATCGGGGCAGGGACGAGTGAAATCAGGCGGATGCTGATCGGGCGGGAGATTTTTGAGAAGAGCGCTTGAGCGAGCTCTCTAGTTTGAAGCGCTCGGCGTATTGTCGAGGATCGCTTGCAATCTGGTTTCCGTGTCGTCCGAGAGGGCTTTGCTCACAACGCCGGACGCGATGGAGACTTCGTACAGCTTCACTGGCTCGAAGTTGAAATCCGGCGAGCCGCTATCGTCAGCGTCGATATATGTCGTGAACCGGAAGACGGACGCGCCGGGCTCGTAACTTTCAAGCGAATAGAACAAGCCCTCGAAAACAATATCTTCGCTGGAGCCGCCGTCAAAGCGAAACCGCCGCAATTTCTTCTGGTCGCTCGTGTCTATTTTCCCGTCTTCGTTGCTGTCTTCGTCGCCATAAACAACGACGACACCGGGCGCGTCTTCTCCGATGACAGGTAGCAGCGATGAAATTGCGACCTTTTCAGAGAAGAGAATTGATTCCGATTTTGCGCCTTCGTTTCTAACGACGATATTATTGGCGTAGGAAACATTCATTGTGGAAACAAAGGATGGGGCCGGCGCGCCGAGACCGCCGCGCCGCGATCCGGTGACGACGATCTCATCGACCGGCTGCGGAGCCTTCGATCCAGTTTGCTGTACGACGACCAGACTCCAGCCGCCCCATTCGTCCGCCTCGACGACCTGATTGAACGAGACTGACTGAGTGCGAAGCGTTCTGCCCGACTCGTCGGTAGAACGGGTCGCAGTCAGGGTTCTTGTTTCCCGATCGGAAGCGTTTTGCCTGTAGTCAAACTGCCAGGAGAGTTCTTCGTATGCGCGAAATCCGCCGACCAAAATCGCGCCAGCCAGTACAACCGCCAGCATGATGTTATTGATGCGCCACATAGCGTTTCCCCTCGCTGGCTCATGTTGACGCTATCGTGGGAAAATGACGAAGTCTATCAGCCGGTAAAATGTAGGGCGGGCTTCAGCCCGCCATCCTTGGAATCTCGACGGGCGACAGAATTGTCGGGCCAAGGCCCGCCCTACGGCGCCCAAAACAAAAGCGAAAACCTCTCCTCCGCTCATCCCGGCGAAAGCCGGGATCCAGACTGCCATGCGCTATCCGCGCGCGCGGAGCCTGTTTAAGAGGTGAAGGGTTCTGCTTGTGCTTTGTGCGCTGCGCTTGTTTGGAGCGTGGGACGGCTGGGTCCCGGCTTTCGCCGGGATGAGCGGGATGAGCGGGATGAGCGGGGTGGCGGGTTTGTTGCGTAATTTTCTAACGCAGCCCGCAGCCGCCATACTTGGAAACATCGAGGGAGGACAAAATTGGCGGGCCAATTCTCGCCCTACGATCCGTGCTCAAACTATGCGCTGAGCGAAGCGCCTCCTTGCGCTGTTTAGTCTGTAATTGAGAGAACCGCCTGATAATCTTCACGCCCGTGGAACACGCGCAGTATGAACAGCTCTTCGTCTGTAGCGCGGTAGGCGATGACGACCGGAGCTGGAAGGAAATACAATCTCAACCCTGCGGCGATTTCGTTGCGCTCCGGCCCAAGCCCCGGGCTCTCCGCCAGCAGATCGAAGCGGCGGTATATTTCGCGATGCAAGCGTTCGGCCTGCGCTTCGCCGAACAGATCGAGCCCGTTGAGATAAAGCCGTCCGATATCGCCGAG
Source organism: Amphiplicatus sp. (assembly GCA_040216495.1). GTDB lineage: Bacteria > Pseudomonadota > Alphaproteobacteria > Caulobacterales > Parvularculaceae > Amphiplicatus. The sequence continues at coordinate 12,102 of JAVJPA010000347.1, read as the reverse complement.
CGCCTGCGGCGCCTTAACGATTTTGCGCGGCATTGGCGCGGATTTGCGCGAGGTGCTGATCCGCCGTCAACGTGAGCCCGCGTCCGGCGGCGATGTCGCGTTCGGCTTCCGCGATGGCGCCGCGAATCCGAATGAGGTGGCGTTCGTAAAGCGTCAGCGCCCGTTCAACGGCGTCGGTTTCGGACTTGAAGCCGCCCGAAGCGATTTCGCGTTCGATGAAAGCTTTTTTCTCTGGCGACAGGGCAATGGACATGAAAGCAGCATAACGAACGAAACGGAAACATCAAGCTGAGCCTACCCCGCGTACATCCGCCGCTTCTTCGCCATCGCTGTCTGCCTGAGAAACGCGTTCGCCAGCGGGCGCGAGGTCAGTCTCGCCGCGAAGACCCCGGCGATGACGGCGAGGGCGGCGACGGTGAGGAGAGCCTCGTGATCGACGATCATGGCGTCGTCCAGTAGCGACACGAGGAAGAGGGCGGAGGCCGCGCCCGGCGCGCCGCCGAACCAGGCGAGAAAGACCTGGCTTTCTTTCGGCAGCGGCGAGGACTGCAAGGTCGCGAGGCGCGGCCCCGCGCGCATCACCGTCACCGCCGCCATGGCGAAGATGGCTGACAGCAGATCGGCTTCGAGGAGGCGCGCGCCGAGAACGGCGCCGAAGAGGAAATAGGCTGCGGGCGGAACGCTTTGCTCGACGACGCGGCGCAGGCGCAGGCGCGTCGTCGCGGAGGCTTCGGTTTCCTGTCCCCACACAAGCCCAGCGGCGCCTGCCGCGATGACGGCGTTGAAGCCGAGCAGGGCGGCGAAGAGAACGGAGAACAGCGCCGCATAAAATGCGTAGCGCCCGGCCGGATGCCCCGGCGCGCGCGCGGCCCATTTGGCGGCGAGGTAACCGGCGGCGCCGCCTGAGGCGAAACCGCCAAGAGCGGCGACGCTCGTTTCCATCAGCGGCTCAAGCGCGACCTGCCCGGCGCCGGGCGACGTCGCGTAGCCGGCGATCAGCACGGCCACAGGGGCGCCGAAGGCGATGATCGCCGCGCTCTCCATCCTGACCGCCGCCTTGATCGCTGCGGGGGCGGGCGTCGCGGTCACGGCCTTGCGGTCGAACGCGGCGCCGTTGAGCATCAAGATCGCGCCGAGGAGAAGCGCCGAGGGCACGGAAAGCTGGGGCAGCAGCACAAAGGCCGAAAGAGTGCAGATGAGAAGGAAGAGAGGCGCGCCGCCGATGGTGAGGCGGAACGAGGCGGGGCAGCGGCGCGCGAAGCGGCTCACTTGAATCTGCGCGGCGGAAACGAAGACGAGGGCGGCGAGCCCGGCTTCGGCGAGCGAGGCGACCCAGTTCGTCGGCAGCGCCGGGGCGCCGAGGCCGCGATACAGGAACGACACGCACAGGCCCGCGACGATCACGAACGCCGGGGCTTCCGCCGCCGCGTGCATGATTTTCGTCCGCGAGAGAATCCGGAAAAGACCGAGCGCCGCCAGCGCCGCCAAGGCTAGGGTCATACCGTAAAGGGGCTTCGTTGTTTCGCGCCAACACGCATGACAGGCGCGCCGAATCACTTGCCGCAACCGTGAATTGATCCGCGATTCAATGCAAATTTATTTTTTGAAAAACCCTTCGCATGCGGCCTTTTTGGAACGCGAAAGCCTTGCGCCATGCGGGGTTCGCCCGGCGCGGGGAAAGTTATCCCCGTCTTTTGCGGCGCCCTTATAGTGATCGCATGGCAGGCGCGAAAGTTTTAATGCGCGCCGGCCGCATTGTTCCGCACGGGTCGGATTCGCCCATCCTGTGCATTGTAGCGGAGTTGAGACCGATGAGTGATGAAAACAAACCTGACGCAAAAAAATCGCGCGGCGGCCTGAAGCGCGCGGTCGCGACCGCGGCGCCGCAACTGGCGCACGCGCTCGGCGGCCCGCTCGCCGGCGCAGCCGTTACGGCGATTTCCAGAGCGATCTTCGGCGCCGACGCTGTCGATGAAGAAACGCTCGAAGCCGCGCTTGCAAACGCGACGCCGGAACAGCTTCTCGCGCTGAAGCGCGCCGATCACGAGTTTCAGGCCGCCTTGCGCGCCGCGCAGGTTGAAGAGGCGCGCATCGACGCCGCGGACCGTGCAAGCGCCCGCGCGCGCCAGCAGTCGATGAACGACTGGACGCCCTCGGCGCTCGGCGCGCTCATCATCGTCGGTTTCTTCGTCGTCATGGCGGCGATGGTTTCCCACTCCCTGCCGCGCGGCATGGAGGCGGAGCTCTCCATCATGCTCGGCGCGCTGGCGACGATGACCGCGGCGGTGGTGAACTACTTTTTCGGCTCGTCCGCCGGCTCGAAAGAAAAGACGCGGCTGATGACCCTGCCGACGGCGCGCCGCGATGCGGAATAGGCGCATCGCGAGTAGGGACGCGGCGCGCGCCCATGCTATGAGCGGCGGCGTGACCGGAGCAGCCTCATGAGCATCGTCAAGCGCGCGGACATCGTCATTGTCGGCGGCGGAGTCATCGGCCTTTCGCTCGCCTGGCGTCTGGCGCAGTCCGGCGCCGCACCGCTTGTGATCGACGCCGGCCTGCCGTCGGCGACGGCGGCGGCGGCGGGGATGCTCGCGCCGTCGTTCGAGCATGCGGTCTCGCCGCTCGCCGGGCCGCTCTACCGCCTTTCGGTGAAAAGCCTCGCCGCATGGCGCGCCTTCGCCGCCGAGCTTGAGGAAGAGTCCGGCGAGACGATCGACTATCGACCGACCGGCGCGCTCGGCGCCGCTTTCCGTCCGAGCGAGGAAGCCGAACTGCGGGCGAGCTTTGCGGAGCTTGCGGCGAGCGGCGCGCGAGTCGAGTGGCTGGATGCGGCCGCCGCGAGAGCGCTTGAGCCGCATTTGAACGAGACGCTGCGCGGCGGCCTTTTCGCGCCTGACGACGGACAGGTCGATCCGATGCTGACCGCCAAAGCGTTGCGGCGCGCAATTGAACAATGCGGCGGCGCGTTTCTTCCAGCGCGCGTGCGCGCGATTGAAGCCGAAGACGACGACCGCATCCTGCTCGACGGCGGCGACGAGATTTCGGCGGGCGTCGTCGTTCTCGCCGCGGGTGCGATGGTTTCATCGGTCGGTCTCGCCGCGCCGCCGCCGGTTTTTCCCGTGAAGGGCGAGGCGCTGGCGCTCGCGGCGCCGGACGCGCCGATCCGCCACGTGGTTCGCGCGCCCGGCGCCTATCTTTGTCCGAAGGCGGACGGAAGGCTGGTCGTCGGCGCGACCGAGGCGCCGCACGATGCGAGCCTTGAGCCGACTTCAACCGGTGTAGAAAGTCTTAAAGCGGCCGCGGCGAGGGCCGCGCCGATCCTCGGGCGGCTCGATGAACTCGGCCGCTGGGCGGGGTTGCGCCCGGCGACGCCGGACGCCGCCCCGATCCTCGGGCGAAGCGCGAAGGCGCCTTCGGGCCTCGTCCACGCCCTCGGCCACTATCGCAACGGCGTGCTTCTGGCCCCGGCGACGGCGGATTTGCTGGCGTCGCTGATCCTGAAGGACGCGCAAGCTCCAGAACTCGCCGTTTTCAGCCCCGACCGATTTACCGGAGGGGCTTAACCATTAGCGGTTTCTTGACCTTGCCGCGCCAGAATGCCCACCGAGGAAGAACGTCCATTATGAAGATCGCCGCCGATCCAGGTTTATCAATCACCGCTTCCGGCCAGGCGCCGGTGATGGCTGCGCTGAAGCGCGCCGGCGATGCGACAGGCGCGGGCTTTGAGCTTCTGTTCAACATGGCCCGCCGCGAAAGCTCGCTCAATCCGACGGCCGAGGCTAAAACCTCGTCGGCCGCGGGTCTCTTCCAGTTCATTGACCAGACATGGCTCGCCGCCGTGAAGAAGTATGGCGCCAAGCATGGTCTCGAAGCCGCAGCCGCCGACATCAGCCTCGATGCGAACGGCAAATATTCGGTCGCCGATGCGGCGCGCAAACAGGAAATCCTCGATCTGCGCTTCGATCCGTCGAAGGCGGCGGGGCTTGCAGGCGAACTCGTGCAGGAAAACCGCGCCGGACTTGAGCGCCGTCTCGGGCGCGCGATCAATCAGGGCGAGCTTTACGCGGCGCATTTCCTCGGCGTCGGCGGCGCGGCGAAACTGCTTTCGTCGGCGCCTGACGCCAAAGCCGCCGACATCGTCCCGCAAGCCGCCGCCGCCAACAAACCGGTTTTCTACGGCGCGTCAGGCGCGAAGACGGTCGCCGAAGTGATGAGCTCAATCGGCAAGTCGATGGGGCTCGCTGTCGAAGACGATATTTTCGAGGCGCGCCCGAACGCCGATCCGCGCAAGATGGCGATGATCCGCGAATGGCGCAGCGCCGCCGAACTCTCGCAGGCGCCGGCGTCCGTCATGCGGACCTCGCGCGCGGCGCCGGTCCGCACCGAGGAAGTCGTCGCGACTGAGCAAACCGCTCCGACGTTCGACGGCGACAAGTTTCGTCTGCTTGAACTGATGAACGCGAAGATGGGCGGCGCCAACCTGACGCCGCTCGCCATCGCAGTGCTGCAATCGCTCGACCCGACAGGCGTCGGCGCATCGCAGAAAGAGACGGAACGGGGCGCGGTTTAAGTCATGCGCTCCCCGGTTCGCTGGGGGTTATCAACAAATCGGCGCGGTGAGGCCTTGCGGCAGGCGAGTTTTGGCGTCGGCGCAGCTCTTGGCGAACTGATCGGGCGCCGCGCCCGTCGCGGCGGAGAGATCCGCCCCGCGAATGATCGCGCCGGAAAAGTCCGCCGCTTCGATCTTGGCTTCTGTGAACACCGCATTGGAGAGGTTTGCGCCGGTGAACGCGACGCCCTTCAGCGTCGCCGACGAAAACGTCGCGCCGGCGAGGTTGGCGGCGCTCATTTTCGCGCCGGTGGCGTAGGCGCCCGTGAAATCGGCGCCGTCGACGGTCGCCGCGGAAAAGCTGGCGAAGGAAATGTCGGCGCCGGCGAAAAGCGCGCCTGTCCCCTCCATGGCGCGCAGGCTCGCGCCCCGCAGTTCCGCTTCGGTGAAATCGGCGTTGGGGAAGCGCCCGGCGTTGAACGTCGCGCCGGCCAGCCGCGCGCGTTTCAAGATCGCGCCGTCCGCCGCCGCGCCCTCGAAGGTCGCGCCGTCGAGCAGCGCGTTGGTGAACACGGCGCGCGTCGCGATGACGCCGGCGAAGTTCGCCTTGGGATGGTTCTGGCCGCTGAAATTTTCTTCCGTCAGATCGCGGACGATAAAGGCTCCCGGCGTTTCCGGCTGGGGTCCGCCGACGATTTTCGGCAGCGCGACCTCGACTTTGCCGATGGCCATCGAAAGGTCGGGCGCGAGGCGGTCGGCCCCGTTAAAGGTGCTGGAAACGAGACGGCCTACGGCCTTGATCGGGTTGAATCCGGGCTGCCCCGCCTGTTTAGCGAGCAGGTTGGTGACGAGCGTGAACGCTCCGACCATGAACGCCATGATGAGAACGATGATGCGGAACATGACGGCGTCTCCTTGCCGACGATCATATTAACGGCTCGGTCATCATGCCGCCGACCTATCAAGGATGGTTTAAGGCGAGCGCAAGCATTGCACGGGTCGGCCAAGGCGCTGCGCCGGTCGGACCTGAACGGATGGTTAAGAACAGCCCGTGGACGCGCCGCAACTGTCGCATCTGAGGCAGGCGCCGCTTCGGACCAGCGTGAACTGGCCGCAATCGGGACAGGCGTCGCCTTCATAGCCTTTGACGCGCGCGCTTTCGCGCTTGCCCCTGGGGGCGGCGAGGGAGCCGGGCGAGGCTTTCTGGTTGACCGCTTCGGCGAGCTTGGCGACCTGCGCCTCGATTTCGGGCGGGGCTTCGGCGCGCTTGCGGCCGAGTTCCTCGACTTCCGGGGCGTCGAGCGCATCGTCGGCCGTTTTCCTCAAGCGGTCGAAGTCGCCGCCGCGCAGAACCACGAGATTGTCGGTGACGGTCGAGCGCGAAAAGCCTTTCGAGATCAGCTTGGTCGCGTCTTCCTGCACTTTTTCGTTCGACACGCCGCGCCCGATCGCGTCGACGGCGCTCTCGCGCGGATCCACATGGGCGAGGTCGGCGCGGCCGAGATAGGAGATCGCGAGCTCGCGGAAGATGTAATCGAGGATCGAGGTCGCGTGCTTGATCTGGTCGTTGCCCTGCACCGGGCCGGACGGGTCGAAGCGCGTGAACACGTAGGCGTCGACGAATTCCTCAAGCGGAACGCCGTATTGCAGGCCGAGCGACACGGCGATGGCGAAATTGTTCATCAGGCTGCGGAACGCCGCGCCTTCCTTGTGCATGTCGATGAAGACTTCGCCGATCTCGCCGTCGTCGAATTCGCCGGTGTGAAGATAGACCTTGTGGCCGCCGACAATGGCTTTCTGGATGTAGCCCTTGCGCCTGTCGGGCAGGCGGCGGCGGCCGGGGTTGCGCTCGATGATGCGTTCGACAATGCGTTCCGCGACGATCTTCGAGCGCTTCTGCATCGGCGCGTCAGCGAGCGCGTCTGCGAAATCTTCTTCGTCTTCTTCAACAGAACCGGAAGCGAGCAGGGCGGACGCCAGCGGCTGCGACAGTTTCGAGCCGTCGCGGTACAGCGCGATGGCTTTCAGCCCCATGCGCCAGGCGAGCATGTAGGCGCGCGCGCAATCGTCGATGGACGCGCGGTTCGGCAGGTTCACCGTCTTCGAGATCGCGCCGGATATGAAGGGCTGCGCGGCGGCCATCATTTTCAGATGCGCCTCGACCGACAGCGAACGCACGCCGATGCGTCCGCACGGGGAAGCGCAGTCGAACACGTCGAGATGGTCGCTCTTCAGGTGCGGCGCTCCTTCGAGCGTCATGGCCCCGCAGCAGAAGAGGTTGGCCATGTGGATGTCTTCGTCGCTGAAGCCGAGATCGCGCAGCACCATGTAGCCGGACTGAGCGAGTTGCGCTTCTTCAAAGCCGAGCACATGCCGGCAGAAATCCTCGCCGAGCGCCTGCGGCGTGAAGGCGTAGGTCATGTCGAAGGCGGTCTTGAGGCGTTCTTCAAGCGCCTTGATGTGGCGGTCCGCGAAGCCTTCGCCGCGCAGCGCATCGAGATCGACGCCGGGCGCGCCGTCGAGCGTGCAGCGTCCGACCGCGTAGTCGGTGATGTCTTCGATTTCGTCGGCCGCATAGCCGAGCGCTTTCAGCGCGGCCGGCACGGAACGGTTGATCAGTTTGAACTGGCCGCCGCCCGCGAGCTTCTTGAACTTCACCAGCGCGTAGTCGGGCTCGATGCCGGTCGTGTCGCAATCCATGACGAGACCGATCGTGCCCGTCGGCGCGATGACGGAGACCTGCGCGTTGCGGAAGCCCGAGATCGCGCCGAGCTCATAGGCTTCGTTCCAGATCGTTTTCGCGCGCTCGGCGAGCGCCGGCCACGGGCATTCATCCGCGTTGAAAATCGCCGGCTCGATGCTCAGCCCGTCGAACCCCGAGCCCATCGCGGCGGCGCGGTGGTTCTTCACGACGCGCAGCATGGCGTCGCGGTTTTCCCTGAAGCGCGCGAATGGGCCAAGCTCGCCCGCCATTTCGGCGGAGGCCCGGTAGGCCGCGCCGGTCATCAGCGACGAGACGGCGGCGGCGACCGCGCGGCCTTCGTCCGAGTCGTAGGCGAGGCCCGACGCCATCAGGAGGCCGCCGAGATTGGCGAAACCGAGGCCGAGAGTCCTGTATTCGTAACTCTTCTGCGCGATTTCGGCGGACGGGAACTGCGCCATCGTCACCGAAATTTCGAGCGCAAGGGTCCACAGGCGGCAGGCGTGCTCGAACCCGTCGGCGTCGAAGCCGTCCCCGGTCTTGAACTTCGCGAGATTGAGCGACGCGAGATTGCAGGCCGTGTCGTCGAGGAACATGTATTCCGAGCACGGATTGGAGGCGCGGATGTCGCCGCCCGCCGGGCAGGTGTGCCAGGCGTTGATCGTGTCGTGGAATTGCAGGCCCGGATCGGCGCAGGTCCACGCAGTGCGGCAGATCGAGTTCCACAGGTCGCGCGCGCGGACCGTCTTGTGCACGCCGCCGTCGAGCCGGCGGATCAGCGGCCAGTCTTCCGCGCCGGCGACCGCTTTCAAAAAAGCGTCGGTCGCGCGCACGGAGTTGTTGGAGTTCTGCCCGGAGACCGTGCGGTAGCCGCCGGAATCCCAGTCGAGATCGTAAAGGTCCACATCGATCCGCCGGAAACCCTGGCGCGCAAAGTCGATGGCGCGGTTGATCGACGGATCGGGCACGAACGCGGCGCGCGCCGCCTTCACCGCCGCTTTCAGAACCGGGTTCTTTTTCGGATCGAGCCTGTCTTCTTCCGCAACGTCGTCGGCCCAGCAGGCGGCGAGCACTTTCGGCAGGTGCGCGGCGATGGCTTTCGAGCCGGCGACGAGGGCGGCGACTTTTTCTTCCTCGACCGCCTTCCAGCGCACGAAGTCTTCGATGTCGGGATGATCGGCGTCGACGATGACCATCTTCGCGGCGCGCCGCGTCGTGCCGCCGGACTTCACCGCGCCCGCCGCCGCGTCGCCGACTTTAAGGAACGAAAGCAGCCCCGAACTCTTGCCGCCGCCGGACAAGGGCTCATCGGCGCCGCGCAGGGTCGAGAAGTTGGTGCCGGTGCCGGAGCCGTACTTGAACAGCAGCGCTTCGCGCTTCCACAGATCCATCACCCCGCCGTCGCCGACGAGATTGTCGCTTACGGACTGGATGAAACAGGCGTGCGGCTGCGGGCGCTCATAGGCGCTGTCGGAAAGGGAAAGCACGCCGGTCGCATGGTCGACATAATAATGGCCCTGGCCATCGCCCTCGATGCCGTAGGCCCAGTGCAATCCGGTGTTGAACCATTGCGGCGAGTTCGGCGCCGCCATCTGGGCGGCGAGCATGTAGGTCATTTCATCGAGGAAGGCGCGCGCGGCTTCCTCGTCCTTGCCGAAATAGCCCGCCTTCCAGCCCCAATAGGCCCAGGCCCCGGCCATCCGGTCGAACACCTGCCGCGCGCTGGTCTCGCGCCCGTAGCGCGCCTCGCTCGGGAGTTTCGCCAGCGCCGCCACGTCCGGCATCGAGCGCTGGAGGAAATCCGGGACGCCGCGCTCCCTGACCTTTTTCAGCGCCGCCGGGACGCCGGTTTTCCGGAGGTATTTCTGGGCGAGAATATCGACCGCGGTCTGGCTCCACCCCTGGGGAACCTCAAGGTCTCGGGCTTCGAAAATCGTTTCGCCAGAGAAGCTCCGAATCTCGCTGTCGGCGCGACGGAACCTCAGCGCGCCGTAAGGCGCGCCGGGCGTTTTCACGAGGCGGCGGTCGATTCGCATATGACTCCACTAATAGCGTCTATATGGGAATTCCAGCCCGATATTGTATGTCCCGGGCCGCCCGGTCACAACTTTTTGCGGTGCGGCAGGCGGCAGGATAGACCTCGCCTGCGGCGGGCGCCATATTCGCGCCGCGTCGGCAGGGGATTGTGGCCCCTCGGGATCAGATTGGCACATGCTTTCAAAACTTTTCACATGGTGGAACGGCTCGACCCTCGGGACCCAGTTCATCCTCTGGCGCCGAGGCGCGCGCCTTGTCGGCAAGGACGAGCAGGGCAACCGCTATTTCGAGGAAAAGAGCCCGAGCGGCTCGGACGGGCGCACCCGCCGGTTTGTGGTCTATCACGGCGTCGCCGAGGCGAGCCGGGTGACGCCGGACTGGCATGGCTGGATGCACTATACGTTCGACGAACCGCCGACGGTCGCGCCGCTGCCGCGCCGGGCGTTCGAAAAGGATCACCTGCCGAACATGACCGGCACGCCGCTCGCCTATCATCCGCCGGGAACTCTCGTCGGAACCGACGGCAGGGGCGTCGCGCCGGACTACGAAGCCTGGTCGCCGGACGCGGCGAAGGAAGACGCCTGACAGGGAGCGCGCCATGAGCAGGGCCGGAATTTTCGAAACCATAGTCGGCGTCGTCGTGCTCGCGGTCGCGGCGCTGTTCCTCTTTTACGCTTACCGCGCGAGCGGACAGGACAGCGAGCGCGGCGCCTACAGGCTCGACGCCGTGTTCGGCCGCGTCGACGGCGTTTCGGTCGGCTCGGAAGTGCGCATCGCCGGCGTCAAGGTGGGGTCGGTTTCCGCCAACAGCCTCGATCCGCAAACCTATGAAGCGCGCGTGCAGCTCGCCGTCTCGTCCGGCGTCGCCATCCCGGAAGATTCGATCGCCAAGGTCGTCTCGGACGGGCTGCTTGGCGGCGCGCATGTGTCGATCGAACCGGGCGCGTCCGACGTCATGTTGAAAAGCGGCGAGCAGATCACGCTGACGCAAGGCTCGGTCGATCTTCTCGGCCTCGCGGTGCAGGCGTTCACATCGAATGCGGGCGGGGAAAAGCCGCCGGCAAGCGATCCTCTCGGAGACCTGTAATGATGCGTCGGGGCAAACTGTTGTTTCACGGCGCCCTGTTTCGCGGCGTCCTGTGCGCGGGGCTTGTCGCGGCGGGCGCTGCGTTCGCCCAACAGGAAGATCCGCAGCAGGAGACGGCGACCGTTCCGCCGGCCGAAGCGCCATTCGACGAGGATCCTTTCAACGGGGATCCGTTCGCGATTGGCGAACCGGAAAGCGAACTCGACATTCTGTCGCGCTCGACATCGAACCCGTTTCCGTTGCTCGATGAAAAGCAACAGCGCCGCCCGATTTCCGTGACCCTGCGCGCGCTCAACAAGATCACCGCTCGCTATATCGATATCGAGGCGCCGATCGGCGAGCCGGCGCGGTTCAACTCGCTCGAAATCCTGCCGCGCTTCTGCGACAAGCGCCCGCCGGAAGAGTTTCCCGAGACGACCGCGTTTCTCGAAGTCTTCGACCGCGACCTGTCGCGCGCCCGCGCCAGCGCCTCGGCCGAGATGAAGGGGCGCAAGGACGCGCCGCCGCCGCAACCAGCCGTCGAGCCAGCTTCAGTAAGTCCGTCTACGGATGAAGTCGGCGCGCATCGCTCGCCGACGCTCGATCGGGCGCCGATCGATCCTGACCGCATATTCGCCGGCTGGATGTTCGCGTCGTCGCCCTCGCTCAACGCTCTCGAACACCCTGTCTATGACGTCTGGGTGATAGACTGCAAAACCGAGATCGTCGAAATCGAAGAGCCGGACCTGTAGAAGTCGGCGTCGAGCGCAAGACATTCGGCGAGACGCTCCTGATACGTCGCGTCGTCCATCTCCGCGACGCCGAACTGCGCCAGATGCGGCGTGTGGAATTGCGTGTCGAGCAGCGCGAACCCGCCGGCTTTCAGGCGTCCGATAAGATGGGCCATCGCAACCTTGCTGGCGTTGTCGCGGCGCGAGAACATGCTCTCGCCGCAGAAGACGCCCCCGAGCGCCACGCCGTAAAGCCCGCCGACCAGCGCGCCGCCCTCGTAACATTCGACCGAATGGGCGAAGCCGAGCCGATGCAGCTCGCAATAGACTTCCTCGATCGGATCGTTGATCCAGGTGTCCTGCCGTCCCGGTCCCGGTTCGGCGCAGGCCCGGATCACGGCGTGAAAATCCGCATCGACCCTGATCTCGAAAGGCTCGCCCGCAACGAACTTGCGAAGCTTCTTCGGCAGCCGCGCCTCGCAAAGCGCCAGCACGCCGCGAATGTCGGGCAGCACCCACACGACCGAAGGATCGTCGCGCCGCCGCGCCATCGGGAAATAGCCGAGCGTATAGGCTTTGAGGAGCTGGTCAGGGTCGATGCTGTCGGCGGAATCGCGCGGCATGAGGGGAGTATGCCCCGCGCCGCCGCCCTTGCGCAATCAGCCGCTCAGTGCTTGCCGAGCCAGTTTTCCAGCCAGTGGATATGATAGTCGCCGCGCTGGAAGTCCGGCTCGTTGAGGAGATCGATGAACAGCGGGATCGTCGTGTCGACGCCGACGATCGCCATTTCGCTGAGCGAGCGGCGCAGGCGCGCAAGGCAATGCTCGCGCGTGTCGCCGAAGACGATCAGCTTGCCGATCATTGAATCGTAATAGGGCGGGATGCGGTAGCCGGTGTAGACGGCGCTGTCGAACCGAACGCCCGGCCCGCCCGCCGCGTGAAAGTAGGTGATCTCGCCGGGCGATGGACGGAACGTTTTCGGGTCTTCGGCGTTGATGCGGCATTCGATGGCGTGGCC
>JAVJPA010000346.1:0-7124 GCA_040216495.1 Amphiplicatus sp. | reverse complement strand
CAAAGGGGGTGGATGAAATACATCCCAAAGGCGAACGCGGCGGCGTTTCAAAAGGATGGATGGTTAACGCCTGTCATGATCCGTAGCAGGATCGTGTTTTCTTCGATCCGCAGGCGGAGGTTTTTCGAGGCGCGCCTTTCCTCCCCCGTTTACGGGGGAGGTGGCCCGAAGGGCCGGAGGGGGCCGCCGCGCGTACAACTGCCGAAGCAGACCCCCTCCGTCAGCTTCGCTGACACCTCCCCCGCTATCGCGGGGGAGGAAAGGCGCGCCGTTATTGAACTATGGGCCAGACTCTCAGGATGAAGGAAGTTCTGTTGAGACAGGAGAAACCTTCATCCTGAGGAGCGTCCGCGCCGGAGGGCGCGTCTCGACGGACGCGACGGCGAGGTCAGGCCTTCTTCGCTTTCTTCGCCGCCTTTTTCTTAGGTTTCAGTTTCGCCTTCCGCCGGGCCGCGTCGAGCGCCAGCGTCGTCCAGCGGCGCAATTCGTCCTCGTCGTCGAACATGCCTTCGGGGGCGGCGAAATAGGAGGTGCTGGTCACCGCCCCATCCTTCATCTCGAAGGAAAAAGGCTCAAGCCCGGCGCTTTCAAACTCGCCCCGCGTCACCTCATCGGTCTTGAGATAAACCGTCTCGTCATCGAGGACCGCGAAGAAAAGACCGTCGCAATAAGCGCCTGCGCCGCCGAACATTCTCCGGATGGAAATCTCGCCGAAGACGGCGAACGTCTCCTTGGCGAAGTCGAGGAACGACGACGACACGGCCATGAGCGGCCTCCAATCAGGCGTCCATCTTGGCTGGCGTGATCGTCACGCTCTCGCCGCAGCCGCACGCGTCGGTCTGGTTCGGGTTGCGGAAGGTGAAGCGCTGCGACAGTTTCTCGGCGACGTAATCGATCTCGGTGCCGATCAGGAACAGGATCGCTTTCGGGTCGATGAGGATTTTCACGTCCTTGTCTTCGACCACTTCATCGAGCGGCGCCGCCTCCTTGGCGTACTCCATCGTGTATTCCATGCCGGCGCAGCCGCCGTTCTTGACGCCGACCTTGACGCCGATCACCCCGCTGTCAGCGTCGGACATGATTTCTTTCACCCGCGCCGCGGCGGCGTCGGTGAGCGTCACGGCTTTCGGTCTTGGTCTGCGTGTTCGCGTTGGTTCAACAGTCATAGGCCAGCATCCCTCAGCGGTTTACAAAATGAGGTTTTCGAAAAGTCAAAAGCGCCGCTGTCTGTGCGACACACGCGTTTGAGATCGGTAAGACTCATTCGGCCGAGAGTGCAGGTTTGCTCGTAATCGTCGATCCAGCTTTTGCGAAGAGCGACCACCTGCTCGTAATGATAAGCCAGCCTGTCAGCCGCCTTAGCCGCATCAGCAGTCGCTTTTTTCGATCTGTTCGCCGCCGCCTCCACCTGCGCATCGCCGAGATTATTCAAAATCGACTCGTTCCTTACGCCTTGTGTCTCGATCTGATGCGAAAGAAAGGCGCATGCCGAACCTTCGACAAGCGTGAGCTGCCGCTCTGCAAACGCCTGAGCGGGAGACAGAGCCCCAATCAAACCCAAAACCGCCGCGCCCTGCGCTCTCATCTCACATCATCCCGAGTTCGAGCTTCGCTTCGTCGGACATTTTCGACTGGTCCCACGGCGGCTCGAACACCATGTTCACCTTTACGTCATCGACGCCCTCGACGCCGCGCACGGCACCTTCGACCCAGCCGGGCATTTCGCCCGCGACCGGGCATCCCGGCGCTGTCAGCGTCATATCGACGGTCAGCAGCCGGTCGTCGGAGAGATCGACCTTGTAGATGAGGCCAAGCTCATAGATGTCGACGGGGATTTCCGGATCGTAGACAGTCTTGAGCGCCCGCACGATGTCGGCGGTGATGCGCGCCAGTTCGTCCGGCGGAATCGCCGAACCGCCCGAGACAGCCGGCACCGGCGTTTCGGAGGTTTTCAGGTCGATATAGTCGTGCGTGTCATCCATAAACTTTATCCCAGCATCATATGGGTCTTGTGGAGCGCCTTTATCAAGGCCTCCACTTCCTGGTTCGTGTTGTAGGCCGCGAAGGACGCGCGGGCCGTGGCGGTGACGCCGAGGCGCTTCATCAGCGGCTGCGCGCAATGATGGCCCGCCCGCACCGCGACGCCCTGCCGATCGAGGATCGCCGAGACGTCATGCGGGTGCGCGCCGTCGACCGAAAAGGCGATGATCGGCGCCTTGTCCGGCGTCTGACCATGCACCTTGACGAAATTCAGCTTACGGAGCTCTTCCATCGCGTGATCCTTGAGGCGCGCTTCGTGCGCCGCGATGGCCTCGACGCCCTTCTCGCGCATCCAGTCGAGCGCGGCGCCGAGGCCGATCGCCTCGACGATGGCCGGCGTTCCCGCCTCGAAGCGATGCGGCGGATCGTTGTAGGTGACGGCGTCGGTCGTCACGGTGTCGATCATCTCGCCGCCGCCGCGGAAAGGGGGCATCCCGGCCAGAACCGATTTTCTGCCGTAAAGCGCGCCGATTCCCGAAGGGCCGTACAGTTTGTGGCCCGTCATCACGTAGAAATCGCAGCCGATGTCCTGCACGTCGACCGCGCCGTGCACCGCGCCCTGGCAGCCGTCGAACAGGATCTTCGCGCCGTGCGCATGGGCGATCTCCGTCATCGCCTTCGCCGGGGCCGGCGCGCCGAGCACGTTCGACATGTGCGAGACGGCGGCGAGTTTCGTGCGCTTTGTGAAAATCTTCGCGAACGCTTCAAGATCGACTTCGCCGTCGTCCGAGATATCAAGCCATTTCAGCACAGCGCCCTTGCGCTCGCGCAATATGTGCCACGGCACGATGTTCGAATGGTGCTCGGCGAGCGACAGGATGATCTCGTCGCCCTCGCCTATCTCCGATGCGCCGAGCGAATAGGCGACAAGATTGATCGCGTCGGTGCCGCCGGAAGTAAAGACGATTTCGTCGGGCGACGCGGCGTTCAGGAACGAGGCGACTTTCTTCCTCGCCTCCTCGAACGCGGTCGTCGCCTCGTTGGAGAGAAGATGCAGCCCGCGATGCACGTTGGCGTAGGAATGCTCCATCGCATGCGCCATCGCGCCGATCACCGCGCGCGGCTTCTGCGCCGATGCGGCGTTGTCGAGATAGACCAGCGGCTTGCCGTAGGCCTCGCGGGCGAGGATCGGGAATTCTTCGCGGATGGCGGCGACATCGTAGGTCATGCCGCCTTCTCCAGCCACGCATGCATGCGCTGGCGCATGACTTCCGCGATGTTGATGCGCTCGGCGCCGTCGAACACGTCGGCGAGAAACGCCTCGATCAGGAGCGCGCGCGCCTGATGCTCGTCGAGGCCGCGCTGGCGCATGTAGAACAGCGCCTCCTCGTCGATGGCGCCGGCGGTCGAGCCGTGGGCGCACTGAACGTCATCGGCGTAAATCTCCAATTCCGGCTTGTGGTTGGCTTCAGCCGTGTCGGAGAGCAGCAGCGCTTTCGCCTGCATCTCCGCGTCGGTTTTCTGCGCGCCGCGCGCCACAAGAAACTTGCCCTGAAACACGCCGCGCGCGCGGTCGCGCAGCGCCGATTTGTGAATCTGCCGCGTCGCGCAGCCCGTCGACTGGTGCGCGATATGCGTGGTCAGGTCCGCATGACGCGCGCCGGACAGGATCGAGGCGCTCTTGAAATCGGCGGATGCGCCGGCGCCTTCCAGCGCAAGCCGCGTCTCCATGCGGATGAGCTTGCCGCCGAGCAGCAACGCCGTCTGATGGAAGGCCGCCCCCGCGCCAAGCGATGCGGCGAACAGCGCCGTCTCGACGCCTTCGTCCGAGCCGTCCTGTAAAATATCGCGCGTCAGTTTGGCGTTAGCGCCGATGGCGGCTTCGGTGAGGCTGTTGGCGAAATAGGCGCCCGCGCCGTCGAAACTCTCGATCAGCGTCGCAGAGGCGCCGTCCGCCAGCTTTATCCGCACGCGGCTATAGCTGGCCCCCGCGCCGGCGATGCGCCGCAGATGGATCGGCCGGGCGACGCCGCCGGTGATGCTTATATTCAGCGTATTGTTTGCGAACGCCGCCGCAAGGCTGCCTAGCGGATGATCGGCCGCAAGCGGCGACAGCGCTTCCCCGGACTTCGCCAGTTCGACCGCAACGCCTTGCGGCGGCGCGCCGCTCCACTCCGCCGCGCCGTTCATCACCGTGATCTCGAACGCATCGACGGCGGAGAAGGACGACGGCGCAATCACCTCCGCGCCGCTGGCGGCTTCGGGCAGCGCCGCGCGCATCGCGCCGCGCACATCCGTCCATTTCCACGCTTCCAGACGCCGATGCGGCAGACCGGTTTTCGCAAAAGCGTCAAACGCCGGCGAGCGCCCACGCGCCTCTGCGCTTGCAAGAAGGCCCGCCTCCATCGCCGTCGGATTGATGAGCAGCGTCTGGCCCATGCCTTACGCGGCCTCCGTGTACTGATCGTAGCCGGAGCGTTCAAGCTCTTCGGCGAGCTCCGGCCCGCCGGATTTGACGATGCGGCCCCCGGCGAGAACATGCACCCGGTCGGGGCGAATGTGTTCGAGCAGGCGCTGATAGTGGGTGATGACCAGAAACCCGCGACCCGGTCCGCGCAACGCGTTGACGACATCGCCGACCATTTTCAGCGCGTCGATGTCGAGCCCCGAATCCGTCTCGTCCATGATGGCGAAACGCGGCTCGAAGATCGCCATTTGCAGCATCTCCATGCGTTTCTTCTCGCCGCCGGAGAAGCCGACATTGAAGGGGCGCTTCAGCTTCTCGTCGGAAAGTCCGACAAGGCGCGCCTTGTCGCGGATGAGGCGCAGGAAATCGGCGGACGACATTTCTTCCTGCCCGCGCGCGCGCCGCTGGGCGTTGAGCGCGGTGCGGATGAAGTTCATCGTCGCAACGCCGGGTATCTCCATCGGATGCTGGAAAGAAAGGAACAGCCCCTTCGCCGCCCGCTCGTTCGGATCGAGCGCCAGCAGGTTCTCGCCGTCGAGCTTCGCCGAGCCCGCCGTCACCTCATAGGCGTCGCGCCCGGCGATCGCGTGAGAAAGCGTCGACTTGCCCGAGCCGTTCGGCCCCATCACGGCGTGGACTTCGCCCGCCGGAATGTCGAGCGAAAGGCCGCGCAGGATTTCGGCGCCGTCTATAGCGACATGGAGGTTCTTTATCTTCAGCATATCAATCTTTTTTCAGTTTCTCGCGGAGAAAGGCGTGGAGCGTCTCCCGCGCCGTGTTGAAGCGCTTGTGCGCCAGTTCTTCCTCGTAAAGGCGGTTCTGATCGAGCGCGCCCTTGTCATAATGGCGCGCGAGTTCTGAGAAGGCGCCATGAAGCTGAGACTGGGTCGCGCTGTAGGCTTCGCGCGCCTCCTCATAAACAGCGTAAAGCCGCTCGAACTGTTTCCATTCTTCTTCGGTCATGGGGCCTCCTTCATGGTCTTCGCCCCCTTCGGCTCTACGATAATGTAGACCGTCGTCGTCTCGCCGATGTTCACAGTTTCGTGCCATTCGACGCCGTCCGACCACCAGGTCGAGCCGGCGGGCGTCGGGACGGTGCGAACGCCGTTTTTGTCGGCGATCTCCATCACGCCGCCTTCGATGATGTAGCCGAAATGCGGCGGGTGATAGTGACGTTCATGGCCGACGCCCGGGGGGAACGCGCAGCGCGCCGCGCGAACATGGTCGTTCTCGAACAAGGGCTCGCAGACTTTCTCGCCTTTCCAGCCCGCTTCGAGCGGACCGGGGAGCGGCGTATCGGCCGCCGCGAGAAACAGAGAAAACAGCGCGTACAGCATCGTCATTCCGCCGGCGCGTCGATGCGCGTGTTCTGGTCGTGAACGAGACGCCACTCGCCGTCTTCGAGCCTGAAGAGCAGCGAGAGCCACGCCGAGCGCGGCGCGCCTTCGGGCGTGTCGCGATAGTCGTACTTGATCAGCGCCAGCGCCATGTCCGCGCCGACGATTTTATGAACGGTTTCGCCTTCCCACACCCAGTTCGGGTCGGCGAACCAGTCGCGATGGAGATCGACCGCGGCTTGCCGCGTCGTCAGCGCGCCGCCGTTCGGAAAGACCGTGTAAAGCGTTTCATCCGCCGTCAGGGTAGCGGCGAAGGCGTCGAGATCGCGCGCCTGGATGGCGGCGAGATGCTCTTGAAGCGCGGCGCCGAAATCCGGCGGCGCCGGCTTTTGCGCATCGCAGCCGGCCAGCATTGCGGCGGCCGCCAACGGCATAGCGAACTTAATCGCGTGTACGATCATGCTTTCACCGCCAGACATTCGATTTCGAGCGCGGCGCCGAGCGCGAGACCGCTGACGCCGACCGTCGAGCGCGCCGGCTTGTCGCCGGGAAAGGCTTGCGCGTAAGCGGCGTTCATTTCCGCATAGTCGTTCATGTCGCCGAGAAACACCGTGCATTTGACGATGTCCTCAAGGCCCGAGTCGAGGCGCGCCAGCGTCGCCTTGTAATTCTCGAAAATCTGCCGCGTCTGCGCCGCGACGCCCTCGACCACTTTTGTCGTTCCCGGGGCGCGGCCGATCTCGCCGGAAAGATAGATCGTATCGCCGACGATGACGGCGGACGAGAATGGCAGATCGCCGAGCGATGGATCGCGGTCGTAAGTGCGCGACTGAGCCGCGGCGCTGGTTGCAATTAATGACGCTGCTGCTGCGATAATGAACCTGTTTATCACCCCACGCTCCCCTCAAGGCTGACGCTGACGAGCTTCTGCGCCTCCACCGCGAACTCCATCGGCAGCTCCTGCAACACTTCCTTGCAGAAGCCGTTGACGAGGAGCGCGACGGCTTCTTCTTCGGAGAGGCCGCGCTGCTGGCAATAGAAAAGCTGATCTTCGGCGAGGCGCGAGGTCGTCGCTTCGTGTTCGAGGATCGCGCCGGGATTTTTGGTTTCGATATAGGGGATCGTGTGGGCGCCGCACTGGTCGCCGATGAGGAGCGAGTCGCACTGCGTGAAGTTGCGCGCGCCTTTGGCGTTGCGATGGATGGAGACGAGCCCGCGATAGGTCGAGTTCGACGTTCCCGCCGAGATGCCCTTGGCGATGATGCGCGACTTCGTGTTCTTGCCCAAGTGAATCATCTTGGTGCCGGTGTCGGCCTGCTGATGATTGTTGGTGATGGCGA
>JAVJPA010000345.1:0-10122 GCA_040216495.1 Amphiplicatus sp. | reverse complement strand
CGTTGGAGTAGGTCGTTCCGGCGGAAGTCATGACCGGCAGCTCGACGGCGGGCTTGCCGTCCACTGAAACCGACGCTTTTTCGCCAAGGAGGCGCACGCCGAGCTCGGTCCCGTCGGCGCAGACATATTCTTCAAGCGGATACGGGAAAATCCCCACATCGTCTTTCTTCATGGAATTGCACGCGGTCGCGGCGAGCAGAACGAACGCCGCAAAGCCGGCCTTTGTTGCAGTTGACATGACAGTCCCCCAATTGTTGCGAGGAACAGCGTATCCGCGAAGGCAGTCAAAGAGAAGCGATTACGCCGCGTTCCGCCGGCTCAGCATCCGCTTCACGTTGCGCGCGGCTTGCCGGATGCGCTGCTCGTTCTCGACGAGCCCGATCCTGACGAAGCCCTCGCCGTGCTCGCCGAAGCCGAGGCCCGGCGCGACGGCGACGTCGGCCTCCTCCATCAGCTTCTTGGCGAATCCGACAGAGCCGAGCGCCTTGAAATCTTCGGGGATCGGCGCCCAGGCGAACATCGAGGCGGGCGGAACGGGAATGTTCCAGCCGGCCTTGGCGAAACTGTCGACCAGCGCGTCGCGGCGCGACTTGTAGATGGCGCGGATTTCATCGACGCACTCCTGCGGCCCGTCGAGGGCGGCGGAGGCGGCGACCTGTATCGGCGTGTAGGCGCCGTAATCGAGATAGGACTTCACCCGCGACAGCGCGCTGATGAGATGCGCGTTGCCGACCGCCATGCCGACGCGAAAACCGGCCATCGCATAGGTCTTCGACAGCGAATTGACCTCAACCGCGATGTCTTTGGCCCCGTCCACTTCCAGGATCGAGGGCGCGGGCTTGTCGAAGTAGATTTCGCTGTAGGCGAGGTCTGAGAGGATCCAGATGTCCTGCTTCTTCGCCAATGCGACCGCGTCCTTGTAGAAGTCGAGACCGACCATCTGTGCGGTCGGGTTCGAAGGATAGTTCAGCACCATCGCCGTCGGCTTCGGCGTGATGTGCGCGATGGCGCGCGACATGCCGGAGAGATACGCCTCCGGGCTCGGCGCCGGCACGGCGCGGATGACGCCGCCGGCGATGATGAAGCCGTAAGCGTGGATCGGATAGGCGGGATCCGGCGCGAGGATGACGTCGCCGGGCGCGGTGATCGCCTGCGCGAGGTTGGCGAAGCCTTCCTTCGAGCCGAGCGTCGCGACAATTTCCGTATCCGGATTAAGCTTCGTGTTGAAGCGGCGCTCATAGTAACGGGCGATGGAGCGCCTTAGGCCCGGAATGCCTTTCGAGGCCGAATAGCGGTTCGTGCGCGGCTTCTTCGCGGTCTCTATCAGCTTGTCGAGAATGTGCGGCGGCGTCGGCATGTCGGGGTTTCCCATGCCGAAGTCGATGACGTCGCGGCCTTCGGCGCGAAGCCGGGCCTTGAGGCGGTTCACTTCCTCGAAGACATAGGGCGGCAGGCGCTTGATGCGGTAAAATTCATCCGGCGACGGCATATCCAGAAAAGCCTTTGCTGTGAGGGTTAGCCTATTGTTCGTTTTGCTGCGGGGCCGGTTGCGGCATCGGCGCGCTGCGTTCGTTTCGCGCGACCGTTCCGTCCTTTTCAACCTCGGCGGCGAGGTCGGCGGCGACGTCTTCAAGGGAGCGGGCCTTGTCGCCCTTGTCGCCCGGGAGCGTGAAACCCGCCTGCCGCTCCGCATCCGAGGCGGCGCGGTCCGCTTCGACGGCGGCCTGCAATTCGTCCCTCGCGTCGATCAAGCCGGCGGCGAGGGCGTCGCGTTCGGCCATAGAGGCTTCGGCCGGGCGCCTCGACGGCTGCGCCGAAAGGTCCGGAAACCGCCGATCGATTTCTCTGCGCCTTTCGACGATGCGCTGCTTGATCTCGGGATTGACGGGCTGGTCGCCGGCGAGCTCCTCATATTTGAGGATACCCGGCGGAGCGAGCCGTTTCAGGCTCGAACAGCCGGGCGACGCGGCGATAAGCGCCGCGAGACCAACGGTTGCGTAATGTTTTGCACCCATGGATGCCGCCATCTATAACAAAAACAATGCCACATAACCCATATCCGCCCCGATGACGCAAGCTGAACAAACGCCCCCGTCCGGCAAAAAAGCAGGGGCCGGGTCAAAGAAGAAAAAGAAAGCGGCCCGCAAGGCCGCCGAGGGCGTGCGCGAAACATCCGAGAGCGTTTCCCCGAAACAGGCGGCGAACACGGCCGATCTGGAACGCCGGCAGGCGGAGACGTCCAAACCCGACTCAGCGCGCCATGCCGAGACGCCGAAAAGCATGTACGAGGATTTCGAGGCCCTTTCGCAATACATCGCCGCGATCACTGGCAAGGGCCAGGAAGTGCTCAGCGACTATCTCGCCAAGAATCCAAACTTCGCCATGGCGCGCGGCGAGAAATCCTCAGACCCGCTCAACATCACCGAGTCCTTTCAGGAGATGATGAACTCGCTCGCCTCCGATCCCGGCACGGTGATGCAGCGCCAGCTCAACCTCTGGGGCGATTACGCCAAACTGATGGGAACCATGTCGCGCAAGATGGCCGGCGAGCCGGTCAAGCCGGCGATCGAGCCCTCGCCCGGCGACAAGCGTTTCGCGCACCCCGCGTGGAACGAAAACCACATGCTCGACTTCGTCAAACAGTCGTACCTCACTTTCGCGAAATGGCTCGAGACGACCGTGCATCAGCTTGAAGGCATGGACGTTCACGACAAGAAGAAAGCGGAATTTTACACGCGCCAGTTCATCGACGCGATCGCCCCGACCAACTTCGCCATGCTCAACCCGGAAGTCATGGAAGTGACGCTCGAAACCAAGGGCGAGAACCTGCTCAAGGGCATGAAGAATCTGCTTGAGGATCTCGACCGCGGCGAAGGCGCGCTCGCGATCCGCCAGGCGGACCTCGACTTCTTCCGCATTGGGGAAAACGTCGCAACGACGCCCGGCAAGGTCGTTTTCCAGAACGAGATCATGCAACTGATCCAGTACGCGCCGGCGACGGAGGAAGTCGCGCGCCGGCCGCTGCTGATCTTTCCGCCGTGGATCAACAAATTCTATATCCTCGACCTGCAACCCGCGAACTCGTTCATCAAGTGGATGGTCGAACAGGGCCGAACCGTATTCGTCGTCTCATGGGTCAATCCGGGCCCGGAGCTTCGCGGCAAGACATTTGTGGATTATATCCTCCAAGGCCTCTTTGAAGCGCTGGACGCGGTCAAGCTGGCGACCGGCGAGGACGATGTCGACGCCATCGGTTATTGCATCGGCGGCACGATGCTGGCGACGGGCCTGGCGCTGATGGCCAGGCGCGGGGATGAGCGCATCAAGTCCGCGACCTTCTTCACGGCGCAGACCGACTTCACCGAGTCCGGCGACCTCTCGCTCTTTGTCGACGACGCGCAACTGAAGGCGATCGAAAAACAGATGGACGCCGCCGGCGGCGTGCTCGAGGGGCGCGCCATGGCGACGACCTTCAACATGCTGCGCTCGAACGACCTGATCTGGTCGTTCTTCATCGACAACTACATGAAGGGCAAGGAGCCGGCGAAGTTCGACCTGCTCTACTGGAATTCCGATGCGACGCGGATGCCGAAAGGCGTGCATCTTTTTTATCTTCGCGAGTACTATCAGAAGAACCGCCTCGCGTCCGGCGGGATGGTCATCGACGGCGAAACGCTCAGCCTCGCCGACATTAAAATCCCGATTTTCATGCAGGCGGGCGAGACGGACCACATCGCGCCGGCCCGCTCGGTCTACAATTCCGCCAAACTCTTCGGCGGCGACAATGTCACCTACATGCTCGCCGGCTCCGGCCATATCGCCGGCGTCATCAATCATCCGTCCAAGAACAAATACCATCATTCGATCAACCCCGCCCTTCCAGACAAGATCGAAGACTGGATGACCGGCGCGGAAAAACGCCCCGGCTCCTGGTGGCGCTACTGGATGGACTGGCTCGACGAGACCAGCCCCGGCAAGGTTAAGGCGCGCATCCCCGGCGAGGGCGGGCTCAAAGCCATCGAGGATGCGCCGGGGAGTTATGTGAAGGTGAAAGCGTAGCGCGCCTCAAAAGCGCCACGCTCCCTGCCTTACTCCGCCACTATTGGCTTCAATTCTCTCTGGGGGTTCTTAAGGCGGCGCATGATGCGCCGTTGTCCGCAAGGGGAGATCATTTGTGAAATCCATATTCGCCTTATTGCCGGCGCTGCTTCTGCCGCTGTTGGCCGCCATTCCCGCCTGCGCGACTGCGCCGGGCGCAGACGCTTCGAAAGAATTGCAGGTCTACATCCTGCTCGACCGCACCGGCTCGATGGAGTCGATCTGGGATGAGGCGCTGAACTCGGTCAACGCCTATGCCGACGAGCTCACCAAGGAGCAGACGCCGCCGCTCGATGTGGAGATTTCGCTCGCG
Organism: Amphiplicatus sp.; assembly: GCA_040216495.1. Classification (GTDB taxonomy): domain Bacteria; phylum Pseudomonadota; class Alphaproteobacteria; order Caulobacterales; family Parvularculaceae; genus Amphiplicatus. The sequence continues at coordinate 5,711 of JAVJPA010000345.1, read as the reverse complement.
GTGTTCGACGCGCAGGAAGGCTTGCAGTTCGACATGCTCCGCCGCAAGGCGACGCCGGAAAGCTGGACGCCGGTCACGTCCGAGGAAGCAAGCCCGCGCGGCATGACGCCTTTGTTCGACGCCATCGGCGCTATGCTGACCGTCGCGGAAGAAGACAAGCCGGAAAAAGCCGTCATCGTCGTCATGACCGACGGCCTCGAGAACGCCAGCCGCGAAATGACCAAGGAGACGGTGAAGGCGCGCCTCGACAAAGCGCGCGAAAAGGGCTGGGAAGTCGTCTTCCTTGGCGCCGAATTCGGCAACTTCGACGATGCTGCGTCGGTCGGCGTTTCCGCCGCCAAGAGAATGGGCGTGTCGAAAGACGGCATGGAGGAAACCATGCGCCGCCTTTCCAAAAAGAGCCGCGACTATGGCGTCGCGCAGGACGCCGCGCCGATAGAGTTCGACGACTCCGACCGCGAAGCGGCTGGCGAAGAGGACGTCAAAAACAAGCAATAGCGATTGCGCCGACCCAGGCCGCGCGCCCTTTCCCGAGGGCGCGCGGTTTTGTTACTCGACAAAAGCGCGCTCCGCCGGAATTGTCCGCGGCATGAAACTAGAAACCTACTTCAAGCGCATCGGCTATGCCGGTCCCTTCCGCCCCGACCTTGAAACACTCGCCGCAGTCATGCGCGCGCATCTCTTCGCCATTCCATTCGAGAATCTCGACGTTCAGCTCGCCCGGCCGATCAGCCTCGAACCGGAGCGGATCTTCGACAAACTCGTTGAGCGCCGGCGCGGCGGCTGGTGCTACGAGCAGAACGGGCTTCTCGGGATGGCGCTCCGTGAAATCGGCTTCGACGTGACGCGGCTCGCCGGCGGCGTCATGCGCGACCAGCGCGGCGACGTGGCGCTCGGCAATCATCTCTGCCTGCTGGTCAAGCTGAATCGTCCGTATCTTGTCGATGTCGGCTTCGGCGGCAGCCTGCTCGCGCCGATCCCCTTCGAGACGGCCGACCACGATCAGGCGCCCTTCAAGCTGCGCCTGTTTGAAATGGGCGACGGCTATTGGCGGTTTGAAGAAAGGGCCGACGGCGAGCCGTTCAGCTACGACGTCGCGGCGGCGCCGGCGGATGAATCGCTTCTCGCAAAGACCTGCGTGTTCCTTCAGACGAATCCGTCGTCGCCATTCGTGCAGAATCTTGTCGCGCAAAAGCGCGACGGCGAGCGGCACCTCACATTGAGAGGCCGAGTGCTGAAAGATCTCGGCGCCGATGGAGCAACCAAACGCCTGATCGAAACGCCGGACCAGCTTGTCAGCGTTCTCGCCGGACGGTTCGGGATCGACCTGCCGGAAGCGGCCTCGCTCTGGCCGGCGATCGTCGAGCGGCATGAAAAACTGTTTGGCGGCGACGCCTAAGCTTGGCGGTCCCGTTTCTTTCGCCAGCGCGCCCATCCGGCGCCACGATGTTAACCTTTCATTAACCAATTCGAATCACGCTCAGCCTGACGAAAATGTAAGGCGGGGGCCTCGCGTGAGCCGGATCGACCTTTCCACCGGGGAATTGTTTTTGCGTCTCGGATCGACGCCGCGCAGCCGCAGCGCGCGCGCCGACAAACTGTTCCGCAGACTGAGAAGCGAGGAAGAGCAGGAGCTTGCGCAATCTCTCGCCAAGGCCCCGCGCAAGGTAACGCCGCGCGCCATCGAGGCGGATGATTAGCGCGCCTTCAGGCGGCTTGCTTCAATATCTCGATCTGCAACGGATGCGTCAGATCGATTGACGGCCCGTTGATCCATGCGACATGCCCGCGGATGCGCAACGGCGCGCCGGCGAGCGTTTCGAGATCGAGACCGGTTTTCGCCCACGCGCGCGCCAGACCCGACTTCACCGAGGCGGTGAAATCCTCGCGGTAGTCGTCTCCAAAATTGAGATACACCCTGCCGCCGCGCCTGACCGCCGTGACCGGCGCGCCTTCCACGAGGCTGAATGCGCCGACCGCGCGACTCGCGTCTGTGGCCGGATAGACCCTGTACGGCGCAAGTCCCCACAAGCCGATGCGGGTTTTCCGCGCCGCCTCTTCGAGCGTCAACAGCCGGCGGATGAACCCATGGTCGCCGCTTTCGGGCAGCGTGCGCGCCGCTCCCACGGCGACAAGCCGCTCCTGAGCCGTCGCCAGCATCACCCCGCGCTGGTGTTCGACATAGAGACGCACGAACGGCCGGTTCCAGCGGTCGACAGGGCCGGACTCCTCGGCGCGAACAGGATGGGAGAGCGTATCGGCGAGCGCGCGCTGGAACTGCGCCGCATACGGATCGGCGCGGCCGCCGGCCGTTGCGGGCGCCAGTATGTCAGCAAGCCGAACTTCGCGTCCGTCCACAATCGCTCTGGCGCCGGAAAAGCTCGCCGGCGATTGGCTCTCAGCGCCTGCCTGATGGAACGCGCTGGCGATTAAAACGCCGCCTGCGCCCGCGATGAGATCGCGCCGCCTCAACTGCCCATCGCCACGCGCACTTTCGCGCGCGCGCTGCGCCCCTCGGCGTCGACGACGGTGATGTCGTAAAATCCGGGCGCGTCGGGGCGCCAGATCGCGCGCCCGCTCGCCGTTTCCAGAGGCGCAGGCTCGCCGCCCACATACCAGCGATACTCGCCCGCTCCGCCGCGCGCGGCGAGGGAAAATCCGCGCTCCTCGTTTTCCGCGCCGGCGTAAAGCTCCACGCCATTGCGCGGGAAAGTGATTTCCGGCGGCGTCGTCCGCTTCGGCGGCGTGAATTGCGCGATGGCCGGTCCCTGCCCGACTTCGTTTGCGCGCACGCCCGAAGCCGCGTTCGGATCGAAGCGCCAGATCATGTCGAACAGCGAGGCGAGCAATGGCGCAGCCGCATCCCTGCCCGTTACGCCCGGCCGCGAGGCGCCGTCCGCGCGCCCTACCCACGCGATGACGACATAGCCGCCCGCATGGCCCGCCGCCCATGCGTCGCGATAGCCGTAGGACGTGCCCGTTTTCATGGCGATCTTCGGCGCGCTGACGGAGAGCGACGACGGCGCGCGCCCTTCCAGCGCCGGGGAGTCGGCGAGAATGGCGCTGACCATCGCGGCGCTTTGCGCGGAGATCAGGTGAAAGCCCTCGCCTTCCTCAGACTGCGCCATATGGTCCTTCGTCCATCGCAGCGGCGAAATCCGCCCGCCATCCGCAAGCCCCGCATAGAGAACGCCGAGATCGCGCATGGTCACTCCCGCGCCGCCGAGCGCCAGCGTTAGTCCGGCTTCGGCGTTCGCGCGCGCCGGCGTCCTGATCGAAATGCCCGACGCTTTCAGCAGCGCCGCAAGGCGCGGCGCCCCAAGCCGGTCGAGAAGCTTCACCGCCGGCACATTGAGTGAATGCTGCAAGGCGTCGGCGACATGCACGTCGCCGCGGAACGTGCGGTCGAAATTCTCCGGCGCATAGCCGTCGAAGCTCTGCGGCATATCCTCGATCACGGTGGCGGGACCGACGAGCCCGTCATCGAAGGCGAGCGCGTAGATGAAGGGCTTGAGCGTCGAGCCCGGCGAGCGGAGCGCGTTGGTCAGGTCGATCCACCCGCCATCGGCGGACAGGCCCGACGAGCCGACCGCGGCGCGTATTTCGCGCGTTCTCGCATCGATGACGATCGCCGCCGCCGTGGCGCCGTCGCTCGCGGCGCCGGCGGCGCTCGCGACAATGGCTTCCGCCTGCCGCTGCAACACTAGGTCGAGCGTCGACTCGACAACCGGGGTTTTAGCTTTCAGTCCCCGCACAGCCAGTTCGCGCGAGGCGTGATACGCCGCGCGGGGAAATTCTCCTCTTGCGGCGGGCAGCGTCGCTTCGTCGGCTTCCGCCGCGCGTTCGGGCGGCAACAGACCTGCCGCCGACAGCTTCGCCAGCATCTCTCCGCGCGCGCGCTTCGCCGTCTTCGCGCGCCGGTCCGGGCGGCGCGCTTCCGGCGCCTGCGGGAGGGCGATGAGCAGCGCCTGCTCGGCGTCGGTGAGGCGTGCGGGCTCCTTGCCGAAGTATGTGAGGCTCGCGGCGCGCACGCCTTCAAGATTGCCGCCATAGGGGGCGAGCGTGAGATAGAGCTCCAGTATCTCGCGCTTCGTCAGCCTGCGTTCGATCTGCGCCGCGCGCGCCATCTCGATGAGTTTCGATCCGACAGTGCGCGGGCGAGGCTCCAGAAGCCGCGCCGTCTGCATGGTGATGGTCGATGCGCCGGAGGTGATGCGTCCCGTCGTCAGCGCGCTCCAGCCGGCGCGCGCGACAGCCAGCGGATCGACGCCGCCATGCTTCCAGAAACGCTTGTCCTCGATGGCGACGAGACGCTCGACATAAACGGGATCGATGTCGTCGAGGTCCGCCTTGAAACGCCAACGCCCTTCCGGCGTCGCGAAGGCGTGGACCCAGCGCCCTTCGCGATCCAGCACCAACGGGCTGAAGGCGGTTTTATCGAGCGGCGGCGGTGCGATGGCGTCCAGAATGACGGGAAGCATCAGCAACCCGCTCATCCCTACGAACGCCGGGACCCAGAATTTTCTGAGGGCGGATTTTTTCGCATGGGCGGAGTTTCTCCTCCCCCGCAAAAGCGGGGGAGGTGTCGCCGTAAGGCGACGGAGGGGGTTCTTGCCCATCCATTTAGGCGCAGTCGCCCCCTCCGTCCGCTTCGCGGACACCTCCCCCGCTGTCGCGGGGGAGGAAAGAAGGGAGCGGAACAATGTCTTCACTGCGCCGCCGCGATCTTCAGCGACTGCGCCGCCGTGCGTCCGACGACGCCCGGCTTGTACATGTCCTCGATCACTGCGCCGGGCATGACATAGCTTCCCGGCGTCACCGCCCGCACGATGTAGGCGAGCGTGAAGCGTTGGCGGCGAATGTCCATCGCGGCGACGAAGCGATCGTCGCGCGCTTCGGAGACCTTGGTGTAGCTGATCTCGCCGATCCATTTGTACGGGCCGGACGTGTCGCGTCCGCCGCCGTCTTCAGGCTTGAGGATCGCCTCGATCTCGAAGCCGGCGGGCAACAGGTCCGCAATGATCGCCGGATGCAGCCGGTCAGCGCTCGCCTGCCCGGTCAGCACGACGACAAGCCGGTCGTTCTGCTTCACCGTCGAAAGGTCGGCGGGCCGCCCCTCGCGCGTGGCGATGCGCTTTTCAAGGGTGAAGCCCTGCGCTGTCGCGGGCGGCGCGCTGGCCGGCGCGCCGGAGACCGTCACGGTGCGGAACACCGGGCCGTCGCCGTCATTGCGGTACGAGACGCCGCCTTCGAGGGCCGCGGCGTCGAGCGAGAAGCTCGGGGCCGGCTTGAGGTTCTCAAGCTGCTGGCCGTTCGAGGACAGCGCCATCGGTCCGGCGTTCTTCAACAGCGCCTGGCTGGCGAGGAGCACGAAGGCTTTCTCCTGCGTGTGCAGCCTTTCCGGCTCCTTCATCAGATCGGCGAAGCGGTCTGCAAGGCCGTCGACAAGGTCCGTGCGTCCCGCTTCGGCGGCGAGCGCGAGCACGCCGGAAACGTCGCGCAGCGGCGTCTGGTAGTAGTCGCCGGTGTTCTCGAAACCGATGGCGTCGAGGGCTTTCTTGAAGGCGTTGGTCGAGCGCGCGCGGTCGCCCATTATGGCGAGCGCGGCGGCGATGTGCGCCTTGGCGAGCGGGCTCGGCGTCTGGTCGAGCAACGCGTCGTGGAAGTAGCGCAGGTCCGACAGGTCCGCGCGGCCGGCGCGCGCCAGCACG
>JAVJPA010000344.1:0-5156 GCA_040216495.1 Amphiplicatus sp. | reverse complement strand
CGCTGTTGTAGCACTGGTTCGCCTCCGCCTCGCATGCGGCGTGACAGGCGCCGTAGCCGGCGTCGCTCGCCAGATACTCGCAGTCTCGATAACAGGCGCCTGCCCGATTGTCGCACAGCGAAAAACTGGACGCATACGGATAAGTCGTTACGCAGCCGGCGAGCAGCCCGAGGCTGATCGCCGCGACAAGGAATTGAAAATTGAAGCGCATGCGGATCCCCTGCTCCCACGCCATCGCAGGTTCTTCCGAAACCGGCGATGCTGCTTCGCTCTCCATTGTTCGCGCTCGATGCGAACACTCGTTGAGAAACGATGCAAAGGCCCCACGCCCGTTACAATTTTAGACTGAACCCAGTGCGTTAAGCAAACCGCTCCGGACAAGGTCTGGAGCGGCGCAGGATCGTGGTCGAAGTAAGGCGAAACGAGGGCGAAAACGCGCTCAGTCTTCGCGCGGCTCAAGCACTTGGCGGCCGCGATACTTGCCGGTCTTGAGATCGATATGGTGCGGACGGCGAAGCTCGCCGGAATCCTTGTCCTCGATGTAGGCGGCGCCGGCGAGGCTGTCATGGGAACGGCGCATATTGCGTTTGGAGGAGGAGGTTTTCTTCTTAGGAACGGCCATGGCCCAAGGCCCCTTGCTTCAATGATTCTGGAGCCGTCGAGGCGAGGCCCCGCGGCGGAGCGGGCCATGTAGCCGAACCGGCGCCCCAAGGCAAGGGCTGCAAGGCCTCCGGACCGAGGCAATTCGCCTCAAATTGGCGGCAAATTTGAGCGGCCTGTTTCAGCGCGAGGCAAGCCGGTCCCGCTAGGGTTCGCCCCAGTTCGCTCGCCTTTCAGTCGCTCTGGGACCGATCCGTTGCGTAGACCCATCACTTTCGGCGTCATCGTCGGCATGACGCTGTTCGTCTCTTTCACCCCGCAGGCGGGCGCCCAGATGGGCGTCGATATGCGCTGGGAGGTGCTGGCCGCTGGCGAGCGCCGGATCATAGACCGGCTCGCGGCGCAGTTTTACGAGGAAGACCTGCGCTACGCCCAGTCGAGCCAGATCGAGGCGCATACGAGCGAGCTTTACGCCCATGCCAACCCGAACGAGCGCGACCGTTTCCGCAACGAACGGCGCGCCTCGTGGAACGCCATGACCGACGCCCAGCGCCGGACCCTGCGCGGCGCCAAGCGGCCTTCCTACCGCAACCTGACGGAGGCCCAGAAGGCGCCTTTCCGCCGCTACGCCATCGACCAGCTCGGCGCAGCCGGCGCTATCGACCGGGAAGCGCTTGAGGCGGCGCTCAGGAAGGATATCTAGCCCAACGCCTGCGCGAGGTTCCCAAGTATCATCGTCCAGCCCTTTTCCGAACGCTCTTTATACTCAGCGTATTCGGCGGGCATTTCCTGCGTCAGCGTCAATTCGCACCCGTCGCCAACGGGCAGAATCTCGACGACGACCTTTGCGGCGTTGACGTCGTAATTCTCAACGGAGAACGAAAAGACGAGCCGGCGCGGACGGTCGATCTCCAGATAGACGCCGTAATGCGCCGCCTCACCGTCTTTGCGGCGATCAACAAAAAGGAATTTCCCGCCGACTTTCGGATCGATCTCGGCCCGGATCATTTCGCCCTCCGGCGTGGCGAAGAGGAAGCGCGGCGCGATATCAGGATCGAGCCAGGCGTCGAAAACGCGCGCCGCGCTCTGCTTGTAGGCGCGGGTCACGACCACTTTCAGCATAGCGCTCATGCCCCGTGCCTTTTTTCGTACTCATCCTCGTACCGCACGACGCTCGCCCAGAAGGGGGGCTGCGGCGCGTCGGAGAGAACGGCCTCAAGCATGTCGAGATGGATATGCCACCCGCCTGAAACGCCGATCATCGTCTCGCGTTTTTCGAGCAGCGAATGGGTGAGCGTCAGCATGACCTTGTCGCCGCGCGGTTCGAGCTCGATGCGCACCTTGGTGCGCTCGCCGTTCTCTTCCGGCCAGTCGAACACCAGAAGTCTGGGCGGCGAGGCTTCTAGAACCGTACCGTCAAACTTTATCTCGCCATTTTGGTCTTCATACTTTTTCGGCGGTTTTTCATCGGTGATGCGGCTGTGGTTGAAGTGAAACTCCGCCTTGCCGCCCGGCTTCAACTCGGTCTCGCCGCCGGCGAACCATTTCATGCGCTTTTCAGGCTCGATGAGATAGGCCCAGACGCGCTCGATCGGGCCGGGCAACAGCCGCTCAAAGCGTACTGTCGTCTTGTCGATGCGCTTTCCATAATCGTTCATAAAGCGGCTCCTTTCGTCATTTCGTTGAGGGTTATGCAGCTCCCCAACGCGCCTCATACTCTTCTCCAAGGCGCGCGTGCGTCGCCCAGAACGGAGCCGGCTTTTCGCCGGCGAGCTTTGCTGAAAGCAGTTCGAGATGCGCGTGCCAACCGGCGGCGTTGCCGATGACGCGGGAGGGGCTCGACAGCTTTGTTTCCGTCAGCGTCAGGAGCACCTTGTCGCCGCGGGATTCGAGTTCGAACCGCGTTTCGATATAGTCATCGCCATCGTCGCCGCCCCAGACGAGCAGCCGCGGCGGATCGACTTCGAGAACTTCGCCTTCGAACCGCATTTCCTTGTTGAACGCTTCGAACTTTTTGGGCGGCTTGTCGTCCGGCGTCGTCAGCGCGCTGTGATTGAAAATGAACTCGGCGCGGCCGCCCGTCTTCATTTCCGTGACGCCGCCGGCGAACCACTCCGCCCTCTTCTCAGGCTCGGTCAAATAGGCCCACACGCGCTCGATCGGGCCGGGCAGCAACCGCTCGAAGCGAATGCTCATCTTGTCGATGCGTTGGCCATGATCGCTCATTTTCTTTTCCTTTTCCGCTTCGCGTCATCCTCCAGGAGAGCCTGCTCAAGAGCGTCGAGGCGGCTCGTCCAGAAAGCGCGCTTCTCTTCGATCCAGCGCGCCGCTTCATCGAGCGGCGCGGCGTTGAAAGAGAGAAAATGCTCGCGCCCGACCTTCCGCCTGCGGACGAGGTCGGCGCGCTCCAGAAGCTTGATATGCTTGGAGACCGAATTCAGCGAGATCGAGAACGGTTCGGCGATGTCGGTCACCCGCGCCTCGCCGGCTTCAAGCCTTGCGATGATGGCCCGCCGCGTCGGGTCGGCGAGCGCCAGCAGAGTATGATCCAGGCCCGCGGAGTGCATGGCTTCTCCTATATTCATCCTTATGGGTGAATATCAGGCGAGGACGGCTGAATGTCAAGCGCGGCGTCGATGAACCCTGTTTAAGCGGCGAGCCCCATCATCGCGCGCGCTTCCGCCGCGCTCGCGACCTCGCGGCCGGCGGCGCGCGCATATGCGCTGAGCCTCTCGATCATCGGCCCGTTCGACGAGGCTTTCTCGCCGTCCGGCAGATAGAAACTGTCTTCGAGCCCTGTCCGGAGGTTGCCGCCAAGCTCGGCGGCGCGCTTGTGCACATGCCAGACTTCCTCCCGCCCGATGACTGTCGCCTGCCACGGCATCTCAGGTTTCTTGTATTTAATCAGTATCGGGAGGAGATCGGGATCGGCGGGCATGCCGCTCGCGACCCCCATGACGAAATTATAATCGGCGTGATCGGTCATGCCGTTCTCGATATAGAGCCCGACCGAACGGACGATGCCGAGATCGAAACATTCGAACTCGGGGATAATCCCGACTTCTTTCATCACGTCGATATAGTCGGTCACCTTCGACACCGGATTGTCGAACACCATCGGCGGCCACGCCCACTCGCCGCTTGAGCGCGTCTTCAGGTAATTGAGCGTCCCGGCGTTGCAGGCCGCCATTTCAGGCTTGCAGGCGCGCAGATAATCTAGAACGTAATCGTATTTCGGCCCGACGACTCCGGTGGTCATGTTGATGATGACGCCGGGACAGGCGGCGCGGATCGCCTCATTTATCTCGTTGCAGATTTTCGGATCCCAGGTCGGCAAGTGTCCCTTGCCTTGTTCCTGGCTGCGGTAGTGAACGTGCATGATCGCTGCGCCCGCGTCGTATGCGCGCTTGGCCTCGGCGGCCATCTGAACCGGCGTCACCGGAACCGGGTGCTGTTCGGGATTGGTGAGCACGCCCGTCAGCGCGCAGGTGATGATCGCCTTGTCGCTCGCCGCGCCGTTCATCCGTCTCTCCCTTTTAGCGATTGAACCGTTCTCTCTCCTTTCGCGCGCGCACGAAAAAGGGCGGCGCCAGCGAGCAGCGCCGCCCCTCGGTCAATCCGGGAGAGAGACTTAGAGATTCGGATCGACCGGTTCCTCGACCGGCTGCTCCGCAGTCGGGTCGGTAATGTCATCGATCGCATCGTTCGCGTCGTCATTGTCGAGCGGGTTATCGAGCGTGTCCTCGTCGAACGTGTCCTCGATCGCCTCGCCGGTATCGTCGAGACCCTCGTCGATGGCGTCGACCGCTTCGTCGCCGGCGTCTTCGACATCGTCGGCGGCTTCCTCAGTCCAGTCGCCGACATCGTCAGCCGCATCTTCGATGGCGTTGTTGTCGCCTTCCATGGCGTCTTCAGCCTCGTCAGCCGCATCGTCGGCTGCGTCTTCGATGTCGTCCGCCATGTCGTCGGCGTCGTCCGCGGCGTCTTCCGCCGCATCTTCGGCGTCATCGGCCCAGTCGTTCGCCGCGTCGTCGACCGCCGCATCGGCATCGGTTTCGCTTTCGTAGGAAATGTCGCCTTCTCCGACATAGCCCGCGTCGGCGTCGGCGCGCAGATTTTCAAGCTGCTGCGCATTGAGCTCCGCCGCAGTCGGCTCGCCATCCTGCGCGCTCGCGCCCGCAATCAGAAACGGCGCGCACAACGCAAAAGCGGAACCTGCCAGAAGTGATTTTTTCATCGTGGACATAGTCGCCTCGCTGGGTTGCTTCTATGTCCGGCCAACAGAATTCCTTACACTGAGTTCCAGCGCCAGCGCGCGGGAAGCCTGAACATCTGTCCAGCTTGCGGAATTGTAATGCGCTGGCGGCCTGCATCCTCATACCGCCTCCTCCAGAACCACGATCACCGCGCGGATCGGCACCTGTTCGCCCTGCCGCGCCCTCACGTCGGCGACTACGCCGTCCCGCGGCGCCGCAAGGCGGTGCTCCATCTTCATCGCCTCGATAGTGGCGACGGTCTGACCTTTCGAGACACGCGCGCCCTTTTCGACGCCGACG
>JAVJPA010000343.1:0-3073 GCA_040216495.1 Amphiplicatus sp. | reverse complement strand
GCGCCGCATTCGGCCCGATCGGGCCGCCCGGCGTGCCGGACTCGCCGTAGGCGAGTTCCGGCGGAATGAAGAAGCGGTAGCGGTCGCCTTCCGTCATCAGCTGCACGCCCTCTGTCCAGCCGGGGATGACCTGGTTGAGCGGGAAGCGCGCCGCCGCGCCGCGCGCGCGCGACGAATCGAACTCGACGCCGTCGAGGAGCGTGCCGACATAATGCACGTCGACAATATCGGTCGCTTTCGGCGCGTAGCCGCCCGCCGGACCCTCTGAGAGGACTTCATACTGAAGGCCGCTGTCAGTCGTCTTGATGTCGGGCTTGGCGGCGTTGTCGGCGAGGAACGCGACGGCTTTGGCGTGATTTTCCGCCGCAAGGGTCGCCCCGTCCGCCGGCGCCGCTTCTTCCGCCGGCGCAACGGGCGCCTCTTCTGTCGCCGCATCCTTCTTGCCGCACGCCGCCAGCGCCATCGCGCAAACGCCCGCCAGCAACACCGCTCTCGCCTTCATATCCGCCCTCTTCTTCTGAAACCGTCGCGCGGACCCTAATGGCCGCGCCTTCAAAGGAAAAGCCGATTCTCTTGCTTTTCCTCGCGACGGTCAGGGATGAAACGGCCAGATCATCGGAATGAGAACGATCGAAAGAACCGCCGTTATGGTGTTGAGCGGCGTGCCGAGCCTGAGATAGTCGGAGAACTTGTACCCGCCGACGCTGTAGACGAGCGTATTGGTCTGGTAGCCGATGGGCGTCATGAAACTGGCGCTCGCCGCGAACATGACGGCGACGACGAAGGGGCGCGCATCGACTCCAAGGCCGGCGGCGAGCGCGATGACGATGGGAGTCATGATCACCGCGACGGCGTTGTTGGTGACGATCTCCGTCAGCCCGGAGGCGAGAACATAGACGAGCGCCAGCGCGACGATGGGCGGCGCGATCGACAGGACAGGCGTCGAGGCGTTGACGATGTGTTCGACGAGCCCGGTGTTGTCGAGTCCCTTGCCGATGGCGAGCATGGCGAGGATCAGGGTCAAAATGCGCCAGTCGACGGCGGCGAACGCCTCGTCCGGTTCGATGCAGCGCATCGCCAGCACCACCGCCGCGCCGATCACCGCAAGGCCCGCTATCGGCATCACGCCGAAGCTTGCGCCGACCACGACGACGAAGATGGTCGCCAGCGCGATCGGCGCCAGCTGGCGGCGCATCGGCCGTTCGGTCGGTTCGGCGATGTTGACGAGATCGTTGTCGTCGCAAAGCCGTTTCAGATCTTCGGGGGCGCCTTCAATGAGCAGCGTGTCGCCGACTTCGAGCGGCGTCGATTCGAACCGGTCGGCGACATTGGCGGCGCGCCGGTGCAGCGCCAGCGGGTAGACGCCGTAGCGGCGGCGCAGGCGCAGGTGGCGCAATGTGCGGCCGATAAAATGAGCGCCCGGCGCCAGCAGGATCTCAACGACGATAGTCTTCCGCGTGCTGATCGGTTGCAGGCCTTGCGGGCGCGGTTCCTCCGGGTCGGGCGACTTCATCTCGCCCTGCTCCTTCATGGCGAGGATTTCCGCGATCGGCGAGCGCAGGACGACGATGTCGCCCTCCATCAGGCGCACATCGTCCATCTCCCGCCGCAGCGAGGCGTCTCCGCGAATGACGTCGACGACGCGGCGGTCCGCTTCGTTGAACGACTTCACATCCTGCGGCCGCTCGCCCACGTACGGGCTTTCGTCCTCGATGACGATCTCGACCATGAAGCGCTGGGTTTCGCGCCGGCCGAGAACGCTCGCCGTCGTCGTGCGCTCGGGCAGGAACCCGCGGGTCAGGGCCAGGAACACGACGCCGACAACCGCGATGACGACGCCGAGCGGCGCGATCTCGAGCATGTGGAACGGCGCAAGACCCGCGTCGCGGGCGACGCCGTCGACGAGAATGTTTGTGGACGTGCCGATCATCGTGCAGGTGCCGCCGAGGATCGCCGCATAGGAAAGCGGGATCAGAAGCCGCGAGCCGGACTCTTTCAGCTTCTCCGCCAGCGCGATGGCGATGGGGATCATCAGCATCACAAGCGGCGTGTTGTTCATCACCGCCGACATGGCGGCGATCACGAGGAAAAATCCGAACACGGCCAGTCGCGGCTGCGTCGCCGCGCGCGAAACGATGGCGTTCGCCAGCGCGTCAAGGACGCCCGTTCTTACGAGAGCGGCGGAGATAATGAACATGGCGCCGATGGTCACCGGCGCAGAATTGGCGAGGACTCCCACAAGATCGTCCGTCGACAGGATGCCGAGAACGAGCATGATCGCCGCCGCGCCGAGCGCGCTCACCTCGGGCGAGCGCAGTTCAAGGGCGAAGGAAATGAAGAGCAGGATCAGGATGAGCGCTGCGACGAACGGCGCAAGCGCCTCAAGGCCGAATATCAAAGAGCGGTCTCCGATCGAAAGGGCGCAGGAATGTGCCTGCGGCGCCTCAATGCGTCAACGGCGGCGGCCGCGGGACCGGCTTGAGCCGTTTCGTTCGTGTGAAAGCTCCCACTGGCCCCTCGCCGTCCCTTATAAAGACTGAACCTTGCGCGCCTTGGGCGTTTTTGAGAGTCTCGAACAATCGGGGCATGCGCGGACGCCCCTTCAGACGGCGACGTCCAAGATCCGCTCCTGTGTTCCATGGGAGATGGAAATATGTCGCCTGCTGAGCAATCCGAAAGCCCGCCGCGTCAGGGCGAGGACAAGCCTGCGTTCGGCGCGCTTGTCGCCGAGAGCGCCAAGATCGGCTTTCTCGGTTTCGGCGGACCCGCCGGCCAGATCGCGCTGATGCACCGGATCTTCGTCGACGAGCGGAAATGGGTTGACGAGGACACGTATCTCCACTCGCTCAACTACTGCATGTTGCTGCCGGGACCGGAAGCGCAGCAACTCGCCACCTATGTCGGCTGGCGGCTGCGCGGGGTGAAGGGCGGCGTCGCTGCGGGCGCGCTGTTCGTCTTGCCGGGCGCCATTCTTATCCTCGCGCTGTCGTGGATATACGCCGCCTTCGGCGCAACGCCGGCGCTGGCCGCCGCCTTTTACGGCGTCAAGGCGTGCGTCGTCGCTTTCATCCTG
>JAVJPA010000342.1:0-7948 GCA_040216495.1 Amphiplicatus sp. | reverse complement strand
GAAAACCCCCTCAGTCATGCTGCGCATGACAGCTCCCCCGCAAGCGGGGGAGCGGAAGGACCGCCTCGCATCATCTTCTCCGCAAAGTTCGCCTGCCCCGTCTCGGGTTTCACCATCGACGAGATCGAGCCGCGTCTCTTCTCTTTTAACGCGCCGGCCGGCGCCTGCCCCGCCTGCGACGGGCTCGGCACGCAGATGGTGTTCGACGAAGCCCTCGTCGTGCCCGATCCCGAGCTTGTTCTGACCAAGGGCGCGATCGCGCCGTGGGCCAAGGGCCAGTCTCCTTATTATATGCAGACGCTCGACGCGCTTGCGAAGCACTACAAGTTCAAGACGAACGTCGCCTGGTCCGCGCTCTCGAAGAAGGCGCAGGACGTCATCCTCTACGGCACGGGCGATGAGGACATCCAGTTCATCTATAATGACGGCAGCCGCAAGTTCGAGACGGTGAAGCCGTTCGAAGGCGTCATCCCCAATCTCGAACGGCGCTGGCGCGAGACGGATTCCGCGTGGGTGCGCGAGGAGCTTTCGCGCTTTCAGGCGATCACCCATTGCGAGACCTGCGACGGCCAGCGCCTCAAACCCGAAGCGCTCGCGGTGAAGGTCGGCGGGCTCAACATTTCTGAAGCGACAGGCAAATCGATCCGCGCGGCGGGCGAATGGTTCGGCGCGCTGGAGAAGAAGCTGACGAAGCAGCAGACCGAGATCGCGACGCGCATCCTCAAAGAGATCCGCGATCGGCTGCACTTCCTCAACAATGTCGGCCTCGACTATCTCTCCCTCTCGCGCGCGTCGGGAACGCTCTCCGGCGGCGAGAGCCAGCGCATCCGCCTCGCCTCGCAGATCGGCTCGGGGCTCACGGGCGTTCTTTATGTTCTGGACGAGCCCTCCATCGGCCTGCACCAGCGCGACAATGAGCGCCTGCTCGAAACGCTCCGCCGCCTGCGCGATCTCGGCAACACGGTGCTCGTCGTCGAACATGACGAAGACGCCATCCGCACCGCCGACTATGTGGTCGATATCGGCCCCGGCGCCGGCATCCATGGCGGCGAGATCATCGCGCAGGGCTCGGTGAAAGACATTATCGCGACGAAAGCCTCGCTCACCGGCGACTATCTCGCCGGGCGGCGCGAAGTCCCCGTCCCCGCCGAGCGGCGCCCGTTCGAGAAGAAGCGCGTCATCAAGATCGCCGGCGCGCGCGAGAACAATCTGAAGAACGTCTCCGCCGAAATCCCGCTCGGGCTGATGACCTGCGTCACCGGCGTCTCGGGCGGCGGCAAGTCGACGCTCGTCATCGAGACATTATATAGAGCGGCGGCGCGGCGCCTCTTCAACGCCAAGGACGCGCCCGGCGAACACGACCGGATCGATGGGCTCGAACAGCTCGACAAGGTCATCGACATCGACCAGTCGCCCATCGGCCGCACGCCGCGCTCGAACCCCGCGACCTACACCGGCGCCTTCACGCCGATCCGCGACTGGTTCGCGGGTCTCCCGGAATCGAAAGCGCGCGGCTACCAGCCGGGCCGCTTCTCGTTCAACGTGAAGGGCGGGCGTTGCGAAGCGTGCCAGGGCGACGGCGTCATCAAGATCGAGATGCACTTCCTGCCCGACGTCTACGTGACGTGCGACACCTGCAAGGGCAAGCGCTACAATCGCGAGACGCTGGAGGTCGAGTTTAAAGGCAAGTCCATCGCCGACGTGCTCGACATGACGGTCGAGGAAGGCGCCGAGTTCTTCAAGGCCGTCCCCGCGATCCGCGACAAGCTCGCGACCCTCAATCGCGTCGGCCTCGGCTACGTCCATATCGGCCAGCAGGCGACGACCCTCTCCGGCGGCGAGGCGCAGCGCGTCAAGCTCGCCAAGGAACTGTCGAAGCGCGCGACAGGCCGCACGCTCTATATACTGGACGAGCCGACCACCGGCCTCCACTTCGAGGACGTCCGCAAACTGATGGAAGTCATCCAGGAGCTGACCGAAGGCGGCAACACCGTCGTCATCATCGAGCACAATCTCGACGTGATCAAACAAGCCGACTGGATCATTGACCTCGGCCCCGAAGGCGGCGACGGCGGCGGCGAGATCGTCGCGGCGGGAACTCCGGAGGACGTGGCGAAGGTCGCCAAGAGTTATACGGGGAAGTTTTTGAAGGGGGTTTTGGCGAAGGGGAAGGTTGTGACGAGAGGAGCGGTTAGTAAGAAGAGTAAGACGAAGGGGCGGAGGGCGGCGTGACTATCCTTGATGGCATACCATTTGATGAAATCGATGCAAATACTCTCAACAGGCTAGTTGCGAGCGATGCAAGCGAAAGCCTTCGGCTGGAATTTAAACAAAAAGAGTATAACCGCACAGATGCCGGCAGACGCGAATTTCTAAAGGATGTCTGCGCCTTCGCAAACGCGAACGGTGGTTACCTCATTCTCGGTATAGAAGAAAGTGATGGAGTCGCAACTGCAGTTAAAGCTCTCGAATGTAGCGTAGACGAAGAACTTGGACGCATGGAAAGTTTAGCTCAAACGGGTATTGAGCCTCGAATTTTAGGGTTGAGCATGCGTGCTATTGCTGTGGCAGAGGGCAGTATTATTGTTTTGAGAATTCCAAGAAGTTTCTCACGCCCTCATCGTGTGTGCTCACAACAGATCAATAAATTTTATGTGCGTAGATCAACAATAATTCTTGAGCTTAGCCTTGAGGAAATCCGCGAATTAATCATGGAAGCGCTAACCTTAGAACAACGAATACGAAAATTACGGGATGAACGTCTCCAACTTATTGAAAACGGAGAAACGCCCGTCCGCTTAAATCATGACCGCGGGCGCTTAATCATTCATACAGCGCCCGTGTCCGCCCTCTCAAACACCCGCACCATTCACCCCGAATCTCTTCAGCCACTTTCAAGTTATTTTTGCCCTCCACGAGCATCCGAATATGGGACTCGATTCAATTTTGATGGGGTCTTGATATCCTCGCGTTCTAATGAATTCTACAATGCGTACACACAGATTTACCATACTGGCTTTGTTGAATCTATCTGTACAGGAATCGTATTTCAGCGCGACAAAAATTTCTTTATCGGATCATCTGTAATTGAGCGAGAGTCAGTAGATGCTACAAAACGCTACCTACAGGGTTTGGCGAAACTGAATTTATCTCCCCCTTTCATAGTTCTGATTTCGTTGCAGCAAGTAAGGGATGTCTATCTCGGTGTAAAAAATTCTTACTCAACTTTTGACTTTGGCGAGATGATCGATCGTGACACGCTTCGATTGCCAGAAATCCGAATAGACACTATTGATAGCCCAATAGATGTTCCATCCCTCTTACGTCCCACCTTTGATGCCCTGTGGAATGCCGCAGGATTTGCCAAGTCTAAAAACTATAACACTGATGGTACCTGGCGCTTGTAGTAACGCCTTCCCGCGCAGAACGGGCCTCAGCCGCACCTTCGGCGTAGGGCGGGCTTCAGCCCACCATCCATCCTGAGTTCGCCGCGAGCGTTGCGTTGGCGGGCCAAGGCCCGCCCTACCGGCCCTCTCCGCTTTCGCGCAAACCCCTCCACCCGCTCATCCCGGCGAAAGCCGGGACCCAGGCTGCGGGGCGCGATCCACGCGCGTTCGATTATTTGAGCGGGAAACGGTTCCGCTTATGCTTTCACAGCAGCGCTTGTTCAGAAGGCGGGATCGCTGGGTCCCGGCTTTCGCCGGGATGAGCGGGTGGGTAGGTTCAACCTTAATTACGGAGGCGGCCGATGAAACCCTTCTACGTTTACATCCTCGCAAGCCGTCGCAACGGAACGCTCTATACGGGCATGACGGACGATCTCGGCAGGCGTATCTGGGACCACAAGACCAAGGCCATCAAAGGTTTCACGGCGAAATACGGCGTCGACATTCTGGTCTGGTGCGAAGCGCACGAAACGCGCGAATCCGCCTTCCGGCGCGAGCGCCAGATCAAGGAATGGAAACGCAAATGGAAGCTTGAGCTGATCGAAGCGGCCAACCCAGACTGGACAGACCTCTACGACACGCTCGCTCATTGAACGGCCCCACGCGCGCGATCTTGATCGCGCGGCGGCGGCCTTTCGCGGCGCAAGTCTGCTAAGACGGCGCGCGAACCCCGCCCCTACAGAAAGGACGCGCGCATGACGAAAGCCTACTGGATCAACTCGTTCCAATCCGTCAGCGATCCCGAAAAGCTGGGCGCCTATATCAAGCTCGCCGGGCCGGCGATGCGCGCGGCGGGCGGGCGGTTTCTGGCGCGCGGGCAGCCGGCGCGGGCATTCGAGGAAGGCGTCATGGAGCGCCTCACCCTGATCGAGTTCGACAGCGTCGAGGCGGCCGTCGCCGCCTATGAGAGCGACGCCTATCAGGCGGCGCTGCGCGTCCTCGGCGACGGCGCCGTCCGCGACCTGCGCATCATCGAGGCGGCGCCGCCCGCCTAGCCTCGGCTTTTCCCTCGCCGCGCCCGGCGCTAGCATGAGCGCGGAAAAGGGAGAGACGCCATGAACATCGAGCGCAGGACGCTGCCCGAGCAGCATTATCTTTATGTCGACCGGGAATGCGCCTTCGACGGCAAGGCGATCGGCGACGCCATGGCCTCCGGCTTCGGCGAAGTGTTCGGCTTTGCAGGCAAGAACGGCATCGCGCCGCTCTCGATGCCCATGTCCGTCTATTTGGAAATGCCGGGCGACAGGCTGCGCTTTCGCGCCGGCGTCATCGTCGGCAAGGCGGACGCCGCGCGCGCCGGCGGCGCCGTCAAGGCGGGCGCGCTTCCAGCAGGCGAGGTTCTGACCGCGACCCATGTCGGGCCCTACGCCTCGCTGAATCAGAGCCACAAGGCGCTGTGGGATTACGCCGAAAAGCATGACCTCCCCAAGGCGATGCCAGTCTGGGAAATCTATGTGGACGACCCGACGACGAAACCGGAAGCGGACGTGCGCACCGAGATATTCCGCGCCCTGAACGGCTGAGCGCGGCGCTTATGGCGATGCAGAAACAAAAACCCGCCACGGACCCGGACGCCTATATCAAAGCCTTGCGCGGCTGGAAGAAGGAGACCGTCGCCGCTCTGCGCGCGGCGGTGAAGACGCCCGGCTTTGAAGAGGCGATCAAATGGGGCCATATCGTCTGTTCGCGGAATGGCCCGGTCCTTCTCATCCGCGCGGAAGAAGAGCGCGTGCTGTTCGGCTTCTGGCGGGGCAAGCGGCTCGTCAAGCTCGACCCGCTGCTGAAGCCCTCCGGCAAATACGAGATGGCGACGCGCGTTTATCTCAAGGGCGATGAAGTCGACGCCGCTCTCGCCTCCCGCCTCGCGAAAGAGGCCGCCGCGCTCAATGCGAAGCTCGGCGATCCGCGCGATGACGCGAAGGGCTGACGCGCGGTTTCCCTCAACGATCTGTGATCCCTTGCAGGCGCATTAGCGCTTGAGCGTGCGCGGCGGTTTGCGCTAGAACCAGACTAATTGCAAAATGCAACCAGTTTGGAGCCGCCATGAAGCCGACCGACATCATGTACGAAACCCTTCATTTCGAGCGCCTGATCGCCGCGCCGGTCGCCCCCCTCTTCCGGGCCTTCGCCGATGCGCGCGAACGCGAAAAGTGGAGCGCGCCGTCTGACTCCGCCGCGTTCTTCTATGAAGAGGAGGATTTCCGCCCCGGCGGCGTCGACCGTTTCCGCTGCGGCTCCAAGGAAGCCCCGCAATATGAAGGCGAAACGCGTTATCTCGCCATCGAAGAGAACGCGCTCATCGCCTGCAGCGAAGTCGTGCAGGCGGGCGGCGCGCGCCTGTTCGCCAGCCTCAACACGACGCGCTTCCAACCCTGCAAGGACGGGACCCGCCTCGTTCACACGGTGCAGATCGCTTCCTTCGCCGGCGAGGACATGATCACGGGCGCCCGGGTCGGAACGAACGCCGCCTTCGACAATCTCGCCGCATTGTTCGCCTGACGGTTTCCGCTCCGCCCCGGACGGCCCGACCGAGAAAAAACTGAATTCCGTTTTCCCGCGCGCGGCTTTAGGCTGCATTCGGGGTCTCGGGAGTCGTTTATGCGCGCAGTCGCCGTCCTGTTCGTTCTGGTCTCGCTCGCCGCCTGTTCGCAATCCGGCGACGGGGGCATGGTCGAGCGTAAAAGTCCGGCGGGCGTCGCGCCCCCGGTAGCCGATTACAGCCATATCGCGGTCGCGCCGGCGGGGTCGGAGATCGTCGTGCTCGCCGGGCAGATCGGCGCCGACCCGAAGGGCAACCTCCCGCCGGACGCGGAAACGCAGTTCGAGAACGCGCTGGTCAATGTGAAAAAGCTCCTCGCCAGCGAACGTCTTGGCCCGGAGCATATCATCAAGGCGAACATCTGGCTCGCGGGGCCGATCGAACGGCCGCGCTACCTGGAGGCGTGGGCCGCGTTTCACGGCGGCAGCCCGCCGCCGCTCACCCTCGCCTACGCCTCGGCGCTGGCGCGGCCTGAATATCTCGTTGAAGTGGAAATCTGGGCGGCGCGGCCTGCGGCGAAAAAATAGGCTTCGCGTGCCGCGCAGTCTTAAAAACGGTCAGTTTTGCGTGGGTTCGCATTATGGCGAACGCGGATTAACCATATCAGTAGGCGGATGAAAGCAAGGCTGCGCCTGCGTTCTGTGCTTTTTCGCTACATATCAAGAAAATTTTAACATCCGGGCTTCAAGCCGGGAGTCAGTCGATAAAATTTTAGTCAGTAAGGAGTCGTTCCCCATGACATCGAAAAAAATCCGTTTAGGGAATGTTGTCAGCCGCGTGCTGCTCGGTTTCTCTAGCGACCGTTCCGGCCTCACCGCCGTTCATTACGGGCTCATCGCGCCGCTGGTTGCGCTCGTCGCCCTTCCCGGCATTCAGCTCATCGGAAACAATACGAGCGGCGAGCTCATGTCGATGGCGGACAAGGTGGCGAGCAACTCGGAAGAGGGTATGGGCGGCGGCGAGTCATCGGATGATGGCGCTTCAGACGACGCATCAGGCGAAGCGTCTTCGGGCGACAACCCGTCAGGCGATGACAGCAGCGACTCATCCGACAGCGGCGCGGACGATGGCGATGCCGCCGGAAACGACGACGGCGGCAAGAAGAAGAAAAAGAAGAAGAAAAAGAAGTGACTCTGGGCCGCTGACGCCGCCCGACATGGAAAGAGGCCGGCGCCTTTCGGCGACCGGCCTCTAAGTCCGTCGCTAGGGAAGCAACGCAACTACGGTTGCGACGGACCGTTCGGCGTTACGGGCTCATAAACCGGCGTTTCGCTGTATTCGAAACGCTGCGAAGCGGCGAGTTCGTCGGGCGTCAGGCTGATGACCACGCCCCCGCCGTCGCCCTGTTCGATGGCGATGTTCGTATAGTCGATGGCCATTTTCTCGCCGCCGACCGCGCCGACCAGGCCGTTCTGCACGATGACATGCTCGACCGAGCCGTCTTCCGCCAGAATAAGGTCGGTAATGGTCGCTTCCTCATCCGAGGTGGAGAGTTGCGCCGAGGCGCCGATCAGCTCCGACGCGAGGCGATAGTCGTTGGTTTCCTCGGTGACATATTCCGCGACCGATTTGATCGCGTCTTCGGTCATCGAAACGCTGGTGCGCGGATCGGCGCTCTCGTCGACAGCGATCGAGACCTGACCGTAGTCGAGCGCGCCGCGCTTGCCGCCAAGGCCGAAGGCGCCGCCGCTCTTGAACACGACCGTGTCGGCCTTGCCGTTTGCGTCGATGACGAGGTCATCGATATGGGCGATGTTGTCGCCGTTGGCGCCGGCGATTTCCTCGCCGAGAAGATCCTTGGCGCTGATCTGGTCGGCGGCGAGATACATAATTGCCGAGGCGTCGGCCTCAGCATCGATTTGCGTGCTGGTCTCAGTCTCGATTTGCGCGTCCGGTTGGACGGTTTCAGGGGCGGTTTGCGCGATGGCAGCCGCGGCCGGCAGGACAAGCGCCGCAGCGGCGG
>JAVJPA010000341.1:0-2775 GCA_040216495.1 Amphiplicatus sp. | reverse complement strand
GCCCTCGCCGCCTGCGGCGCGCCATATCAGAACGACATAGACGAAAACTTCCTCTCGATCCTCCGTGTCAAGCAAGTCCACATTCTCAAGAAGCTTCGCGAGGCGGGCGCGAAGAGCCGCTGCGTCGTTCGCGCTGATCTTAATAATGTCGTTGATTGCGCTGGATACTTCGCCTTCCATGACGGCGCGATCTTCTTCGGTTGCCGGACCGGTATATATAGGCGTTCGTGCAAACTTCTTCTCATCGCGAAGGGTCGCCAGCGTATCGTTCCGATTCATAGTTGACGCCTGATTTGCAGCGGAAGGGCTCTCGGACGCAGCAATCTCCCGATCGGCGCATGCTACCAGGGCAGCAAGGATGGCTACTGTCGTAAAAGGCCTTGGCATTTCTCTATCCCGCCTTCTTCGTCCACACCGCGCCGCGCCGGAGCGCATCCGCGACCTTTCCGGTGCGCTTGCCTCCTGTCGGGTGTCCCTTCCAGAAGCCTTCGTCGAACGTCGTCGCGGGCGCGCGATAGATAACGCCAAGGGCGACGGGGAACTCGGGTTGCGGCATGGCGAGGAGCATCTGCGCCAGCGTCGGGTTGGTCTCGTCATGGACGAGAATGTCCGTTTCCGGCACGCCTCCTTCGCCGACGCTCGCGGTTTCAAGCCGGAAGGTTTTCTGGTTGAAGCGGACGCCGTTCTTGCCCTTGTTAAAGAGGAGCGGCTTGCCGTGCTCGACGCGGAGCTGGTGTTCGTCGGCGACTTTCTTGCCGGTGAAATCCTCGAACACGTCGGCGTTGTAGACGATGCAGTTCTGAAAGATTTCGACGAATGAGGCGCCCCTGAAAGCGTGCGCGGCTTTCAAGGTTTCGGCGAGGTTCTTCGCGTCCGTGTCGATGCCGCGGGCGATGAACTTCGCGCCGGCGCCGAGTGCGAAGACGCAAGGGTTCAGCGGCGCGTCGATAGAGCCTTTGGGCGAGGAGGGCGAGCGCGTGCCGAGGCGCGAGGTCGGCGAGTACTGGCCCTTGGTGAGGCCGTAGATCTCGTTGTTGAACAGCAGAATTTGCAGATCGACATTGCGGCGGAGCACATGAAGGAGGTGGTTGCCGCCGATGGAGAGCCCGTCGCCGTCGCCGGTGACGACCCATACGTCGAGCTTCGGATTGGAAAGCTTCAACCCCGTCGCGAACGCCGGCGCGCGGCCGTGGATGGTGTGGAAGCCGTAAGTGTTCATGTAATAGGGAAAGCGCGACGAGCAGCCGATGCCGGAAACGAAAACAGTTTCGTCCGGGTTCGCCTCAATATCGGCCATGGTCTTCTGCACGGCCTTGAGGATCGCATAGTCGCCGCAGCCGGGGCACCAGCGCACTTCCTGATCGGTGGCGAAGTCTTTGGCGGCCAAAGGCGTTTTAAGCGGAGCGTTCATGGCGCGGCTTTCTTATGTCGAGGCGTCACTTGAGCAAGCTTGATAGGCGACCTTGCAACTCGGGCTTTGCCTGTCGTTCCGGCAAATGACGGCGCCGTCGCTGTTTCGCACATAAGCAAATCCCTCGTTGCCGCTGCAGCAACCGCCGAGCAACTGATTAATTTCGGCGCTGCAGGTCGGGCTGTATGCGTCGTTCATGCAGAGGAGTCCGTCTCTGGTGAAACCCTTGATGCCGGTGTTCCAACTGCAGCAGCCTCGAAGAGTTTTCCCGGCGACGCATAGAGTTTGGCGCGGCCCTGCGTCGGCCGTTGATGTGAACGAGGGTGCCTCGGCTTGCCGATCTGAATCGGTTGCCGCTCTCTGCGGCCGTGAATCGTAGGCGGCGCAAGCGGCGGCCGCGATCGTCAAGGCCGCAAAAATGACTGAGAGTGAAGCTTTCATGGCGATCACTCCGCCGCCTGCGCCGTGCGCGGATAGTTCGCGCGGATCGCGTCGACGATCTCGGAAATCTTGAACGGCTGGCCTGACACTTTGGTGAGCGGGATAACATCGACTTCGAGCTTGTCGCGCAAGAGCGTCGCGCACTGGCCCATATTCATTTCAGGGAGCAGGATGCGCTCGTAGCCGGACAGAAGCTCCAGCAAGTTCGACGGCAGCGGGTTGAGCCAGCGCAGATGCACTTGCGCGACGTCGAGCCCTTCCTTGCGCGCCGCTTCCACGGCGCGCCAGATGACGCCGTGAGTCGAGCCCCAGCCGATAACGACGAGCGGGCCTTTCTCGGCGCCCTGTTCGACGCCTTGCGGCGGGATGAAGTTTGCGACGCTCGCGACTTTCCTGGCGCGCAGTTCGCTCATCGCCTGATGGTTGGCGTCGTCATAGGAGATGTCGCCGGTTTTGATGTCCTTTTCGAGCCCGCCGATGCGGTGCGCGAGGCCCTTCATGCCGGGGGCCGGCCAGGTGCGGGCGAAGGTTTGCGGGTCGCGGTCCCAGATGGCGCGCTTCAGATCGCTCAGATCGTCCGTTCCCGGCGCGTCGGGCGGCGACATGTGCAGGATCGGCTCGTAATCGTCCATGTCCGGGATCGCCCACGGGCCGGCGGCGTTGGCGATGTAGCCGTCGGTCAGGAGGAACACAGGCGTCATGTGGCGGAGCGCGACGCGCGTCGCCTCGATCGCCGCATCGAAACAGTCGCCGGGGCCGGCGGCGGCGATAACGGGTAACGGCGCATCGGCGTTTCGTCCGTAGACCGCCTGATAGAGATCGGACTGTTCGGTCTTTGTCGGCATGCCCGTCGAAGGGCCGCCGCGCTGCGAGTTGACGATGACGAGCTGCAGTTAGACTGAGATGGAGAGGCCGATCGCTTC
>JAVJPA010000340.1:0-2319 GCA_040216495.1 Amphiplicatus sp. | reverse complement strand
CCCTCCGTCTCGCTTCGCTCGACACCTCCCCCGTAAACGGGGGAGTAAAAAGGCGCCGACACTGTTTTTGCCTCCCCCCGCTAGCGGAGAGGTGTCGCCGTCAGGGGACGGAAGGGGTATGCCGCGCCCGCCCCTGCTTTCCGCGCCTTAATTTCCGCCCTGTTCCTGCCCGATGGCCGCCATGCTACTGGCGTAGCAGGGCGGCTGCTCAAGCCCGCAGGGATCGGACATGGAAGACGGAGACCAGCGCGACGCGCCGCCAGAAAGGGAGCGGCGGCCGAACGAGGCGCGCGACAGCGCGCCCCCGGCCTTGTCGCGCGCGTTCGCCGCCTTGAAAGAGGCCGGGGCGGCGCTGGCCGAGGCTGGCGCGGCGCTTGTCGCGGGCGTTGCGGTTGCGGCGTCGAGAGGCTGGGCGCGGCTCGGCGCGATAGGGCGCCGGGATGAGCGGGTATTGCAGGACCCCCGAGGCGACCTCTTCGACGATGATCCTTCCGTGAAGGCGCGCCCCGAACCGCCAATCGGATCCTCCGGGGAGAATCGCCCCACAACGCCTCCTCTCGCCGCCGAAAGACCCGCCCCGATGCCGTCCGAGCCGCCCGTCACCGCGCCGAAAGGCAAGCGCCTTTCCGCGCCGCCGCGGCGCGTTACGAAGCGTCCTCCGAAGCGCGCGGCGCCGGGCGTCTTCATCCGCGAGCTGATGATCGATCTCGGCTGGCTCGCCGGCTCGCTGGGGCTGACGGGGATCGCCGGGGGGCTTTTCGTCGCCTTCGTGCTCATCGCGCCGCGCGCGCCGGACAGCGCGGACCTATGGGCCGCGAACCGCCAGACCTCCATCGTCATTCTCGACCGCAATGGCGAGGAAGTCGCCGCGCGCGGCGCGCGTTACGGCGAGCGCGTCGCGGTCGCGGACCTGCCGCCCTATCTGGTCAACGCCTTCCTCGCCACGGAAGACCGGCGCTTCTACGAGCATCGCGGCGTCGATTTGCGCGGCACCGCGCGCGCCTTCATGACCAACCTCAAACATGGCGGCGTCGTCGAGGGCGGCTCGACCATCACCCAGCAGCTTGCGCGCAACCTCTTCCTGTCGCTGGAGCAAACCTATGTGCGCAAGGCGCGCGAGGCGCTGCTCGCCCTGTGGCTCGAAGGGCGCTACTCGAAGGACGAAATTCTCTCGCTCTATCTCAACCGCATCTATCTCGGCGCCGGGGCCTACGGCATCGAGAGCGCGTCGAAAACCTATTTCGGCAAGTCCGCGCGCGACGTGTCGCTCTCCGAAGCGGTGATGCTGGCGGGCCTCCCGAAAGCGCCGTCGAGCCTTGCGCCGACGCAAAATCCGTTCGGGGCGCAAAAGCGCGCCGACGACGTGTTGCAGAATCTTGTCGAGACCGGCGCCATCACCGATTTCGAGGCGCGCGAAGCGAAGAAGCATCCGCCGGTGATCGCCGGCGGCAACGGCGATGTCGATCTCGGCTGGTTCTTCGACTACATCGCCGCGAAGGCGCGGGACATGTCGGGCGGGCGCACCGGAGACCTCATCGTCACCACCACGCTCGACGCGCGCATGCAGCGCGACGCGCAGGCCGCTATCGCCTCGGTCATCGGCACGGAGGCGAAACTCGCCGGCGCGAGCCAGGCCGCGCTCATCGCCTACGACGCGAACGGCGCGCTCCGCGCCATGGTCGGCGGCGTCTCCTATGTGGAAAGCCAGTTCAACCGCGCGACGCAGGCGCGCCGCCAGCCGGGCTCCGCCTTCAAGCCTTTCGTCTACATCGCCGCGCTCGAAGCGGGTCTGACGCCGCAATCCTCGTTCGTCGACCAGCCGATCAAGATCGACAACTGGGAGCCGCAGAACTACACGCCCGGCTATCAGGGCCGCATGCGCCTCACCGAGGCGGTGGCGAAGTCGGTCAACACCATCGCGGTGCAGGCGAGCGAGTATGCGGGCCGCGCCCGCGTGATCGAGGCCGCGCACCGGATGGGCGTGCAGTCGGCGATTTCCGAACTTCCCTCGATCGCGCTCGGCGGCATGAACCTGACGCTTGAAGAGCTGACCGGCGCCTACATCCCGCTGGCGCGCGGCGGCACGCGCGTCGAACCCTACGCGATCCAGCGCATCGAGGACCAGAACCTGCAAGTGATTTATCAGCACAGGGACGAAGAGCCGGTGCAGGTCCTGACGCCCGACGTGGCCGCCGACATCACGCACCTTCTCTATCAGGTGATGAGCTCAGGCACGGGCGCCGGCGCGTCCCTCGGCGGGCGCGTCTCCGCCGGCAAAACCGGCACGACCAACGACTGGCGCGACGCCTGGTTCGTCGG
>JAVJPA010000339.1:0-6338 GCA_040216495.1 Amphiplicatus sp. | reverse complement strand
ATATTGCAGCGACCTCGGCCCAGATTGCGCAAGACGCAGGCGATCATGTGAAGGCGTGCGCGCTTTACGCCGAAGCGAGCCGAGGCCTCGGGGCCCAGCAGGATATGACCAAGGACGCGGTGGATGAGCTCGCCGTCAAAGCTGGTTGCAGCGGGTCCTGACGGATTTTCCTTGCGCGTGCGGCCGCTTGCGCTATGCGCATCGCATCGCCGTCTGCAGAAGGATCGCCCATGCCGAAGCTCAAAGATGTCAAGAAAGTCGTGCTCGCCTATTCCGGCGGCCTTGATACGTCGGTGATCCTGAAATGGCTTCAGGTCGAGTATGGCTGCGAGGTCGTCACCTTCACCGCCGATCTCGGGCAGGGCGAGGAGCTTGAGCCGGCCCGGCGCAAGGCCGAGCGGGCGGGCGTAAAAGAGATTTATATCGAAGATCTGCGCGAAGAGTTCGTGCGCGATTTCGTGTTTCCCATGTTCCGCGCCAACGCTGTCTACGAAGGCCTCTATCTTCTCGGGACTTCGATCGCGCGGCCGTTGATCGCCAAGCGGCTGGTCGAGATCGCGAAAGAAACCGGCGCCGACGCCGTGGCGCATGGCGCGACCGGAAAGGGCAACGATCAGGTCCGGTTCGAATTGAACGCCTACGCTCTGAACCCGTCGATCCGGGTCATCGCGCCGTGGCGCGAATGGGACCTGAACAGCCGCCAGAAACTGATCGCGTGGGCCGAAGCGCATCAGATCGAGATCGCCAAGGACAAGCGCGGTGAGGCGCCGTTCTCCGTCGACGCCAATCTCTTGCACACATCCTCGGAAGGAAAAGTGCTCGAAGACCCTGCCGATATCGCGCCCGACTATGTCTACCAGCGCACCGTTGATCCGGAAGCGGCGCCCGACAAGGCTGAGATCATCGAGATCGGGTTTGAGAAAGGCGACGCCGTTTCGATCAACCGCGAGAAACTGTCTCCGGCGAACCTTCTGACGAAGCTGAACGAGTATGGCCGCAGGCATGGCGTCGGACGGCTCGATCTCGTCGAGAACCGTTTCGTCGGGATGAAGTCGCGCGGAGTCTACGAGACGCCAGGCGGGACGATCCTCCTCGCCGCCCATCGCGGGATTGAATCGATCACGCTTGATCGCGGCGCCGCGCATCTCAAGGACGAGATCATGCCGCGCTACGCCGAAATGATTTACAATGGCTTCTGGTTCTCCCCCGAGCGCGAAATGCTGCAGGCGCTGATCGACAAGAGCCAGGAATTCGTCTCCGGTTCGGTGACGGTGAAGCTCTACAAGGGCTCGGCCAGCGTCATAGCCCGCACTTCGCCGAACACGCTTTACTCGATGGCCCATGTGACTTTCGAGGAGGACGCAGTCTACGACCAGAAGGACGCCGAAGGTTTCATCAAGCTCAACGCCCTGCGCCTGAAGCTCCTTTCCCGCCGCAACCAGAACCGCTGATTTCCGCTGTCAGGCGAGCGGCGGGTGTTCATTTCACGCTTTCTCGGCGGGCCAGCTTCGGGCTATCATGCCGGGGCTGTGGGGTTCTTCGGCGTGGAGTAAGGGGAAGAAGCGATGAAGATCGAAGCGATTTTCGGGGGCGTGCTCGCCCTTTTTGTGCTGGCGGTGGCGGTTTATGCGCTGGTCTCCACACAGATCGGCGGTCCTGGCGGCGTCATTGATCCCGGAACGCCAGTAGGGCCAGGCGACGGTTACGATCAGATCGCCGAAGAAGACGCCGTCTGCCAGTGCTTTAACGAGGCTTTCAAGCTCGCCGGCAGCAATGTGGCTGTGACCTCTTCGCAATACCGCACCGGCTTTGAGCAGTGCCGCGCTATTCTTGGCGTCAATGGGGGCGACGCCTGGACAGCCGGCTGGAATGCGCGCCTTTCGGCCAAGCCCTACGAGGCGAGCTGCCGGTCATACTCCCGCCGCGCGGCTTAAGCGCCTTCCTGTTTTAAGGGCCGAGCCAGAAGATCGACGATGATATCGTCGATCGAACGCCCGCCCGCGACAAGATCGGCGACGGCGGCGCAGATTGGAAGATCGACTCCCGCCCGGCGCCCAAGTTCCACTACCGCCCCGGCGGTCGCAACGCCTTCGCTGACGGAATTTCGCTCCGCTAATACTGCGTGCAGCGACTGGCCTTGGCCGAGTTCAAAGCCCAGCGACATGTTGCGTGACTGTTTCGATGTTGCCGTGAGGATGAGATCGCCGAGGCCGGAAAGGCCAGCCATCGTCTCGCGCTTCGCCCCGAGGGCGACGCCGAGGCGTTGAAACTCGGCGAAGCCGCGCGCAATTACGGCGGCTTTGGCGCTCTCGCCAAGGCCGCGTCCTTCAACCGCCCCGGCGGCGATAGCGAGAACGTTCTTGACCGCCCCGCCAAGCTCGGCGCCGAGCAGATCGTCCGTGAGGTAAGGCCGGAAATGCGGCGCGCCGATCGTAGCGGCCCATCGCGCGCCATGTTCAGGATCTGTAACCGCGAGCGTTACAGCAGTCGGCAGGCCCAACGCTACATCGCGCGCAAAGCTCGGCCCCGAAAGTATGGCCGGAACCGCGCACGGCCATTCTTCGGCGAGGATGTCGGCGAGCAGCATTCCGGTCGTCTGCTCGATGCCCTTGGAGCAGAGCGCCACCGGCGCCCCGTCCCGGGCGAGCGGCGCGAGCGCGCGCATGACGATCCGCGAATGCTGGGTTGGAACGACGAAAAGGAAAGCTTCTGCCCTCGCCGCATCTTCAAGATGGGCGCTCGCTCGTAACCCATGGTCCAGGGCGACGCCCGGCAGGAACTGTCGGTTCTCATGATTTTGGTTAATCGCTTCAGCGACCTCGCGCTCACGCGCCCAGATCATGGTGGGCGAGCCGTTGCTCGCGGCCAGGTGGGCGAGCGCAGTACCCCAAGCGCCGCCGCCAATCACCGATACTACGCTGAAAGGCGCGCCGTCTCGCATCTTCATTCAACTGAATTGTGATCAATGAACAGTTTACAAAGCCGTCAATCTACGTCAACGTTCCGGCCCATGCCGATAGAAACACTAGACGAAACGGCGCGGCAGATATTGGACGCCGCCACCAAACGTTTCCTCCACTATGGCTACGGCAAGACAACCATGTCCGAGATCGCCAGCGACTGCAACATGTCGACCGGCAACCTTTATCGCTACTTTCCGTCAAAGCTCGACATCGCGGAAACCTTCGTGCGGGTGCTCAGGAGCGAACAGATTGAGCTTCTGAAACAGTCGATAGAAACGCCCGCCAGCCCTGCTCAGAAGCTTCGCACGCTTTTGCACGCCAAGTTCCGCCTCGCCTATGAACGCTTCCATGACCGGCCCAAAGCCTATGAGCTGGCGACGGAAGTGCTGCTCGCGCGTCCCGAGGTCGCCGTTGAGTGGGAGGAGGCCGAAGAAGCAGTTATCGCCGGTATCGTTTCTGAGGGAGAACGGTCTGGCGCTTTTGCAGTCGGCGAATCCGCTCGCACCCCAAGGCTTATTCAGGACGCCGTTTTCCGCTTCACGACCCCTGCCGTCTTCCATGAGGGAGATTGCGACTCGATGGCCAGCGAACTCGACGCGCTGATCGACTTCATGCTCGACGCGCTCACTTGCCGCGCCGGTAAAGCGGCAATGCAGCACGCTTGAACGATAGAACCTGCCTTGCTTCCTGAGCCCATCCTTGATTCCGGCGCCATCCGGCGGCGCAATTCTGCGCCGCGGGCTGTGTGAGGCCGCTCTCTTGTCTACAGCAGATTATTGCAATTGGACGATATACAATAACGAATGAATATATCAGAAAATATTCATTGACAGTCTGCTTAGAGGCTCCTATCTCCTCGCCATAACACGCTGCGGCGCAACAAAAGGGCGAAACGCCTGTGCTTCAGCGGCATAACAAGAGAGAGACAGCCATGAACGCCTTTACAAAATTCGCCATGGAAGCCGGGATCACCCTTCTGGCGACCGTGATCGCCGCCGCCGCTTTTGTCGCGACGGCTGATTTCGCCACCCGCGGCCTCGTTGTTTAACGAGGCGGCGACAGGAGAACCCCTGCTGTCCGGTCCCTCGTCTCCTTGAGCCCCCTCTAGAGACGAACGCCCCTCCCCCCCGGCCGGACAGTCTGACGCGCGGAAGCAGGAATGCTTCCGCGCGTTTGCTTTTTAAGGCGCTTGTCGAGCCTGTTAATCGGGGAGGAAAATCTTTCTGTTATCGAAGCGGTTACAGAAGGAAGCTGCGCCTATGAGCCATTCCACCCGCTTCACTGTCTGCCTGCGCCTTCTCTCCGAGATCGCGCAGGCTCGGCCGGAACTGATGACATCGACGGCGCTTGCGGAAAAGACCGGCGCGCATCCCGTTGTCATCCGGCGTCTTTTGAGCCGGCTCGCCAAGGCGGGGCTGACGCAGGCGACGCCCGGCAAAGATGGAGGCGCTCGTCTTGCGTTGGCGCCGAAACGACTGTCGCTTCGTGCGGTCTATGAAGCGGTGGAAGACAGCGCGCTGATAGCTCGTCCTCCCGCCCTGTCGCCAGAGAACGCTGCAGGCGCCTGTCTGCTAGATCCTGCAATCGACCGCGCCTGCCGCAAGGCTGAAAAAGCCTTCTTAAAGGCGCTGGACGCCATGACCCTCAAAGACGTTCTGACAAAATCCGCCGAAACTGCGCCCGACCGGGCGGCTTAAGCTTTCGGCCCCTTCCGGCCGCCCCCGACTTCCTGGCCTGGCGGCGGCGGGGCTAGCGGCCATCTGGCGCGAGGCGCAAAGCCGAGCGCTTCTTCAAGCGGCGGCGCGAGGCCGGCAGCGAACCGTTCGGCGCCGGCCGCTGCGATCATTGCGCCGTTGTCGGTGCAGTATTTCGGCGGCGGCGCTATAAGGCGCCATCCTTTGTCACCGGCAAGAGACTTCATGGCGCCCTTGATGGCGCAGTTGGCGGCGACCCCGCCTGCAAGCACCAGCCTAGGCGACGCGCCAAACTTTCCGGCAAGCGCATCCATCGCGCGGTCGGTGCGACTGGCAAGGTGCCGAGCGAGCGCATATTGGAAACTCGCAGCGAGATCGGCGATGTCCTGCCTGTCAGGCCGGCCAAGCGATTCCGCAGCGAGACGGACCGAGGTTTTGAGCCCGGAAAGCGAAAAATCGCATCCCTCGCGCCGAGCTAGCGGCTCAGGAAAGGCGAATCTGTCATGCCTTCCGCCTGTTGCAGCGCTTTCGATTCTAGGGCCGCCCGGCTGGCCCAGCCCGAGCAGCTTCGCCGTCTTGTCAAACGCCTCGCCAGCGGCGTCGTCGATGGTCGAACCGAGCCGCCGATACTCGCCGACGCCTTCGACAGCAACGAGCTGAGTATGTCCGCCGGAAATCAGCAGCAGGAGATAGGGAAAGGGCGCATCCTCGGTGAGCCGCGCCGAAAGCGCATGGCCTTCGAGATGATTGATGGGAATCAATGGCTTGTCATGGGCCAACGCCATCGCCTTAGCGGCGGAAAGCCCCACCATGACGCCGCCGATTAACCCAGGTCCCGCAGTGGCGGCTATTGCGTCAAGCGCCTGCGGTTCGACTTTCGCGGCCCCAAGCGCCCGGCGGATCACATGATCGATCCGTTCCACATGACTGCGCGCGGCGATTTCAGGCACGACGCCGCCATAGGGGCGGTGGCTTTCATGCTGGGCGAACACTTCGTTCGAAAGAATCTCGTACGAGCCATCCTCGCTGCGGCGGATCACCGCCGCCGCCGTATCGTCGCAGCTTGTTTCTATGCCGAGAACGACAGTCATGAGGTCCTTTTTGGCGCCAAAACGCCCGGAAATCCGGTAGATAGGCGCATGGACGCCAACCGTCAGGGTTTTGCAAGCGCGCGCGTGATCGTTACGAGGCCGGAGCCCGACGCTTCCGCCTTCGCCGCCATGGTCAAGGCGGCTGGTATGACGCCTGTGCTGTCGCCAACGATAGAAATCGCATTCCGTCCGGCGGCCGTTTCGTTCGATGGCGTCAGGGCGCTCGCATTCACCTCCGCGAACGGCGTCCGGGCCTTGATGCATAAGGCCCTACCGGCGGGCGCGCTGGCCCTACCGGTCTTCGCTGTCGGTCCGGCATCGGCAGAAGCGGCGCGGCAAGCAGGCTTCGGCGCCGTTTCAACGGCGGCCGGCGATGTCGCCTCGCTCGCAGAACTCATCGGGCGATCTTTCGCCGGGGACGGCGCGGTGCTGCATATCAGCGGTTCCGATCGTGCGGGCGATCTCGCAGAGCTTCTCGCCAAATCCGACGTGGAAGCACGCCGCGTGACGCTTTATGCAGCGACGGCAGCTCCGCGCCTGTCCGCTGCTGCAGCGGCGATGCTTTCAGAGCCGTCGAGCGACGATTGGGC
>JAVJPA010000338.1:0-23993 GCA_040216495.1 Amphiplicatus sp. | reverse complement strand
GAGGCGCGTCAGTCCGAGCTCCATGGCGTAATACTGCGTTGCGAGGAAAAGCGTCTGCACGCCGAGAATAGGAGTCAGCACTTCGACCAGGGGAATAGCGCCCTGCCATTTCGCGCCGAGCAGAAGCGGGATCATGTCATTAGCGACAAAGGCGAAGCCGATCGACATGGGCATGCCGATGGCGCCGAGCGCTTCGACCCCTTTCAGGAAGGCGGCGCGCATCCGGGCGGTTTCGCCCTGCAGCTCGGAGAGGCCCGGATAGATCGCCCGCGCCACGGGAGTCGAGAATTCGCGCGTCGGCAATTCCGCAAGCTGGAAACCGTAGTAGAAATTGCCGGTGCCGACCGGCCCGACAAAGCGCGCGAGAATGAAGGCGTCGATCTTGTTGTTGAGCGCCGCCATGAAACTGACCCCGGCGAGCCAGCCGGAAAAGCCGATCACTTTGCGCCATGACACAAGCGTGAGGCGCGGCCGGTGCGGACGCATCGCATAGGAAAGCGCAAGCTGTGTCGCGGCGAGCGCGACAAGACCGGCGATCACCGCCCAGTAATTGCGCACCGTCGCGGCGACCGCGACCGCCGCAATGACGCTCGCGATTTTCGATCCGACGAGCCAGACGAACTCTTTGGAAAAATCGATGGCGCGCTCGAATTCGAAAAAGCGCGGGTTGGTCAGGCCCGACAGCAGCGGATAGGCCCCGGCGGCGATGAAGACGGCGACAAGCCGCGGATCGTTGAAAAACTGCGCGGCGAACGGCGCCGCCAGCGCCAGCAGCGCGGCGATGGCGACGCCCCTGATCGCCGAAAGCGTGAACAGCGTGTCGAGATCGGCGCGGCCCGCGTCGCGGAACCGCACCACCGCTTGCGACACGCCGATGTCGGAAATCCCCTGAAGAAGCTGCATCGCCGTCACCGCGACAGCGACTAGGCCGAAATCCTCCGGCGCAAGCAGCCGCGCCACTACGATCATGCTGACAAAGCCGAGGAGATTGGCCAGAAGCCGCGCCGCCGCGATCCAGGAAGCGCCGCGCGCCACCCTGCCCCCAAGGCTCGCGGTCTGGTCTTTCGGCTCCATGCGCGCTCCCGCCAACCGCCTGTCATGGCGGCAAGTCTGAATAGCCTATTCCGCCTTCCGGCAATAACGCCCCGCAATTGCGGACCTTGCGCCCAGCCTTGCCGCTTATTTTCGGTTTTCGCGCGATTTATGCGAAAAACCGGTTTCCACTTTTTCGCATCGCGCTTATTGGTGCCCGCCCCTTCATAGAGTCGGCTTCAAATGACCCACGCCTCCGCCCTTGTCACCGTGATGATCGCCGCCGCCCGCAAGGCGGCCAAAGGCCTGCGCCGCGATTTCGGCGAGGTCGAGGCGCTCGCCGTGTCGAAAAAAGGCGCCTCCGATTTCGTCAGCGCCGCCGATCTCCGGGCCGAGCAGGCGATCTTCGAGGAGCTTTCCCGCGCCCGCCCGAAATATGGGTTCGTGATGGAGGAAAAGGGCGAGATCGAGGGCTCGGACAATTCCAACCGCTGGATTATCGACCCGCTCGACGGCACCACCAACTTCCTGCACGGCCTGCCGCATTTCGCCATCTCGATCGGTCTCGAGCGCGACCGCCAGCCTTACGCTGGCGTCGTTTATAATCCGGCCACGGACGAACTCTACTGGGCCGAAAAAGGCGAAGGCGCGTTCGTCAACGACCGGCGCCTGCGCGTTTCGGGACGCAGCGATCTCGATAGCGCGCTATTCGCGACAGGCCTGCCTTTTCAGGGCCGCCCCGGCCGCGCCAGGGCGCTCGCGGAAACTGACAAGGTTCTCGAAAAGACGGCGGGCATCCGCCGCTACGGCGCCGCGGCGCTCGATCTCGCCTATGTCGCCGCCGGACGCTTCGACGCTTACTGGGAGCGGGATCTGAACAACTGGGACGTCTGCGCCGGGATCGTGCTGGTGCGCGAGGCGGGCGGCGTGGTCAGCGAAATCGACGGCGGCGCCAGGCCATCTCTCAACGGCTCCGTCCTCGCGGCGAATGCGGAAATTTTCGACAAGGCGAAAGCGCTGCTCGCCAGCGCCTAAATGCAGTCGTAATGGCGGTACCGCCAGCGCACCGAATTCGGATCGATGGTCTCATCTACGTACACGGCGCGCATTCCGTAGGCTTCGCAATGCTGCTGCGCCGCGCGGAACAGCTCGTCCGGGTCGTACTCGTAAGGGTTGTACGGGACGGTGATTGAGCGCTGACGGTCGTTGGCGGGCTCGGTCGTGACGCAACCCGCGCTTCCCAGAGCCGCTATCAACGCCAGCCCCGCGGCGGTCTTCAACGAACGTCCGGCCATGCCGATCTCCCCGGATACCCCTACTGCCCGCGCGAACCCTATCAGGGCGGGGCGGAATAAAAAAGGGCGCGCCCGCAGCGCCGTCGACCCCAAACCCGCGCCGGCGAAGGAAATGCCGGCGCGGCAGGTCGCGCGAGAGGCGGAGCGGACGCGCGCCAATTCAATCGGAGAGAGAATCTGCCGGCTTACGCGGCGGACTTGTCCTTTACGACCTCAATCCGGCCGTTCTCGCCATTGATGGCGATGCGGCGCGGTTTTTTCGCTTCAGGCACTTCGCGCTTCAGCTCGACGTTCAAGAGGCCGTTGACCAGCGACGCGCCGGAGACGGTCACATGCTCGGCGAGCTGGAAGCGGCGCTCGAACGAGCGGCCGGCGATGCCCTGATGCAGGAACGTGCGGCCGTCATCGCCCTCGGGGCGCTTGCCGGTGACCGTGAGGAGGTTTTCCTGGGCGACGATGTCGATTTCGTCCTCGCCGAAGCCCGCCACCGCGAGGGTGATGCGGTAATCGTTCTCGGAGAGGCGTTCGATATTATAGGGCGGATAGCCGCCCGCATCGACTTTCCCGACCTGGTCGAGCAGGTCGAAAACGCGGTCGAAACCGACCGAATTGCGATAGAGGGGGGTCAAATCATAGCTACGCATGGTTCATCCTTCTTTCTTGAAGCAAGGGGTCACGCGCCAGTTCCGCCGCCATTGGGCCGACGGGTGGCGGCCGGAGCCGAAAGGCCTCCGACACAAAGGATTTAGGAAACGGCGCCCCGGTTTCAAGCAGCCGTGACCGGGGCGAAACTGGACCCGGGGCCAACTCGTGTTAGACCTCACGCTCGCATCGTCAGCATCCTATCTCAGCCGGGAGCCCTCCATGATCCGACCTTCCGCCCTCGCCCTTTGCGCCGGCCTCGGCCTGCTCGCCGCCTGTTCCGGGCCTGCGGGAGAAACGCAATCCGCTTCGACGGCCCCCACGGAGCCTCAAGCCGCGACGCCGGCCGAGCGTCTGGACAAGGTCCTCGCGGGAGCCCACCGCCCAGAGGAGGAGCGCGCGCGCGATGCGTACCGCCATCCGAAAGAAACGCTTCTGTTCTTCGGCGCCGAACCGTCGATGACCGTCGTCGAAGTGTGGCCGGGCGGCGGCTGGTATTCGAATGTGATCGCCCCGTTTCTGGCGACAGGCGGCGGCGTTTATTACGCAGCGGGGCTCGATCCCGCCTCGAACGAGCGGAACGCGACCGCGGTCGCGGCTTTCGAAGCGAAATACAAGAGCGATGCGGCGGTTTACGGAACCGTCAATCTGACCGCGCTCAGCGACGAGACGATCGCGCCTGACGACAGCGCCGATCTCGTGCTCACCTTCCGCAACGTCCACAACTGGATGGGCGCGGGAACGGCCGAAGCGAACTTCGCGAAATTCTATGCGGCGCTGAAACCCGGCGGCGTTCTCGGCGTCGTTGAGCATCGCGCGCCGGAAGACGCGCCGGCGGGCTTTGAAGGATCGTCCGGCTACGTCAAGGAATCGACGGTGATCGCGCTCGCCGAAGGCGCAGGATTCGACCTTGAAGCGCGCTCGGAGATCAACGCCAATCCCGCCGACACCAAGGATCATCCGTTCGGCGTGTGGACCCTGCCGCCGGTGCGCCGCTCCTCGGAAGTGCGCGGCGAAGAGACGCCCGGCTTTGATCGCGCCAAGTATGACGCGATCGGCGAAAGCGACCGCATGACGCTGAAATTCAGAAAACCCGTCGGCGCCGACGGCCCGTTGCTCGAATAGGCGCCGCCCATGCCGGCGCCTGAGAGGGACGATCTGTTTGCGGCGGCCCAGAAGGCGTTCTCAAAACCGTTCGGCGCCGTGATCCGCCTCGAACCGGAGGCTGGCGCGACGCTCTGGGTCGACGGGCGCGGCGGTAAAGCGGTCGTTACGCTTTCCGATCCGGGCGACAGCGCATGCGTCTGGCGCGCATCGCGCGAAACCCTTATCCGCATCTTCGAGGGCGAGCGCATGCTCGCAAGCTCCTTCGTCTCCGGTCGGCTGCGCGTCGCCGGCGACATGAGCGTGATGGCGCGGCTGCACATGGAGAGCGGGTCATAGCCGAGTTCATTCGCATCGACTCCAACCCGGTTCCGCCCGGCGCGGAAGTCTTCGAGGTTTCCGGCGCCGACGGCGGCAAGTTGCGCGGCGCGGTATTCCCGACGCCGGGCGCGCGCGGCGGCGTCGTCTTGATGGCGGGCCGCTCGGAGTTCATCGAGAAATATTTCGAGGTGATCGCCGATTTGCACGCCCGCGGGCTTTCAGTCGCGACGATGGACTGGCGCGGCCAGGGACTTTCCGAGAGGCTCCTGCCCGAGCGGGAGAAAGGGCACATCCTCGATTTCGGCGCATTCCGTTCGGATCTTCGTCTGTTTACGGAGGAGGTGGCGAGGAAGCGATTTTCCGGCCCGCTGTTTCTTCTCACCCATTCGATGGGCGGCACGCCCGCTCTCCAGCTTCTCGCCGACGGCTACGACGCCTTCGCCGCCGCCGTGCTGACCGCGCCGATGACCCAGCTTTTCGATGACGCGGCCAAGCGCATCGGCGCAAGGCTGCTTGCGCGCGCCGCCTGCGCCGTCGGCGGCGTGCGGCAGCCGGTGATGAACGTCAAGGAACACTCGCTCGAATTCGAGGGCAATGTCCTCACCTCCGATCCGATCCGGCACAGGCGGTTTCGAGACCTGCAATCTGCGGCGCCGAACGCCATCCTGCGCGAGCCGACCTATGGCTGGCTCAAGGCCGCCATCGACGCGATCGACGATCTCCACAGCGAAAACCGCTTCGACAAGCTGAAGACGCCGGTGCGCATCATTTCGGCGGAGAAGGATGAGCTTGTCTCCACCAGAGACCACAAGATTCTCGCAAGCCGCAGCCCGCTGATCGACAATGTCGTCATCAAGGGCGCGCTGCACGAAATCCTGATGGAGCGCGACGAACTGCGCGCCGCCTACTGGCTCGCCTTCGACGAGTTCATTTTGCCGAAGCTCGCGGCGGCGGCCTGAGCCGCTACTTCAGTTTCTTCGCCGCCTTCTCCACATCAGCCATCACGCGCAGGAGATTGCCGCCCCAGATCTTGGCGATCTGTTCCTCCGTGTACCCGCGCTTCACCAGTTCGCGCGTCACGTTGAGGGTCCCGGCCGCATCCTCCCAACCGGTGACGCCGCCGCCGCCGTCGAAGTCGGACGCGATGCCCACATGGTCGATCCCCGCGACTTTCACCGCATGATCGATGTGATCGACAAAATCGGAAACCGTCGCGCGCGGCGCGATATCCCATGTCCCCGCGAGCCGCGCTTCATATGCGGCGCGAACTTCCGGCGTGACCGCGGCGCGCCCTGCAGGCGTATCGAGCTTGAATTCCTTTGTCAGCGCCTCGCGGAACGCCGTCTGCTCCGGCGTCAGCAGCTTCACATACACGTCGAGAGCCACCATCTGCGCGACGCCGTTATTCGCTGCGATCGCTTTCAGCTGTTCGTCGTCGAGATTGCGCGGGCTGTCGGCCACAGCCTTGACGCCGGAATGCGACGCGATGATCGGCGCTTTCGACAGCGCGACGGCCTGCATCATGGTTTCGCGGCCTGAATGGCTGACATCAACCATGATGCCGAGGCGGTTCTGCTCGGCGATGAGCGCTTGGCCGAGTTCCGATAACCCGCCAAACTTCACGTCTTCGTCGCCGAGATCCTTGTTCGGGTTGGAGCTGTCGCCGAACTGGTTATGGCCGAAATGCGTAATGCCCATGTAGCGCACGCCTGCGGCGTGCCACTTGGCGACATCCTCGAGCGAGGCGCCGAGCGGATAGGCGTTCTCCATGCCGATCAGCGCGACGCGTTTGCCGCTCGCGTGAATGCGCCGCGCGTCGGCGGCGGTGAGCGCCAGCCCGATCTCCGCCGGATAGGCGCTCGCCATGCGCGCGATCGCCTCGGCCTTGTTGTCGGCGTTGGCCAGCGCTTTCGCATAGCCTTCCGGCGTCAGCGGCCCCTGTCCCGTGTAGACGATGAAAAACGCCGCATCGAGTTCGCCGGCGCGCATTTTCGGAAGGTCGACCTGCGACTTGGTAAGACCGCCCGGATCGACCTCGGCGGTCATGAAGGCGTCGGGAATGTCCACATGGGTATCGAGGGTCAGCACCTTCTCATGGATGGCTCTGGCCTTCGCCTCGAGCGCCGGGTCGGCGAGCGGCTGGGCGGCGGCGAGCGTTGCGCCAAGCGCGACAGCAGCGGACGGCAAGGCGAACAGAAATTTTTTCACGAAGACCCCTCAACAGTTCCCGTTATGAACGACGGCGCGACAGAACCCCCCTGACCGCTTCGACCAGCTTATCGCGCGGGACCGAAACCTGCGCCGGCTGGCCTTCCCGCCATTGTGCGTTGTCTTCGATGGACTTCGCAAGCTCGGCGCCGAGAACAAGATCCTTCACCGTGACTTCGCCGCGCGCGCGCTCGTCGCCGCCTTCGATAATCGCCGCGGGGGCGCGGCGCTTGTCGGCGTATTTGAGCTGCTTGCCGAAATTGGCGCCGCCGAGATAGACCTCGGCCCGGACGCCCGCGGCGCGAAGCTCCGCCGCCATCGACTGATAGCGCGCCATCTCCGCCTGATCGAGCGCGAGCACGACGACAGGACCTTCCGCCTCGGGCGCGCCGCCGCGCTGCATGTCGAGCGCGGCGAGCAGACGCGACACGCCGATGGAGACGCCGACGGCGGGAACCTCGACGCCCTTGAAGCGCTTGACGAGATCGTCGTAGCGCCCGCCGCCGCCGATGGAGCCGAACCGCACGGGCCGGCCTTTTTCATCCGTCGTCTGAAAAGTCAGCTCGGCCTCGAACACAGGGCCGGTGTAGTATTCGAGCCCGCGAATGACGGAAGGATCGAGCCGGATGCGGTCGGACCCATAGCCCGACGCGAGCAGATCGCTTCCCATGCGACGCATGTCGGCGACCCCGCGTTTTCCCTCTTCGCTCGCGCCGAGCGCTTCATCGAGCGCGTCGCAGACGCTGCCGATATCGTCGCCAGCGGGCGCAAGCACGGAGAGGATGCGCGCCGCCGCCGCATCCGAAAGACCCGCTCCGTCCGTATAATCGCCGGACTCGTCCTTGCGTCCAGAACCGAGCAGCAAGCGCACGCCATCCGGACCCAGACGATCGAGCTTGTCCATCGCCCGCATGATAGCGAGCCGCTTTTCGCCCGCGTCCTTGTCGCCGCAGGTTTCAATCGCCGCGTCGATGATGCGGCGGTCATTGAGCTTCACCACATAGTCGCCGCGCTCGATGCCAGCCGCCTCGATGGCGCTCGCGAGCATGGCGCAGATCTCGCCGTCCGCATGGGGCGCCGGCGCGCCGACCGTGTCGGCGTCGCATTGCGTGAACTGGCGGAACCGCCCCGGCCCCGGCTTTTCGTTGCGCCATACGGGACCGACCGCATAGCGGCGGAAAGGCTTGGGGAGACCGTCGTAATTCTCCGCGACGAACCGCGCGAGCGGCGCAGTGAGATCGTAGCGCAGGCTCATCCACTGTTCGTCATCATCCTGCAGCGAGAACACGCCCTGGTTCGGCCGGTCGACATCGGGGAGGAACTTGCCGAGCGCGTCCGTATATTCGAAGGCGGGCGTCTCCAGCGGGTCGAAGCCGAAAGACTCATAGACCTTCGTAATCCTCTCCAGCATCGCGCGTTCGGCCGCGATTTCCGCGCCGAGACGGTCGCGGAATCCGCGCGGGACGCGCGCCTTGGGTCTGAATTCCTTGTCTTTCTTCGCCATGAGAGGTTCCTGCGGTCTGGCCCCGCGGGATAGCCGATGAGGCGGGCGGGCGCAACGCGCGCGCCCTCTCCGAGGGCGACCGGCTAGGACTGGCCTAGGCCGTCGAGATAATCGATCACCGCTTCCAGCTTGCGGGCGTCGGGCATGTCATGACCTGCGCCGGGCGAAACCTGAAGAAGCGCATCGAGTTTCGCTTTCTTGTACTCGCCATGCGCTTCGCGCGTCTCGCGCAAGTTGAAATCCTCGCTGCCGCTGACAAAAGCGTAGCGGTTTGCGCGCATCTGTTCGAGAGCCGCCGGCTGTTCTTTCTCCCACGGATTGACGCCGCAGATATAGACGGCGCCAGCGAACATATCCGGATAATTCGGCGCGACGATGCTGGCGATCCGCCCCCCGCCTGAAAAACCCGCCACATAGATGCGTTTGGGATCGATCGCGTAATTCTGCGTCACATAGGCCGGCGAAACAATCGTCTCGACGATGCGGCGCATGGTTGGGCGCTTATTGCCTGACTTGGCGACGCTGACCCAGATGAGATTCTTCGCCTCGAATATTTTCTTCCAGTCTCTTGGAATTTCGCCGGCTGGACTCGGGCTGACGAACACGAAAACGCCCGCCGGCTTCGAAGCGTCATAGGTTTCCGGCACGAACAATTCGAATTCGATATCATGATCGGAAGGCAGCGCGGATTCGAAATTTCTCGCGCCCGTCTCCCCGACAATATCGACGAGTTTCGCGGTGCGTTCGATCTCTCCGGTTTGCGCCGCATTGGCCTGCGCAGGGGCGCTCGCGCCGAAGGCCGCGCACAATGCGCCGCACGCGATCAAAAAGTTCGTCATCATCACGGCTTCCCCCTTTACTCCGCTGGCGTCCGTTCAATCGGATCGACCCGTTTGATCGTGATCGGCTCGATCGGAACTTCGCTGTCGAATGGACCGCCCGGGCCAGTCTCCACAGCGCCTATCGCGTCGACCACATCCATACCCTCCACCACGCGGCCGAACACGGTATAGCCGTGGATCGGCCCCAGATCGGTGACGCGGTGGTCGAGATCCTCATTGTCCTTGAGATTGACATACCACTGCGCCGTCGCGCTTTGCGGGTCCGTCATGCGCGCCATGGCGATGGTCCCGCGCACGTTCTTGAGCCCGTTATCGCCTTCATAAGCGACCGGCGCGCGGACGGGACGCTCGATAAACCCCGACGAATAACCGCCGCCCTGGATCACGAATCCCGCGACGATGCGGTGAAAGATCGTGCGGTCATAATGCCCCTCCGTCGCGTATTGAAGGAAGTTGGCGACGGTCTTCGGTGCCCTCTCCTCGTCCAGCGCAACGATGATGTCGCCTTTCGACGTGGAGATTTTCGCGTAGCTTTCAGCGCTCGCCGCAGGCGCAGCGATAATCGCAGCCGCAGCGGAAATGGCGGCGACAAGCTTTCGCATCACCTCACGCGCTCCTTCCGTCGAACGCCAGACGCTCGACCTCGCCGAGGTCGACGTCGTTAATGCAGCGAAGATTGATCATCACGCCGCCCGCGCTTTGGGCGAACGATTCAACGCCGCACGTCGAACAGAAGCGGTGCGTTATCGCCTTTTTGTTGAAAAGATAGTCCGTCAGCGCATCCTCGCCCGAAACGAGCGCGAAGTCTTCCGCGGAGATGAAGGAGAGGAGCGATCCCTTCTTTTCGCAGATCGTGCAGTTGCACTCCACCGCCTTTGAAAGATCCGCCGTCGCCGTGAAACGGACAGCGCCGCAATGGCAGCCTCCAGCTACTTTCTCCATGGCTAGAAGCTCCGCCCGTCTACTTTCTGCGGCGACATCGACGAGAGGTCTATCTCATCGACGCAGCGCAGATTGATCGCCGCCATTTCGGCGCCGTCCGGCATCGCGCCATACGCGAAAGGCTGCACGCCGCAGGTTTTGCAGAACTTGTGCGCGATGGACTTCTTGTTGAAGCGGTATTCCGACAGCGCGCCTTCGCCTGTGGTCAGGGCGAAGTTCGCGCGCGGCGTGAAGGTCAGGATGAAACCCTTCTTC
Organism: Amphiplicatus sp.; assembly: GCA_040216495.1. Classification (GTDB taxonomy): domain Bacteria; phylum Pseudomonadota; class Alphaproteobacteria; order Caulobacterales; family Parvularculaceae; genus Amphiplicatus. The sequence goes on along the minus strand of JAVJPA010000338.1, from coordinate 13,848 downwards.
TCGCAATGGGAGCAATTGCATTCCATCGCCTGCGTCAAGTCGGCCTTCGCCTCAAAGCGCACCGCGCCGCAATGGCAGCCGCCGTTTACCGTCTGCATGTCGGGCATGATCAACCTCCCTTTGAAACGCCGCGAATCTTATTGATGCGGTCGATGAGCGTATTGGTCGAGGCGTCGTGGCGCGTCGCCGCCGGCTTGGTTTCGCCGGCGCTTGCGATCTCCGGCAGCACGGCCTTCGCCAGAACCTTGCCGAGTTCGACGCCCCACTGGTCGAAGGAGTTGATGCCCCAGATGACGCCCTGACAGAAAATCTTGTGCTCATAGAAAGCGATCAGCGCGCCGAGCGCTTCCGGCGTAAGCTTTTCGATCAGGATCGAATTGGTCGGGCGGTCGCCGGGGAAAACCTTGTGCGGCGCGAGGCGGTCGATGTCGGCGGGCGGCAGCCCTTGCGCCTTCAGGTCCTCTCGCGCTTCCGCTTCAGTGCGGCCGAGCATCAGGGCTTCGGTCTGGGCGATGAAATTCGCCAGAAGCTTTTCATGATGATCGCCGAGCGGCGCCAAAGACAGAGCCGGCGCGATGAAGTCGGCGGAGATGAGGTCCGTACCCTGATGAAGAAGCTGGTAGAAGGCATGCTGACCATTGGTGCCGGGCTCGCCGAAGATGACGGGGCCGGTCGGCGCGGAGACGAAACCGCCGTCGACGCGCGCGCGCTTGCCGTTCGATTCCATGTCGGCCTGTTGCAGGTAGGCGGGCAGGCGCAGCAAGTGTTGGTCGTAAGGAAGGACGGCGTGGCTCGCGGCGCCTTCGAAATTGCGGTTCCATATCCCAATGAGCGCAGCCAGCACCGGCATGCTTTTTTCCAGCGGAGCCGTGCGGAAATGCGTATCCATGGCGTGCGCGCCGCGGAGCATTTTCTCGAAATTCTCAAACCCGACTTGCAGGGCGATGGAAAGCCCGATCGCCGACCACATGGAATAGCGCCCGCCGACCCAGTCCCAGAACGCGAACATGTTGTCGGGATCGATGCCGAAGTCTTTCACCGCCTTCGCATTGGTGGACAGGGCGACGAAATGTTTCGCCACATCCGCCGCCGCGGCGCCCTGCGCCAGAAGCCAGTCGCGCGCGCTTTCGGCGTTGGTCATCGTCTCCTGCGTCGTGAACGTCTTGGAGGCGACGATGAACAATGTCCGCGCAGGATCGACCTGCGCCAGCGTGTCAGCGAGATGCTGGCCGTCGACATTGGAGACGAAAAAGGCGCGACGGCCCTCTACCCAGTAGGGACGCAGCGCCTCGACCGCCATTTGCGGACCGAGGTCGGAGCCGCCGATGCCGATATTGACGACCGTATCGAGCGGCGCGCCGGTCCAGCCTTTCCACGCGCCGGAATGGACGCGGTCCGCAAAATCCTTCATCCGCGCCCGCTCCGCGGCGGCGAGTTTCGCCGCGTCGCCTTCTTCCACCGGATATGCGGCGCCCGAAAAGTCACGCAGCGCTACATGCAGCACCGCCCGCCGTTCGGTGCCGTTGATTTTCTCCCCTGCGAACATGCGCTGGCGCGCGCGGTCGAGCGTGGCGGGGACGGCGAGGGCCATCAGGGCCGAAAGGATCTCCTCATCGATTCGATTTTTCGAAAAATCGAAATAAATCCCGGCGGCCTCGACCGCGTAGCGGCGGGCGCGGCCAGGATCCGCGGCGAAAAGGGCGCGCATCGACGGGCGTTCAGGCGCGCGGCTCAACCCGGCGAGGCGGCGCCATTCGGCGGTGGTGGCGATATCGGTCATTGGTCACAGCTTAAGGGAAGGAGCCGCAGTTCAAAACGCCGCAGCGGGCGCGGCGAAGTCATAGGCATTTTAGAGGACGCGCTCAACGCTCCTTAATGGAAGCGCATTTACATTACGGGCATGTCATACGCCCTTGCCCTTCGCAAACCCGGCGTTCGCCGGGCGCTATCGCGCGTCGCCGCGAATTTCACCGCGGTCGTCGCCGTGTCCGCCATTTTTGGGCTGAAGGCCTATATCGACACGCAAGGGAAGGCCTACGCCGCCGCCCCGGACCCCTATGAGGCCCGAGTGCTCGCTGTCAGCCGCGCGCCCTGATTTCCTCTATTCGTCGTATTTGACCGAGCATCCGTAAGGCTTGGTGCGGGCCGTCGCGACCTCTTCGCCAGCCACCACGCTGTCGAGCGCGGCGAGGAGATAGTTGGTCGCGTCTTCGACGGTCGCATGGTTCGCGGACGGCTTGTCGTCGATGGCGCCGTCATAGCGCAGCTTTCCCGCCTCATCGATGACAAACATATGCGGCGTGGTCTTGGCGGCGTAGGCGCGCCCGATATCGCCTGAAGCGTCGAGCACCACATAGTCGGGTTCTGCAGCGCGCGAGGCGGTCAGCGCGTCGGCTTCGGCGGCGCTTACATAGCCCTGCTTTCCGGGAGCGGAGGAGATGACCGTAATCCAAACCGCGCCCTCCTCTTTCGCCGCCTGCTGCGTCGCCTGCATGTTGCCGGTCGTGTAGTGCTTCACCACGAACGGGCAGTCGTGATTGGTCCATTCGAGGACGACGTTCTTGCCGGCGAACTGGTCGAGAGAAATGGTTTCGCCGGCGGTCGTCGCGCCGGAAAAAGCGGGCGCGGCGGCGCCGATTTCCGGCGCAGCGAAGGCGGCGCTGGCGGCGAAAGCGAAAATGGCGGTCGCAGAAAAAAGCTTCAGCATCGGATCAACTCCCTTTCGACGGCTGACTGACGGCTTCGATGACGGCGCGGGCGGAAAGCGGTTGCGCCAACACCACCGGCTCGCCTTGCGGCGGATAGTAGACATAAAGCGGCACGCCGTTCGCGCCGAACGCAGCGAGCGCTTCAGTGATGACGGGATCGCGGCGAGTCCAGTCGGCGATCATCAGCGCCGTATCGCCAGCGGCGAAGGCCTGCGCGACATCGGCGCGCGACAGGACAGTGAGCTTGTTGACCTGACAGGTGACGCACCAGGCGGCGGTGAAGTCGACGAACACGCCGCGCCCCTCTGCGCGCAGATTTTCGATGCCGGCGGGGTCGAATGCGAGGGCGTCGACGCCCCCATGCGTCCCCGATGAGGCCTGCGCCGTATCGACGATTTTCAGGCTGACGAGCGGGGCTATAGCGAGGAGCGCCGCAACCGCCGCCGCGCCGCGGACCATGAGCGCGCGCGCGCCTGCGCCCTTCGACCGCTCGAACAGCCACGCGGCGAAAGCGAGAAGCACGGCGCCGGCGAGCGCGCGGGCGAGACCTTCCGATCCGGTCTGCTGCGCCAGCACCCACAGGAAAAACGCCGCGCCCGCAAACACCGGGAATGCGAGCGCCTGTTTCAGAACTTCCATCCATGCGCCCGGTTTGGGGAGCATCGCGCCGAGGCGCGGGATGAAGGACAGCGCGAGATAGGGAGCGGCGAGACCGAGGCCCATCAGAATGAAAATCAGCAGGCCAAGCGCTGGCGGCAGGAAAGCGGCGGCGCCGATCGGCGCGGTCAGGAACGGCCCGATGCAGGGCGCAGCGACGGCGACGGCGAGCATGCCGGTGAAGAACGATCCCGCCGCGCCGCGCTTCGCCGCGAGTCCGCCGCCGAGCCCTTGCAGGCTTTCGCCCATATGGAAGACGCCGCCGAGATTGAGGCCGACAAGGAAGAGAACATAGGCGGAGACGAGCACGACGACCGGCGACTGGAGATGGAAGCCCCAGCCGAGCTGTTCGCCGCCGGCGCGAAGCGCCAGGAGCAATCCGCCGAGCGCCGCGAAGGTCGCGATGACGCCGGCGGCGTAGAAAAGCCCGTCGCGGCGAATGACGCTTCGGTCGGCGCCCGCCGCTTTCATCAGGCTCGCCGCCTTGATGAAGATCACCGGGAAGACGCAGGGCATGATGTTAAGAATGACGCCGCCGATAAAGGCGGCGAAGAGCAGAGCGGCGAGACCGGCGCCGCCGGCGCTTTGGCCGGTCGTCGCGCTGGCGGGCGCTGCGGCCAGCGGCGCCGCAATTGGCGTTTCGCTGCGCGTTGCGGCGAAGGAAAGACCCTTTCTTTCGGCGCCCTCGCCGAAACCGAAAACCCACGCAATGTGTTCGCCCGCGTCCGCAGCGGCGAAACCGGGCGTCATGGCGACGACGAGCCGGTCGCCGCGGCGCTCGATGCGTTGCGGCGCGGCGGGCTCGATCAGACCTTCGAGTTCGGGAAAGAAGTAGCCGTCCGCACCCGCACCATCCGGCGCGCGCAGCGAAAGGACGATACTGTCGCTGAGAACAGAAAATTCAGCCTGCGCTTCGAACGGCTGCGGCGCGCCTGAGCGTGCGGCGTCGGCGGTGGCCGCCGCTTCTTCATCGACAGAAGGCGCGACTTCAACCGGCAGGGAAAGCGCGAAGGCGCCTTCCTCGGGCACGCAGATTTCCTCGCAGATAAGCCAAGTGGCCTTGAGGCCGATGTCTGCGGTCTCGCCGATAACGGCGTCTTCCGGCGCGCTTACAGGGACGAGAAAGACCGGCGCGCCGTGATGGCCGTAATTGGCGAGCGGACCGACAGGGATTTTCTCCGGAGTCGGATAGATGATCGCGCCGGCCTCGAAGCCCGCCGGCAACGTCCATTGAAGCTCAAGCGGCAAGCCAGAATCGCCAGGATTTTTCCAGTAGACGTGCCAGCCCTTCTGCAGCGTCTGTTCGAACACGAACCAGGTGGTCCGGCCCGGCGCGAAGCCCTGTTCGACAGGATAGAGGGCGCTCTCTGCATGGTCAGTGCGGACGCTTTCAGAAGCGCTCGCCGCCGTCGCGGCGAATACAAAAGCGGCGATACCTAGGATCAGGCCGTTGCGCATGCTCCGGTGATACCGGCATGCACGCGCCGCGCCAACGCAAAACCTGCGCATGGCGCGCGCTCTCGCCGAAATGTTACCCCTCACCGTCCCGTAAGCCAACCTAGTTGGCGGTCACCGGCTTTAGGATCGCGTCGCCTTCAAGCTTGTAGCGGCGGGCGCGGCGGCTGAGCACCTGGCGCCAGTTCCCCATGGACATAAGCTGGCTGTAGATGATCGGGAGCAGATTGGCCCGACGCAGTTCGATAAACTTTTCGTCCGTCAGGTTATTGAGCGCCGTCTCGTCAATGCCGAAATACTGGGCGAACACCTGCGGCTCGGTCGCGCCGGGACGAGTGTATTGCGCTGACTGGCCGACGATCAGGTTCAGCCCTTGCAAATGCTTCATCTGATTTTCGGTCGCACGGCGGTCTTGTTCGTACTGCCGGCAGAAGTCTATGGCGTTCTGGGTCGTTGTCGACATTTGGCCATTGTCGAACAGCGGAAACTCGCCGCCCTCGCCGATCCCGGCATACGCCGCGTCGATCACCAGCGCGAGACGCTCGCCGCTGGCCTCAGAGGCGAACGCGAACGGATAACGGCGGATATAGCCCGGAACATAGGCTTCCTGCTCCCATTCGCCGGCGTCGGTGATATAAACGTTGACGTCTTCGAAAAGTCCGACCACGGCGAGCGGAATAGGATTCTCCAGCCCCGAAAAGACGATCGGGTAATGTTTGCCCGCGGTGGTGATTTCGCTGATCGTCAACGGAATGGCGCGCACCGCCGCGCAGAAACTGAACGGCTTGTCAGCGCGCTTGAGGCCGAGACCGCCATGTTGGTCCTTGGTGAGGAGTTCCGGCTTCTGGAAGAGGAACATTGTGCCGGTGATCTGCGGCGCTGCTTCAGTTTGGCTCATGGCCGGCCTTTCCTGCAAAACTACAAACGCCGGATTTCCGCCGGCGGGCCCCTCCTGGGCGGTTGGCCGTTCGCTTAGCAAATACAGGGCCCGCCTCCAAGCCTTTCTATTGCAGGCCCGCGCGTTGGCGCGCCGCCCTGGCGATGAACCGGGCCGCGTCGAGGGGGATTTCCAAGGGCAGCAGGTGGGTCGCGCCGGGTATGACTTCAACGCTCGCCCCCTGCCGTCCGTAACGGCCGGCCGCCCCAGAAAACAGCGTTGAGGTCGGATGGTCGGCGGCGAGAACCGAGATCGGCGCGCACGCGGCGCGAACCGCTCCCCAGAAGTCATGGCCGTGGGCGGCGAAGGTCGCCGCCTCCCACGCCGGGGCGCAGGAGAGCCGGACGCCCTGTCCGGCCTCGACGAGCCCGTCCTCGAGATAGTCGTCGAGCGCTCCCTCCGCCCAGGTCGAGAAAAGTTTCTTGCGGGCGTAGCTGGCCCGGACCGCGTCCCGGTCCTCCCATTCATCGCGGCGCGCGCGGGCGCCTTTCACCAGCGGGAAATTTCGCGAAACCAAAGGCCAGACGGGACTCCGCGCCGCCAGCGCATAAAACGGCGACATGGAGACGGGCTCGATCAGCGCAAGCGCCGTCACATCTGAGCGTCCTCGCGCCGCGAGGGTCGAGACCACCGCCCCGCAGGAATGGCCGGCGAGCGTCCAGCCTGTTCCCCCCAGCCGATCGAGCACGGCGCAGACATCGCGGGCATAGATCGTCCAATCGCGCAGGCGCGCAGGATCGGCGGGAAGGCTAGTGCGGCCGTGTCCTCTCAGATCGATCGCCGTCACGTCGAAGTCTGCGGCGAGCGCCCTCAGCATCTGTTTATAGGCGGAGGCGCAAAAGCCGGTCGCGTGGCTGAACAGCACGCGCGGCGCGCCGTCGCGCCGCCAGCGCCAACCGGCGACATCGCCTTCATCAAGAGAAACGGTCAGGCGTTCGCCTGTCGCCGCGAGGGTTTGCGCGTTCATGGGCTGCGCTTGTTGGCGCAAACCCCTAGCGCGTCAATCGCGGCGCGCAGTCCTCGCTGGCGAGCCTGTAGAGCACCTGCAAGTGGCGCGCATCGTCTGCAGCGCGGTGCCGGCGCGGCGCAAGGCGCGAGGCGCGTTCCAGCAACGCGCCCTGACGCTGGTCGAGCAGCGGGCGGATCAGCCGGCCATAGTCAAGAATCGAAAAGGACTGCCGGACCCCCGCCGCCGAAAACAGGCGGAACAGCCAGAACCCGTCCCAGTCCGGCGCGTCGGAATACACCCTGGCGCCGTCGAAGGCTTCATTCAGCGCCATGCAGACAGCGCGCGCTTCGATTCCCTCTTCTTCAAGGCGCGCGCGAGACAATCCGTGCAAGGCTTCGGCCTGCGCGTCCCATGCTTCTTCCGTCCACGAATCATGCGGACGGATCAGCAGCGATTGCGTCTCGCCGTTTTCGAACGTCCAGCCGACTTCCACCGGCCAGGATTTTGATCCGAGCCCGGACGCTTCAAGATCGATGAAGACGAGCTTGCGCGTCGTCGCTGGAAGGGCCGGGTCGATCAGTCGTTCCGCCATGATACGCGCTTCAACCAGAATTCCGTGACGCGGCGATGACCTCGGTCTTACGTCTGCGTGACGGTACGAAACAGGGGAAGCATATATGGGCAGGCGCCTACGATCGGTAAAGCTGCAGTGCAAAAATCGCCCTGCTGCAATGCATCATTTCCAACGCGTGAACCAGCGAAACAGCGCGAAAGCCGCCGTCATTGATTGAACCACGGAGGAAAATGGCGCGGCGGCGTCGAAGATCGCCCAGATCGCCTACCTGTTCGCCTATTTTGCGCGGTAAACGCCTGTCGCGGGGTCGCGTTCAAAATCGATCACCGGCTCGCCCGGTTGCGGCCTTGGGCCCCTCGCCGCTTCGATGGCGTCGCGAAGCGCGCGGGCGCGGCGTTCGGCGAGACGATAGAGGGCCGCAACCCCGGCGACGGCGGCGACGCCAGCGACGATCCCGGTTAATGCGCCCATGGCCTTCTCCTTCTGAACGGCGCTAAAGGCCGTATCGCGACCACAACGCCTGCTCTTCCAGCACGCCGACAACCGACGCCGGATCGAGTCCCGTCATCATCGTCGCGGCGACCGCGTTCCCGCCGGACGCCTCGCCGCCGGCCAGCCTGCGCAGCAGCGAGCCCTTGTCGGGGGCGATCTTCTTCAGCCTAACATCTTCGCCGAAGCGCGCCTTCATAAAATCGGCGAGATGGGCTTTTCCGTCGATGAGCCCCCGTTCCAGCGCCGGATCGGCCGTCCAGAACGCGCCCGAGAAGGTCTCCGCGTCGGGCTTCAGACGGTCGCCGCGGCGCGCTTTAACCATGGCGATAAATTTCTCGTGAATGTCGCCGAGAATGGCGCGCAGCCGCTCAATGTCCTTGGGGTCTTCGGCGCGGAACGGATCGAGCTGGCTCTTGCTCTCGCCGGATGTGTAAACGCGGCGTTCGACTCCGAGGCGCGCGATCGCCTCCTGAAATCCGAACGAAGCGGCGATGACGCCGATCGAGCCGACGATGGACGAGGCATCGGCGTAAATTTCATCGCCCGCCAACGCCAGCATATAGCCGCCCGACGCGCCGACATCCTCGATAAAGGCGTACACCGGCACGTTCTTTTTCTTCGCCTGACGACGAATCGCATCGTGGATCAGCGTCGACTGCACCGGCGAACCGCCGGGGGAGTTGATCGCCAGCGCAACTGCGGCGAGCTTCGCCGGCTTGAACGCCGCCTCTATCGGCGCCTCAAGGCGCGCATGGGTGAGGCCGCGCCGTCCCGGCCCGGACGCTCCGATGACGCCGGAGAGCTCGATCACCGTGACCAGCGGCCTTTTCGGCCCGAAGAACGGCAGCTTGCGCCAGAACGGCCGCGAGGCGGTTTTTTCTTCTGTCATCCGCGCCACTTAAGCGCGGTTGAAAGCCGCATCAATCCCCGCCTCTGCGGTCGATTAGGTCGCGGCGCCCCGCCTTGACCGTCCATCGGCCATTTCGCAATGTGGCTTTCACCCTCGTGCGCGGACGCACAAAAGAGAGACGAGACCAGTGAGATTGGCGGCGAAAACGTCTGACCAAGCCGATATCGCCGGGCGGAGTTTTCCCGAGGCGGTGGCGGCGCTGCGCCAGCTTACGGACGAGGATCTCGGCGCGGTGAACGCCGCCATTCTCGACACCATGCGCTCGCCCGCCCAGCTCATTCCAGACATAGCGGGCCACCTCGTGCAGGCGGGCGGAAAACGCATCCGCCCGATGCTGACGCTCGCCTCGGCGCGCGCGTTCGGCTACCGCGGCGACGATCATATAAAGCTCGCCGCCGCCGTCGAACTCATCCACGGCGCGACGCTGCTGCATGACGACGTGGTCGACGCCTCCGCTCTGAGGCGGGGGGAAGACACGGCGAACGTCATCTGGGGCAACAAGGAAAGCGTTCTCGTCGGCGACTTCATTTTCGCGCGCGCCTTCGAGCTGATGGTCGCAGCGCGCGATTTGAAAGTGCTGCAAATCCTTTCCTCGGCGTCTGGCGTCATCGCCGAAGGCGAGGTGCTTCAGCTTTCGACGCAGAAAAACCTCGCAGCGACAGTCGACATGTATCTCGCCGTGATCGAGGCGAAGACGGCGGCGCTGTTCGCCGCTGCGACGCAGGCGGGCGCCGTGATCGCCGGCTGCAGCGAAGCGGACGAAGCCGCGATGCGCCGGTTCGGCCTGAATCTCGGCATCGCCTACCAGCTCATCGACGACGCGCTCGATTATTCGGGTCTTGAAGCCGCGCTCGGCAAGCGCGTCGGCGACGATTTCCGCGAAGGCAAGATGACGCTGCCTGTCGTCTACGCCATCGCCCGCGCCGACGGCGAAGAGCGGGCGTTCTGGCGGCGGACGATCGCCGAAGGCCGTCAGCAGCCGGACGACCTCGCCGCAGCCCGCGTCATTCTCGACCGCAACGGCGCCCTCGCCGACACTATCGCCTGCGCGCGCCGTTATGCGGATCTCGCGCTCGAAGCGCTCGACGAAGTCGACGCGCCGGGGGCGGCGTATGCGGAAGCCCTCGCAGAGCTTGCATCCGCCTCGGCTCGCCGGGCGTATTAAGGAATCAGTTCTTATTCAGCCGCGTGCGCGACAGGCGCATGCAGGACGTCCTCGTCAGTCGCGGCGTCATCGATCTCCGCCGTTGCGCCGAGCAGCCCGGCGCTCCGCGCCCGCGCGTAAAGCCGCAACGCCGGCGCGACAAAGAGCAACCCAAGGGAGGCGGGCACGATCCATTGCAGCGCCGGATCGAGCGACAGCATCGTGATCGCCGCGCCGGTCGAAAGCGCCGTCAACGAGAGGAAGATCGTCGTCGACTGCACATGCGAGGCGCCGAGCCGGACCAGCAGCTGATAGAGGTGCTCGCTATGGGCCGAGAGAACGTTGCGCTTGCGGCGGAAGCGATGCGCAAGGGTGAAGACGACATCGAACAGGAACGGCGCCATCGCCGTCGGCATGAACAGGGCGCTTACGGCGCCTTCTGTCTGGATGGCGGCGACGAGCGCCAGCGCGGCGATCAGGAAGCCCGCCGCCTGACTGCCGCCGTCGCCCATGAACAAGCGTCCTCTCGGGAAATTCATCGGCAGGAAGCCGATCAGCGCCGCGGCGGCCAAGGCGGCGACAAAGCCGGTTCCCTGCGCCCCGAAAAACGCCGCGGCGGCCGCAAGCCCTGTCAGCGCGAACGCGCCGCACGAGGCGGCGATCCCGTTGACGCCGTCCATGAAATTATAGGCGTTCATGAACCCGGCGATCCAGAAGAAGGTCAACACGACGCCGGCGGCGCCGAGCGCGGTCTCGCCGACGAGCGGCAGCGGGCCCGACTGAAGCGGCCCGAACAGCAGCATGAAAAGACCAGCCACGATAATCTGTCCCGCGAACTTCCACAGGGGCGGCAGCGTCACCAGATCGTCGGCGAACCCGACCGCGAAGGCGAGAAAGACGCCGGCGACGATGTTGAGGGCGAAAAGCGCCGTAGACGGATCAAGCAGGGCAGACAAGCCCGCCGCGGCGGAGAACCCGGCGACAATCGCGACGCCGCCGGCGCGCGATGTCAGCTCGATATGGTTAGAGCGCTCAGTCGGCCGGTCGAGCAGGAACCGGCCCCGCGCCAACATCAACGACAGCCCATAGGACAGGCAGACGGCTACAAGCCCCGGCGCCAAAAGCGCCGCCATTTTCGCCAAGCCGAGATCCCCCATCATACCCTGTCACCAATCGCGTCAGACGTTGCGGCAGGCGCGCCCGGAGCAATCTCCCCTGACGCAATCTTTGCGGCCAACGACCACCACCCCTTCGCCGCCGCCCGGCGCGCCGCACGCGCCGCAGCCGGCCTATTCCCATACAACGCAAAAACAGTCGCCCCGCTTCCCGACATTCGAGAAAAAATTGCGCCGGGCGATTCTGCAAGGAATTTTCGGGCGGAGCCAATGATGTTTTCACGACCCGCCGCATAGGGCTCAAGATCGTTCCGTGAGGCCGCGAACGCCCGTTTGACGTCGCCGAGCGTCGCGAGCCGCGAAGGGCGGAGACGCAGGGGCGCGGCCGGGGCGGGATTTTCCAGGTCGAAAGCCCGGAAAATGGGGCCGGTGGGCGTCTCGACCCCCGGATTGACGAGACAGACCCACAGGGGGGGCAGGCTTGGCCCGGGGGCGAGAACTTCGCCGGCGCCCCCCACATAGACCGGCGCCCGCGCCAGACATGCCGGCACGTCTGCGCCGAGCGAAAAAGCGAGCCGGGCGAGCATGGCCTCGGAAATGTCGAGCCGCCACAGCCGGACGAGCGCCCTCAGGGCCGCCGCGGCGTCGGCCGAGCCGCCGCCGATTCCCGCCGCAACCGGCAAGCGCTTATCGAGCGTCAGCGCCGCGCCCTGTTTGACGCGGGCCGCCTTCTTCAGGAGGGCGGCGGCCTTGAAAACGAGATTACTTTCGACCGGAAAACCGGAAAGCGCCGACGCAAAGGGACCCTCGACAGCGAGCGTCAGCTCTCTGGCTGGCGCGGCCGAAACGATGTCGCCGTCTTCCGCGAACACGAAAAGGCTTTCGATCGCGTGGAGGCCGTCTGCGCGCACCGGCCCAACATGCAGCCAGAGATTGATCTTCGCGGGGGCGGCTTCGTGGATCATGCGGCCTCTTTTGCAGCCTCAAGCCCGTCCTTGAGCTTTTTCTCAAGCTCTGTCTTCAGCTTCGCCGGCGGTTCAAGTTCGAGCGCGCGCTTCCATTGGTACTGCGCTTCGACAGGACGCCCAAGCCGCCAGTAAACGTCGCCGAGATGATCCGTGATCGTCGGATCTTCCGGTTCGAGCGAAGCGGCCTTTTCCAAATGGCCCACAGCTTCCTTGTAATCGCCGCGCTGATAATGCGCCCAGCCGAGGCTGTCGATGATCGCGCCGGAGTTCGGTTGGAGCGCCACGGCCTTCTCGATCAGTTCGAACGCCTCGTCGAGATTGACGCCGCGCTCCGCCCACGAATAGCCGAGATAGTTGAGCGCCGTCGCCTGTTCGGGCGCGAGGTCGACGGCGCGCTTGAGATCGCTTTCCGCATCCTCCCAGCGGTCGAGCGCCAGCAACGCCGCGCCGCGCGTGACGTAATATCGCCAGGCGTCGGCAAGCGGTTCTTCGCGCGGCGCATCGAGGACGCTGTTAAGCGTTCTGACCGCATCTTCATTTCGCGATTCCGACGCATAGACGTTGGCGAGCGTCCAGCGCAGCTCGATCCCGTTCTTGTCTTTGCGGATCGCCTCCTTGAGAAGGGCGATCGCTTCATCAGGGCGTTCGCGGACGACGAGGCCGGACGCCATTTCGATGCGCGCCTGCTCGTAATGCGGCGAGGACGAAGGAATCTCGCTCAGCACCTTGTTGGCGCTTTCATGGTCGCCGTAAATCGCCAGAATGACTCCGACAAGCCGGCGCGCGTCTTCAAGCCCCGGATCGAGATAGAGCGCGATGCGCGCCAGCGACAGGGGAAGATTGAAGCGCGGCTCGCCGATGACATACCCCGCCTGTTCGGCGCGGGCGCGCTGGTCGGCGGCCTGCTCGATCATCGCGCCGGCGAAGGAATAGTAGGCGATGGCGGCGCCTTTCGCCGGCGTCATTTTCGAGAACGCTTTCGACGCGCGTCCGCGGTCGAGCCGTTCCAGCGCCTGATCGGCCATACGGCGCGACGGACCGGGCTCGCGCTCCAGCGCGCCGTAATAGGCGCGCGCATCGGTCTGCGCCCCTTCGCGTTCGAGGAAGGCGCCATAGGCTTCGCGCCCGACAGGTCCGCCGAGAGAGAAGATCGCGGTCTGGTAGGCGGCGCGCGCTTCGTCCATGCGCCCGGCCTGCTCGGCCAGGAGCGCCCGGTGTAGGGGATTGAACCCGTTGAAGACTTCCGACCCCGGCGCATCGAGCATCGCGATGGCGTGTTCAGGGCCGGCGATCGCCGATTCGATCCACACTTCCGAAAGAAAGCCGATGGACTTGACGAACGGCGCCGGCGCCGGCCCGGCGAGAAGCGCCCGCGCCGATTTCAGTTCGCCCGCCTTGATCGCGCGCGCCGACAGCATCAGCCGAGCGAGCCCCTCGCCTTCCTGCGCTTCGATATCCTCAATGACATCGCCGCCTGCGCCGCCGCTGACCGCGGCGATTTGCTCCGCATAAGGACGGGCGCCTTCAATATCTCCGGCGGCCAGGTGAAAAAAGAAAGCTTCTCTCAAAATGCCGGCGTCGGCGGGCGCAACGCGATGGGCTTCAGCGTAGGCCGCCGCCGCATCATCCACCGCGTTGATGCGCGCAGCAAGTCGCCCCGCGAGATAATCGCCGGTGACGCTCGTCTCACGCGGCGGCGTCGCGCAGGCCGCCGCGGCGGCGAGCGCCGTTACCGCCAGAATCCGTCTTAAACGCACGCGGCCTCCTCGCGATCGATCGCGCTACATGTTCGGATAATTCGGGCCGCCGCCCCCTTCAGGCGTCGTCCAGATGATGTTCTGCGAGGGGTCTTTGATGTCGCAGGTCTTGCAGTGCACGCAGTTCTGCGCGTTGATCTGAAACCTCGGATCGCCGCCGCCATCCGCATCCACGACCTCAT
>JAVJPA010000337.1:0-20855 GCA_040216495.1 Amphiplicatus sp. | reverse complement strand
CATCGCCGATATCGGCGCCGGCACCGGCGTCTATTCGCTCTTGTTCGCCGAGAAAGTCGGTCCCGAAGGCGTCGTCTATGCGGTCGACATCGAGCCGCGGTTTCTGACGCTTATCAATCAGCGAGCGGACGATCTTGCCCTTAGCAACGTCGTATCCGTTCTCGGGCGCGACGATTCGATCACCTTGCCGCCAGGCTCCGTCGATGTCGTCTTCATCTGCGACACCTATCATTACATCGACAATCCGGCCGCGCTTCTTAAAACCGCGTTTGCAGCGCTCCGCTCGGGCGGGGCGCTTTATATTGTCGACTACGACCTCAAAGAGGGCGCGACGCCGCCGCCGGACAAGCGCCAGGTTCATGCCGGCAAGGAAAGCGTCGCCGAGGCGGTTGAGGCCGTCGGTTTCGGCGAAGCCGAGACCGTCGAGGTCGCCGGTCTCTCCGAAAACTACATGCTCCGCTTCGTCAAACCCTGAGCGGTTTCTTTAATCCAGGTAATCCGGCGCGTGAGGCAGGGCGGCGAAATCGTCCGCTTCATGCTGGATGACGACGCGCGCGCCGGTCTCAGCGGCGAGCGCTTCGAACCTGTCCATGGAGCGAAGCGTTTCCTCGGCGTCGGTGTTGAACACCGGCACGGTGCGTTTCTCGCGCGCTTCGGTGAGGTGATACATATCGCCGGTGAGCAGCACGGGGCCGGCTTTATCGAGCTGCGCCAGCAGCACCGAGTGCCCCGGCGTATGCCCGGTCATGGCGATGATGCGCACGCTGCCGTCGCCGAACACGTCATACTCGTCCGTAAACGTCGCCGTTTCGGCGTTTTCAAGCGCGCTGTAGGCGGCGAAGGATTGGGCGTCGGCGCGCGCTTCCTCGCGGAACATGTGCGCGCGTTCGGCTTCGTGAACGATGAAGGTCGACGCCGCATATTCGCCGGCGTTCCCGGCGTGGTCGAAGTGCGAGTGAGAGAGCGACAGATATTCGATGTCAGCAGGCGCCACGCCGATCTCTGCGAGTTGTCCTTTCAGCGTTTTCGGCAGCCGCATCTGAAACGGACCGCTCGTTACGCCGCCTTCGACCGCGTTGATCGCGTCGGGAAGCCCCGTGTCCCAGAGCAGGTCTCCTTTCGGGTGGCGGAGCAGATAGCAGGTGTCGACGGCGCTGTTCTGCATGCCGTCATACGCTCCTCCCGCGTCGAAAATCGACAGGTCGAGCATTTCGATATGGCCGCAATCGAGAACATACAGCTTCAGACCGCCTGCGCTGGTCTCGGACGCCTCTTGCGCGCCCCTGGAGGAGGGAGAAGGCCCTGAGCAGGCGGCGGCGCCCGCCAGCAATGTCGCTGTGACTATCGTTCTGATCCGCATCGCTCTCTCCTTTGCCCGATTCGACGGTCCTACAGCGTGTTGGCGGCCGGGCGAAACGGGAAAGGCGCCGCCTCCTTGAAGTTTCAGGCGAAAAGCGCCGCCCGGGGCTTGCCGCCCGCACGGCGCTTCGATATACCGCCTGCTCTCCCGGGCCAGATGAAGCTTTCTTGACGCTTCGCAGCAGCCCGGATCTGTTGGCGCGGGGTGGAGCAGCCCGGTAGCTCGTCAGGCTCATAACCTGAAGGTCACAGGTTCAAATCCTGTCCCCGCACCCAACTCGCCGCCGTTCCCGTTACCCCTGTTGCGCAGGCCGCTCATGTGAAGGCGCCCTGTGAAGCGGTCTGGTTAACGGTTGATGTCCGGCCGGCCGACAATTCGTCTCTTTTTTGATACTGCGTTGAAAGGCCCCAAGGACATAGTGCGCGCATAGGTTGTGGAGCGCGTGAGATGCACCCGGTGGTTCTGGCGGGAGTCGCGGTTAAGGGATTCGCCGCCGATCGGCGCGGCGTGTCGGCGATCGAGTTCGCGATTCTCAGCCCGATCTTTTTCGGGCTCCTGTTCGGCATCGTCACATTCGGCATTCATTTCGGGGCCGCCAACAGCGTGCAGCAGCTTTGCGGCGATGTGGCGCGCGCCGCCGTCGCGGGCGTCAACGAGAAGGAGCGCGTCGCCATCGCCACGGAATTCGTCGAGGCCAACGTAGAAAAATACATGCTGTTAAAGCGCGAATTCATCACCGTCGATGTCGCCGACAGCCCAAGCGAGCCGCAACAGTTCGACGTGAGCCTCGAATATGACGCGTCGCATCTTCCGACAATCGTCTGGACGCAGATATTCGATCGTCCGCCGCCGGTGATCCGCAGCGTTGCGACCGTGCGCCATGGAGGCTTCTGAATGAAACGCTCCCGCATCATCCGATTTCTGAAACTGTTCGGCGAGGACCGTCGCGGCGGATTTGCGCTGGTCACAGCGATTTTTCTCCCCATCGCCCTCATCTGCGCCGCGATCGTCATCGACGCCGCCATGTTGTCGCTCGAACGCAGGAAGGCGCAAGGCGCCGTCGATCTCGCCGCGATCATCGCCGCGCAGAATATCGCCGTAGCCGAGAATGCGGCGCGGCGCGTGCTGGCGCTGAACGGAGAGAACACCATTACCGACACCGAATTCGGGCGGCTTGGCGATGAAGAAAAAGAGAAAGCCAAGACCCGGCCGCGAGTCGCCGTCGAGCGCGGGCGTTATGCGCCGGACGCGACATTGTCGGCGGGCGAGCGCTTTATCTCGGGCAAGACGCCCTTCAATGCGGCGCGCGTATCGATGAGCAAGGAAGGGAAGCTTTATTTCGGCGCGCGCTTCGCCAAGCCGCCGACCATCAACGTGATCGCGATCGCCAGCGCGCAGGAAGTCGCGGCGTTCTCGGTCGGCTCGCGTCTGGCCGCCCTGCGCGAAGGAATCGCAAACGACGTGCTCGGCGCGCTGCTGGGGACGAACGTGTCGCTCTCCGTCCTTGATTACAACGCGCTGCTCGACGCCGATATCGACGCGTTTATGTTTCTGGACGCGCTGGCGACAGAGCTGGACATCACCTCCGGCCGGTATAAGGACGTCCTCGTCGGCGATCCGACGCTCGGCGATGTGATCCAGGCGATGGCTGCTGTCTCCGACAATGACGGCGAAACCCGCGCCGCGGCGGCGATAAGAAAATTGTACAGCGCCGCGCTGGATGTCGGCCATCAGATCGACCTGACGACGGTGATCGATCTCGGCCCCTTTGCGGAGCTTGCGCTGGGAGAGGCGGATGCGCGCGGGATGCCCGCGAAAGCGCGCGTCATGGACCTGCTCTTCGCCAACGCCGTCGTCGCCAATGGCGAGACGCTGCTCAAGCTCGATCTCAGCGCGAACGTGCCGGGCCTCGCGTCTCTGACGGCCGACGTCTCGATTGGCGAGATGATGCAGAACTCGCCCTGGCTGCGCGTCGGCATGGATCAGGAAGTGGTCTCGAACGTCCAGATCCGCGCGCAGCTCATCGCCAAACTTTTAGGCGAGGGCGCGTTGAACGCCGTCACCGTGCGCGCGCCATTGTACATCGAAGTCGCGCGCGCCGAAGCGCGCCTTGGCGACATTCGCTGTCCGGGCGGTAGGGCCGATATGGCCGAGGTCGACATTCATGCGCGTCCCGGCGTCGTCGATCTGTGGCTCGGCGAGGCCGATCTTTCCAAGAAAGTCACGCATTCGACAAAAGTAGCCAAAGCCAAACTGATTGACGCCGTCGCGATCAAGGCGAGCGGCAAGGCGCGCGCCACGGTCCAGAACATGACCGAAACGCAGCTCACTTTCAGCTACAACGACATCGCCAGCGGCGCCATCAAGCGGACCTCGACGACCGACATTTTCGAGAGCCTGTTCGCCAGCCTCGTCGGCGACCTGGAGCTTGAAGTGAACGCGCTCGGCATCGGGCTGAACACCGGGAACCTTCTCAAGCCGGTTCTTGCGAGCACGCTCGGCGACATTTTCGGCCTTCTCGACGAGCCGGTCGCGGCGTTGCTCGAAGCGCTCGGCGTCAGCGTCGGCGAAGCGGATGTGAGGGTTAACGGCGTCCGCTGCGATCGTTCGGTGCTGGTGCAATAGAGCGCTTCACGTTTGAAATCCGGCGCGCGGGCGCATTTTCAAACGCGGGAAAAGCCGGTATGACGCGGCGGGCGCGCAGGCGCCCCTGCAGCCGGACTTGACCGCCACGTGTCTTTTCATTCGCATCGCTTCTGCGTCGCCCCGCTGATGGACGGGACCGATCGCCACTGCCGGTATTTCCACCGGCTGCTGACGAAGCGGGCCCGTCTCTATACGGAGATGATCACCGCTGAAGCGATCCTTCATGGCGACCGGGAAAGGCTCCTCGGTTTCGATCCGGCTGAGCATCCCGTCGCCTTGCAGCTTGGCGGCAGCGATCCTGAATTGCTGGCTGAGGCCGCGCGCATCGGCGCCGATTTCGGGTACGACGAGATCAACCTGAATGTCGGCTGCCCTTCGGATCGGGTTCAATCCGGCGCCTTCGGCGCCTGCCTCATGCGCACGCCGGCGGTCGTCGCCGACTGCGTCGCGGCGATGCGCGCCGCCGTGAATGTTCCCGTCACCGTGAAATGCCGCCTCGGCGTCGACGATCAGGACCCGGAGGAAAGCCTGTTCGGCTTTATTGAAACCGTCGCGGGGGCAGGGTGCGAAACTTTCATCGTGCATGCGCGCAAAGCCTGGCTTGAGGGCTTGTCTCCGAAAGAGAACCGCGAAGTTCCCCCGCTCGATTACGACATCGTGCGGCGGCTGAAGCGCGCGCGGCCCGACCTGTCGGTCGTTCTCAATGGCGGCATCGCCTCGCTCGATGCGGCCGAAGCGCTTTTGCCGGATTTCGACGGCGTCATGCTCGGCCGCGCCGCTTACGGCGAGCCTTATATCCTCGCCGACGTCGACAGCCGGATTTTTGGAGACAATGCGCCGGCGCTGTCCCCGGAAGAGGCGGCGCGCGCGATGGCGCCTTATCTGAAGCGCATGGCCGCGTCCGGGGTCCGGCCGCATCATGTGACGCGGCACATGATCGGGCTTTATCACGGCAGGCCGCGCGCGCGCCTCTGGCGCCGGCGTCTGTCGGAGCAGGGCGTCTCGGCGGGACCGGACATGCTGGACCGCGCGATCCGCGAAATAGCCGGCGAAACTGAGCGCGCAGGGGCATGATCCAAGCCTTCATCGATGCGCACGGACTTCTTTTCATCGCCGCCATCGGGGCGGGGCTCGCCGCGGGCTATGTCGCGGGCCTGTTCGGCATCGGCGGCGGCATCGTCACCGTGCCGGCGCTTTATGCGCTGTTCCGCGCCTATGGCGCGCCGGAAGAGACAAGCCTCAAAACCGCGATCGGCACCTCGCTCGCCGTCATCATCGTCACATCGATCCGTTCCCTGACGACCCATCACGCCGGCGGCCATGTGGACGCGCGGTTGCTCAGGGCGTGGGCGCCGTGGATCGCGATAGGGGCGGGCGTCGGCGGCGTCTCGGCGCGCTGGGTTCCGGGAGAGTTCCTCACAGTCGTTTTCGCAACCGGCGCGCTGTTCATTGCATGGCGCCGTCTTGCCGGGGGCGGCAGGAAAGCGGCCGCATCGGCGATCGATCTTTCTTCGCGCGCGGTCCACATTCCGGTCGGCCTCGGCACGGGATTGTTCTCAAGTCTGATGGGACTCGGCGGCGGCGCAGTCGGCGTCATGGTGATGACCATGTCCGGCCGCTCGATCCATCAGGCGGTGGCGACGGCGTCAGGTTTCGGCGTCGCCGTCGCGGCGCCTGGCGCGCTCGGGTTCATCGTCTCCGGCTGGACGCATGAAGGCTTGCCGCCGGCGTCGCTCGGCTTCGTCAACGCGCCGGCCTTTGTCGCGGTCGCGCTCGCCGCCGCGCTGGCGGCGCCTTACGGCGCGCGGCTCGCGCACCGGATGAAGGGCGAACTGCTCGGCAAGCTGTTCGCCTTTTACATCGGCGCCGTGGCGCTTGCGCTATTCGCCGACATACTGAGCTAGCTACTGCACCCGCTCGACCGCGAAGCCGCGTTCGCCGAGAAGGTCGACGACGCTGTCTTCGCCGACGAGATGGCCGGCGCCGACGGCGATGAAATAGTCGCCTTCGCCTTCCATGATCGCGGCGATCTTCGCGACCCAGTTCTTGTTGCGCGCGACGATCAGGTCGCGGAAGGCGGCCGGCGAGGTGTCGCGCAGCGGCGCCAGAATGTCGGCTTCCAGCGCGTCAAGGTCGCCCGCTTTCCATGATGCGAGCATTCCCTCGGTGAGCGCCTTGAAGTCGTCGAACTGTTCTACCGTGACGTCGAAATTCGCCAGCATTTCCTCGTCGTCTAGGCCGGCGAGAATTTTGATCTGCTCTTCCGCCGTCTCGAAATACTCGATCCTGTCGCTTTGCGATGCGGCGCGCGCAATAACGACCCTCTCGACGCCGCTCGCCGGATCGAAGCCCGCCGACTGCATCGCCACCGACGCGAGACTGATCAACGCAAGCCAGGGGCGGAACGGCTCAAGCGTCGCCATCGGCACGCCGAGCGAGCCGGCGATGCGTTCGACCTCCGCCGCACGTTCAGGGCCGAGCGTCGACGACAAGGTGACGCCTTGCGGGTTGAGCCCGTATTTCTGCACGAGGCCGAGCATCGCCGCTTGCGCTTCGGCGCTCGTCACATCGGCTTCGGTGATCGTCGTTTCGGTTTCTTGCATCGCCGCATCGAAGGCGGGCGTCGTCCATTGAACGCTCGCCGGAAGGACGTGGAACGTGCCGAAGAGGTAGACTTCGGAGTCGGCGTCCTTGAGGCGCCACATGGCCGGCGCGTCGCCGGCGAAAGCGGCGGCTGGCGAAAGCAAAACCGCGCCCAAAGCCGCGCCCAACAATGTCTTTCTGAAACCGTTTGTCTTCCGTTCAGCCACGCGCGATTCCTTTCCTGTCCCCGATTGACGGACGCTTGCATGATACAGTCATTCCCGCCGCGGGCCTTGTGAATATTTCATGCGCCGGCGATGAAATTTCGCTGTCCCGCCCCCATTTGTACGTCATGCGTAAAAAATCGATGGGAGGACGAATGCTGCTGAAATCCCGAACCGTTTTCGCAACTTTCGACGGCGCCGCCGCGCGCGCGTTCCTGTACGACCGGGCGAACAAGCGGCTTTCTCCGCTGCCGGGCTTTCCGATGGAAGGCGACAGGAAGCCCGAATTCGACGACAAGCGTCCGCGTTCCTTCCAGTCCGTCGGCGCCGGGCGCAGCGCCATCGAGCCGCAGACCGATCCGGAAAAACAGCTCGAACGCCAGTTCGTTTGCGATGTCGCGGCGCGTCTTGAAAAGCTGCGCGCCAGCAAAGCGTTCGACCGCCTGATCGTTTCGGCGGGACCGCGCGCCCTCGGCTACTGGCGCGAGGCGGCGCCGAAGGAGCTGGCCGCCACAGTGAAGACCGAGCTCGCCGCCGATCATGTGCGCACCGACGACGCGGCGCTCGTTTCCGTCGTCGAAGACGCGTTCTTCGGGTGACAGGCGAAATTATTTCGGCGGCGCGACTTCAAAGGAACGTCTTGCAAAGACGCGCCCGTCGAATTCAGCGCGGCCGGCGTAAACGATTTCAAGCACGCCCGGCGGCAGATAGTTGACGCCGAGGGGAAGCGAGAAGCGCCGCCGTTCGGCGTCGTTCCAGGCGGCGGCGTTGTCGAGCGAAGCGAGATCGATCACGTCTCCGTCCCGCGATGTCAGCCGCACGTTCAGCCTTCCGTAGGCGGAGAAGTCGCCGTCTGGCATGACGGTCGTGGAAAGTTCGAGCAGGCCGCCGCGGTCGCGCAGCAATCTCGTGTCGCCGATCCTGGCGCGCGCCTCGCCCTCGCCCCCGCGCAGCACGACCGGAGTCGATACGCCGAGGCCGATGTCGAGTTCTAGTCCGCCGGCGCGCCGGAGCGGGGTTCGCGCGGCGCCGGTTTCAATGAGAAGGTGAGAGCGGCGCTCGCCATTGGGAATGGTTCCGCGCGCCGCAACGGTGATCGTCGCGCTCGCGCCCGGCTCGAGCTTGAAGAAGGCGGGCCAGACGGTGAGATAAGGGGCGGCGCTTATCCGCGAGCGGTCCTCGGCGGAAGCCGGGGCGTAGCCGGTCTCGGTCGCAACCATGTCAATCCACGAGACCCGGCCCTCGACGATGCGCCGGGAAGGATTTGAGAGGCGGTAAGTGACGGTGCGAGCTTCCTCGGTGATGACCTGCCTGAGCGGCGCCAGGGCGATTTCCGCCCGCGCCGGCAGGCTTGCAACAAGGCAGAGAAGAGTGAGAAGCGCCGCACGCATGAATTGCATCCTGTCCGGCCGAGAATCGCCGCAGGGTGGGAAAGAGTGGCGGAGTCTATCTGCCGAAAGTTTCGCGTGCGTAAGCAGACGGCCGGAAGGTCCGGGTCTGGGGGAAACAGTGAGAAGGTCGGCCAGATGACCCATGTCATCGTTCTCGGCAATGAAAAGGGCGGGTCGGGCAAATCGACCGCCGCCATGCATATCGTCGTCGCCCTGCTGAAAAGCGGGCATCGGGTGGCCGCGATCGATCTCGACATGCGCCAGCGCAGCCTCAGTCGTTACATTGAGAACCGCCGAAAATTCAGCGAAACCAAAGGCAAGGCGCTGGTCTTTCCGGTGGAGCCGCAGGTGCGGCCGTCCTCCATAGACAGCCGCGAAGCCGCTCGGGCCGAAGAAACCGAAGCCCTGACCGGGGCGCTCAGCACGCTTTCCGACTGCGATTACGTGGTCATCGACTGCCCCGGCGCGGACACCCATCTTTCGCGCTTGGCCCACGCCCATGCGGACACGATCGTCACGCCCTTGAACGACAGTTTCGTCGATTTCGATCTTCTCGCCCGGCTCGATCCGGCGACAGGGGATCTGGTAGGCCCCAGTCTTTACAGCGAGATGGTCTGGACCGCCCGCAAGCAACGGGCTTTGGCCGGCGTGAAGGGCGGCATCGACTGGGTGGTGATGAGGAACCGGCTCTCGGCGACCCACGCGCGCAACAAACTCGAAATGGGCAAGAAGCTCGACGATCTTGCAGGACGTATCGGCTACCGGCTGGCGCGCGGGTTCGGCGACAGGGTGATCTATCGCGAGCTGTTCCCGCTCGGCCTGACCCTGCTTGATCTTGGCGGGCCGGACGCGCCGGTCCGGCTCTCGACCATGAGCCATGTGACGGCGCGGCTCGAAATCCGCTCGCTGATCGCGACGCTGAAGCTGCCGGCGCGGGAAGCGCGCGAAGCGGCCTGAATCCGTTCCGCTTTTCCCGCGCAGCGGTTTCGGGCAAGGTCGCTCGCGCAATCGACCGGACCCTGAATGATCGGCCTTCTCGCCCTTGTCTGCGCCGTCGGCGCCGCCGGATGGCTTCTGTTCCGGGCGGGCAAGGGCGCGCGCCCGGGCGGGGAAAAGCGCAATGTGACGATCCTCAAGGGCGTCGTCTTTCTCGGACTCGCGGCGGCGCTGTTTGCGGCGAAGCTCTGGCCGCTCGCTTTCATGGTGTTGGTGGCCGCGGGCGGCATCACCGCCATCGAGACCTGGCGCGAGCGCGCGATCAAGGCCGATGAGGCGGGAACGCGCATGGCCCCTGCGCCGCGCGCGCAGATGGGCCTCGACGAAGCCGCGTCCGTGCTCGGCGTCGGCCTCGACGCGGATGCAGAAGCGATCAAGGCCGCGCACAAGAAGCTCATCAGCCAGCTCCACCCCGACAAGGGGGGCACGGACTATCTCGCCGCGAAGATCAACGAGGCGCGGGACGTGCTGGCGAAGCGCAGCGGCGGGGCGGGGTGATAAAAGCCGGCCCTCGGCCGGAGAGTAAGTTTCCCCTCAAGCGCGCCGTCTGTTTTTGAAAAGCCGGTTTTTTCAGGGCGCTGGCTTCACGGCCGAAGCAGACAGCCCTTTCGCCACGACTCATTCCTCCTTTCCCCAGAAGCAGCACCGCTGAGATCGGCCCTCGCTATTTGCGCTAAAAAGGCCCGCCTTCTTTCCCGACTGCGCAATCGCCGCAAATCGCGTATGGGTGGAGCGAGGCTCTCCCGCAGGCGGCATGATTCAATCCGACAGTTCAGATCCGGCGCCGGCGCCCAAACGCGAATGCTGGGTGGTGACGGACGGGCGCGCGGGGATCGAGAATCAGGCGCTCGGTCTCGCCGAAGCGATCGCCCGGCGGCTGCCATTGCACCCCACCGTCAAGCGGATCGTCCTGAAGGCGCCGTGGCGAAGCCTGCCGCGGCAGGTCTGGGGCGAACCGTTTTCAAAACTCTCCAGCGAAGGCGCGCTGCTCCGCCCGCCGTATCCTGATCTTTGGATCGCCTGCGGCAGAGCGAGCGTTCCCTTCACCATGGCGGTCAAAGACCGCAGCCCGTCCACCTTCACCGTGCAACTGCAAAACCCGCGCGCGCCTCTGGCGGCGTTCGATCTGGTCGTTCCGCCCACCCATGACGGGCTCGCGGGCGCCAACGTGTTCCCCATTGTCGGCTCGCCGGGACGGGCGACGCGCGAAAAGATGCAGGCGGATGCGGCGCTGCTGGCGCCTTCGCTCGCACATCTGCCTTCGCCTCGCGTCGGCGTGCTGATCGGCGGACCGAACAAGGTTTATCGCTTCAGCAAATCGCGCCGCGCGAAAATCGCCATGACGCTGCGCGGCCTCGCCGACAGCGGGGCCGGGCTGATGATCACGCCGTCGCGGCGCACCGAACCGGAAACCTTGCGCGCCATCGCCGAGGCGCTTGAAGGGCGTCCGCACTTTTTATGGGACGGCGCGCCGCTTGGCGGGCTCGACAATCCGTATTTCGGCATTCTCGGCCTCGCGGAGCATGTTCTCGTCACCGCCGACAGCGTCAACATGACGACGGAAGCCGCGCTCACCGGCAAGCCGGTGCAGATGCTCGCGCTCGATACGGCGAATGCTGTCGGCGCGGAAAAGTTTGCGCGCTTCCGCAAGGATCTGCGCAAGCGGCGCGTCGCGCGATTCTTCACCGACAGGCTGCGGCGCTGGTCATACGAACCGCTCGACGAAACCGCGCGCGCGGCGGAGGAAGTCGTTCGCCGGTTGAACGCGCAGCGTGACGCGCAATGAAGTTGCGCGCGCGGCAGAAAATCGCGCGCGTTTAAATCGACGCTTGTTGCACGAAATAGCGATGAATTGAGGGTGAAATGCGTCGAACCGGCTTCGGTTTGCGCCGCATGCGCACTATTCTATCACTGTAGTCGACAGGCGATCGCGGCGCGGGACGTTCAGTAGATCCAGCCGAACTCGCAAGGCGCCGTCCGGAAGCTACGTTGTCCCTTCGAGCAACCAGGTGAGCCCCCTGAACGCTCGATTCCTCGGGCCGGGTCCTTAACGGGACCCGGCCTATTTTCATTCCGCGCAGACGTTATTCCGTGGTGGCGCGCAGCATCCATGCGGTTTTTTCATGGGTCTGAATGCGCTGCGTCAGCAGGTCTTCGCTGGCCACATCCTCCGCCTCGCTCGCCGTTTCAAGCGCTTCGCGCGCGCGGCGGATCAGCGTTTCATGATCGGCGAGAAGGTTCTTGACCATATCGCCCGCCGCCGGCGGCTCCTTGTCGGCGCTTTCGATCGTGGTGAGTTCGGCGAACGCTTTGCCGCTTGTCGGCGCGAATACCCCGAGCGCGCGCACACGTTCCGCCAGTTCATCGAGCGCCGCCCACATTTCGCGGTACTGCTCTTCAAACATCACATGCAGGGAATGGAAGTTCGGCCCTGTCACGTTCCAGTGGTAGGCATGCGTCTTCATGTAGAGCGTGTAGGTGTCCGCCAGAACATTGTTCAACGCCGCGGCGACAGACTTCCGCGCATTGCCGTCGAGACCGATATTGGGCTTCGTCATCTCAAGCTCCCTCAATGATTGTGAATTGCCAACAGCAGATAGGAAGGAAGGGTCCGTTTATCAAATGGATAAGTCGAAACCTCTCAATCGAATTTCTCGATATCAGAACGTCGTCAGCTCAGCTTAGCGCAGAAACGCTGGATCCGCGCGCAGGCGTCTTCAAGCTGCGATTTGGCGGCCGCATAGGAAATGCGGAAAAACGGCGACAGGCCGAACGCCGCCCCGAACACCACGGCGACGCCTTCCGCTTCGAGAAGTTCGGCGGCGAACTCCTCGTCGTTTTTGATGGTCCGGCCGGACGGCGCCGTCTTGCCGATGACCCCGGCGCAGGACGGGTAGACGTAAAACGCGCCTTCCGGCGTCAGGCATGAAATCCCTTCCGCCTCGTTCAGCATCGATACGACCATGTCGCGGCGCTCCTTGAAGGAGCGGTTGCGCTCGGCGAGGAACGAGTGATCGCCGTTCAGTCCCGCGACGACGGCCCACTGGCTGATCGAGCAGGGGTTCGACGTCGATTGCGACATCACCTTTTCCATCGCCTTGATGAGTTTTTGCGGCCCGCCCGCATAGCCGATGCGCCAGCCGGTCATGGCGTAGGCTTTGGAGGCGCCGTTGACGGTCAACGTGCGCTCGTAAAGGCGCGGCTCAACCTCGGCGATGGTCGCGAAATCGAACCCGTCATAGACGATGTGCTCGTACATGTCGTCGCTGAGGATCATCACTTGCGGATGGCGCAGCAGCACGTCGGCGAGCGCTTTCAGCGATGCGCGGTCGTAGGCGGCGCCCGTCGGGTTCGAGGGCGAGTTGAGGATGAGCCAGCGCGTACGCTTGGTGATCGCGCGTTCGAGATCGTCCGGGCGCAGACGAAACCCGTCTTCGGCGCTTGTTTCCACGAAGACCGGCTCCCCGCCGGCGAGAAGAGCCATGTCGGGATAGGACACCCAGTAAGGCGCCGGGATGACGACTTCGTCGCCTGCATTGAGCGTCGCGACGAGGGCGTTGTAGATCACCGCCTTGCCGCCCGTGCCGACAGAGATCTGCGACGGCTGGTAGTCGAGATTGTTGTCGCGCCGGAATTTCTTCGCGATCGCTTCCTTCAGCTCGGGAATGCCGTCGACATTGGTGTATTTGGTTTCGCCGCGGCGGATCGCGTCGATGGCGGCTTCTTTGACGAAGTCGGGCGTGTCGAAATCCGGCTCGCCGGCGCCGAGGCTGATAATGTTCGCGCCCTTCGCCTTCAATTCGCGCGCCTTCTGGGTGACGGCGAGGGTGGGCGAGGGCTTGACGCGGGCGAGGGCGGCGGAGAGGGCGACGTCGAACATGGAGGGTTCCGGGCTGCTACGCCGCTTCATAGCCTTTTGCGATGCAGCGACCAATCGGGATCAGCGCCTTTTCCGGCGATACGAGGCCTGAAAAACCGGGGCGCCGCAGCAGGGAAATTTCCCCAACCTTGTTGAGGGCGCTGGAGGATTTCCTCGGCTAAGGGCTTGAATTACCGGAAATTATTGTTTTTCTCCTGAAAACCCGGCGGTTCCGGCAAGGTCCCTTAAACCGGGATCAGGTCTATTCCCCGAACCGCGTCCATGTGCTCTCATTCATGCAGCGGGAGACGAATAAAGGAGCGTGAATGATTGCGGAATTGCAGACTGCGATTTCCAATTCCCCCATCCGCCGACCCGTAGACAGTAAACTCACCGACTCAGACCGGGTTAAAATCCGGGCCGACCGGATGGCTCTTCTGATGCGCGGCGCCCCCGTCGCGATCGGGGTGACGGTCATCAATGTGGCGATTACGGTCGCGATCGCGTGGACGAGCGTCGACCGCCGGATTCTGCTCGGCTGGGCCGGAGCCGTAACCATCCTTGCGCTGGTGCGCCTGTTCATGTGGTGGCGTTTCCGCCGTCCGGCGGCGCCGGCGCACGGGCTCGCTTTGTTCGCGCGCTGGCATGTGGTCGGCATGGCGATCAACGGCGTCCTGTGGGGCGCGCTGGCGCCGATGTTCGCCGTGCACGGACTGTTGGGGAACGCTTTCCTTCCCTTCATGATCGCCGGCATGACGGCGACGGCGATCGCGTCCGCCGGCGCGTCCTGGCGCGCGGTGCTCGCGTTCAACATTCCGGCGCTGATGCCGTTCGCCGCGACCTACGCCATCGCCGCCGGTCCGGTCGGCCCCGCCATCGCCGCCATCGTCTGCCTTTATGCGGTGGCGACCGCCTATCTCGCCTGGACGACGCACCAGATGATCGTGCGCTCGATCCGTCTGCGCTCGCGCAACGACCGGCTGCTCGACGCGCTGAAGAAGCAGGTCGATGCGGCGCACGAGTCCGAGAAGCGTTATCGCGCGCTGGTCGAGTCCTCGCAGGACGTGACGATTATCTTTTCGCCGGAAGGGCGCATCATCTATGCGAGCCCGTCGGTCAACCAGGCGCTCGGCGGGCCGGCGCGCGCATTGCTCGGCAAGACCACCAAGGACCTGGTGCATCCGAGCGACCTGCCGATGTTCCGCTCGGTCGGCGAGAAGACGCTGTCGAAGCTCGGCGAGGCGCTGGCGCTGCCGCATGTGTGCCTCAGGCTCGCGGACGGGTCCTACGCCGCGTTTGCGGGGCGTCTTACCAACATGCTGTATGTGCCGGGCGTCGAAGGGTTCGTGTTCAGCGGCGGGCGCGCCGACCCTCGCGATCAGGAACATCTGCACGCGGCCGAATGACGGCGCATTCGGCGAGATAAAAATCCTCATCGATCAGCAGCGCTTCGAGCGGCGTGCGCGCCGGGAAAGCCTGCGCTCGCGCCGGCGCGGGGCGAAGCCGTGCAGGGTTGCGGACGCCGAAGAGGGAGGTCATCAGGCGGAACGGGATATGAGCGAACATGGTCTTCCTCCGCCCCCATCTTTAACGTGCAGGCCGGCGCGGTCCGTCGGCCGATGGGGTTCCGGAGGAAAGTCTGCAATTCCTGCGCCGCTGCGCGCGCGTCTTGCGGGGGAGTCCTGTCCCCTGCATGGTTAAAGGCGAGCGAAGGAGTGCGGCGTGTCTGTGCTGAGCGGCGTCAGAATTGTCGAGTTTGAAGGGCTGGGGCCGGGTCCGTTCTGCGGGATGCTGCTCGCGGATCTCGGCGCCGACGTCATTCTCATCGAGCGCCCGGAGAATGCAGGCGCCGGCCCCGCGCGCCTCTTCAACCGCGGCAAACGCTCGATCGGGCTCGACCTCAAGAACCCGGCCGCGCGCGACGCGGCGGTCAAAATCTGCGCGCGCGCCGATGCGCTGATAGAAGGGCTGCGACCCGGCGTCATGGAGCGCCTCGGGCTCGGGCCTGACGTCCTCATGGCCGCCAACCCGAAGCTCGTATACGGACGGTTGACCGGCTGGGGCCAGACGGGGCCGCTGGCGCAGTCGGCGGGTCACGACATCAACTATGCGAGCCTGTCCGGCGCCGCCTGGTATGCGGGGCAGGCAGGGCAAGCGCCGGTTCCGCCGCCGACCATGGTCGGCGACATCGGCGGCGGCGCGCTCTATCTCGCCATCGGGATATTGTCGGGCGTCCTGAAAGCGCGCGAGACGGGGAAGGGAACCGTCGTCGACGCCGCCATCGTCGACGGCTCGGCGCACATGATGAATCTGCTGCTGTCGCTGCGCGCGGCGGGCGGATTGCCGGACGAACGCGGCGCCTCGATGCTCGACGGCGCGCATTTCTACGACGCTTATGCCTGCGCCGATGGAAATTGGATTTCGGTCGGCCCGCTGGAGCCGAAATTCTACGGGCTGCTGCTCGACAAGCTCGGCCTTGCGGACGATCCGCTGTTCGCCGTGCAGTTCGATACGGGGAAATGGCCGCAGGCCAAGGCGAAGCTGGCTGAAACCTTTGCGTCGAAGCCGCGCGCGCATTGGGACGGCCTGCTGCTCGGAACCGACGTCTGTTACGCGCCCGTTCTTAGCCCCGCTGAGGCCGCGCGCGAGCCGCACATCGCGGCGCGCGCCATCTACCGCGAGATCGGCGGCGTCCTCCAGACCGCCGCCGCGCCGCGCTTCGACGGCGAGATTCCGCCCGATCCGGGGGCGGTTCCGGCAAGCGGGGCGCATACGGAGGAAATTTTGAAAGAGGCGGGATTGTCGGCGGCGGAGATTGCGGGGCTTGCGTGAAAGCAGTGATGCTTTCTTCGCTTCCGTGAAAAGGAAGGGCTAAGTCAATCGGTATGCCCTTATTGAGAAGCGATCTTGCTTTTCCTATCGCGAACGAAAAAAATGGCGACAAACGCGCTAAGGCATAGCGACACCAAAAAAGCGCCGACAATAGCGTGATTGCCGAACTCGGCGGCGAGTGCGGCGTAGCCCTTCGCTCCAATCGAAAGATGCAGAACATTGGGGAGCATAAACGTAACGAACATGCTCGATACCGGCATGGGCGTAACGAAGGCGACGCCGACGCAGATTAAGACAAGACGGCGGATCGTTTGGCGCGCTCTTACGGCGCGAAGCCCCAACTCCGTCAGCCCGCCGAAGATCGCCATGCTCGCCGCCCAGGATAAAATCCACCAAATCCCCATCGAAAAAGCATTCATGGCTGTAATGCGAAAGTGCTCTCTTTCATTGGTCGGAGGCGGTTCAGATATGATAATAACGTTATAGTTTTGGTCGCGCAGGTAGCGAATTATTCCATCATAGACGCGGAGTCCGTTCGGGCTGAACCCGCCCGGTCTGATTTCCGTCAGGCGAAGCTCGATAAAGGGATAGCGGGCATCAAGATCAGCGCTGTTCTGTGGACGGTCGGTTTCCTCGCCGGAATTGGCGTACACGATAATATCGCCGTGCAAGTCTTCCTTGACCGGCTCGGATCGGTGACGCCAAAAGCTGATCGTGCGGGACATGCGCGACCTCACTTCAGGAGGAAGGTCGTTTAGCATCTCTTTCGGCCAGCGGCTGTCGGAGGGTTCTACTTGGAATCCTCGCGCACGGAGCTCTTCTTGGATAGCCAGCAGCGCAGCATCCATTGTTGATATGGACTGAAACTCTAGACGCGTCACTGCGCTCGGAGCGACATAATTGATCCCGCAGCCCGAGAGCAGCAATGCGATCAAGGGCAGAAGCCATCTCAATTATCGGCTCCTTATCATGAGCGTCACCCCTCAAAATCCTCCGCCGTCAGCCAGAACACCTCGCCTTCGCTTTCCTCCGTGTCCGGCCAGATGAAGTCGAGCTCGGGATAGTCCGCTTCGAGAATATCGAGTCCCGTGCCGATTTCGCAGAGGATGCCTCCCGTCGGCGTCAGGTGTTTCGGCGCCTCTTCGAGAATGCGCCGCACCACGTCGAGCCCGTCGTCGCCGCCGGCGAGCGCGAGTTCCGGCTCCGCGCGGTATTCGGGTGTGAGGCCCGCCATCGCTTCGGCGTCCACATAGGGCGGGTTGGTGATGATGAGGTCGTAGCGCTTGGTTTTCACCGGCGCGAACAGGTCGCCGTGATGAAGGGCGATGCGTTCCTCGAGTCCGTGCTCGGCGACGTTGCGGCGCGCGACCTCGAGCGCGTCGATGGAGAGGTCGACGCCGTCGATCTCGGCGTTCGGGAAAGCGTAGGCCGCGAGGATCGCGAGGCAGCCCGAGCCCGTGCAGAGGTCGAGCACGGACGTCACATCTTCAGGATCGATGGCGAGCGGGAACCCTTCCTCGCCCATCAGCAGTTCGCCGATATAAGAGCGCGGCACGATCACGCGCTCGTCCACATAGAAGGGGACGCCCTGCACATAGGCCTTGTTGAGCAGGTACGCGGCGGGCTTGCGGGTCTCGATTCGCGCGGCGATGAGGTCCGCGAGGCGTTTCCTCTCGGGCGCGGTGAGGCGCGCCTCCAGCCAAGGATTGATGTCGTCGATGGGGAGGTTCAGCGCTTCGAGCGTGATGAACGCCGCCTCGTCGACCGCGTCGGCGGCGCCGTGCCCGAACGAGAGGTCGGCCTTGCGGAAAGCGCTGACGGCGTAACGGAAAAAGTCGCGGACGGTGAGAAGGTCGTCGGTCATCGGATCATTCATCTCTGGCGAGCGACTTTAGGCGCCTTCGCCCGCTTTTGAAAAGGTTGGGCGCGCCCTTAATTCTGCGCTCATCCCGGCGAAAGCCGGGATGAGCGGGTTGAGACATCGGCGCGCATAGGATAGCGCAACATCCTACCGCCGCCGCTTGCCCTTATTCTTCGCCGACTTCTTCCCCGTCTTCTTGCCGGAAGGCTTGCCGCGCCCGCCTCCGGGGCGCGATCCCTTGCCGCGGGCCGGACGCTCGCCCTCCATCGGGTCGGAGAGCATTTCGAACCGGAGGCCCCCGGTGAGCGGCGTCGCTTCGAGGAGCTTGACGCGCACCGGCTGGCCGAGGCGGTAGAACGCGCCCGTGGTTTCGCTGATGACAGAGTGCGAGCCTTCCTCGAAGCGCCAGCGATCCGGCCCGAGCGAGCGCATGGGCACGAACCCGTCGGCGCCGGTTTCATCGAGCATGACGAAAAGGCCGAAGCGGGTGACGCCGCGGATGCGGCCCCCGAACTCGACGCCGACGCGGTCGGAGAGATAGCCGGCGAGGTAGCGGTCTTTCGACTCGCGCTCGGCGGCCATGGCGCGGCGCTCGAAGTCGGAAGTCTTCTCGGCGAGCTTGGAAAGATCTTTCGCTTCCTCCGCCGTCTGCCCGCCGGCGCCCAGCTTGTTCGCGGTGACGAGCGCGCGGTGAACAGTGAGATCGGCATAACGCCGGATCGGCGAGGTGAAGTGCGCGTAGCGCGCGATGTTGAGGCCGAAATGCCCCACATTGTCCGTCGCGTAGACCGCCTGCCGCTGGGTTCTGAGCACCACGTCGGAGATCATCTCCTTCTCGCCGCGCTGTTCGGCGAGTTCGAGAATGCGGTTGAAATGCTGCGGGCGCACGGCGTCCGACTTGATCAGCGAATAGCCGAGGCTGTCGAGATAGTCGCGCGAGGAATCCAGTTTCTCCGGGTCCGGCGTATCGTGGATGCGGTAGATCAGCGTCAAGTGTTTCTGCTCAAGCGTCTCGGCCGCCGCGATATTGGCGAGGATCATGAACTCCTCGATCAGCCGGTGCGCGTCGAAGCGCTCGCGCATTTCCACGCGAAGAACGCCGCCATCGGGACCGAGCACGACGCGCCGCTCGGGCAGATCGAGGTCGAGCGGCGCGCGGTGGCTGCGCTCTTGCCAGCGCGCCTTGTAGGCGGCGTAGACATTCTTGACGGTTTTCTGGATTTCTTCCGGCGCCTTGCCGCCGTCGATGATCTTCTGCGCGTCGCCATAGGCGAGTTTCGCCGCCGAGCGCATCATCGCGCGCCCGAACTTGTGGGATTTCTTGCGGCCTTCGGCGTCGAGGATCATCTCGACGTAAAGGCAGGGACGGTCGACCCCTTCCTTCAGCGAGCAGAGGTCATTGGAGAGCCGCTCCGGCAGCATCGGCACGACGCGATCGGGGAGGTACACGGAGTTTCCGCGCCGCTGCGCCTCCTTGTCGAGCGCCGAGCCTGGCGTCACGAACCAGCTTACGTCGGCGATGGCGACGATGACTTTCCACCCGCCTTCGTTGGCCGCGTCGTCATCGGGCGCCGCCCACACCGCGTCGTCATGGTCGCGCGCGTCTTCCGGGTCGATGGTGAGGAGGGGAACGCTGCGCAGATCGTCGCGCTTGTCGAGGGCGGGGAGTTTCGCGCGCTCGGACTCTTCAATGACTTCGGGCGGAAATTCGATGGGGATGCCGTGGCTCGCGACCGCGATCAGCGAGTAGGAGCCCTTGTCCTCGATGTGGCCGGCGATGTCGCGCACGCGCGCGCGCGTCGGCCCGCTGCGCGCCGCGCCTTTCGTCTCGACCCAGACGAGATCGCCGTCTTTCGCGCCGCCCGTGTCGCCCTTGTCGATGGTGAAATTGTTGCGCGCGCGCCGCTCGACCGGATCGGCGACGCCGCCGAACTTGGTCGACTTGAACACCGCGAGAAACCGGTGCGCGCCCTTGCCGAGCGCCTTGATGAGCTGCGCCGTGTAGCCGTCGTCGCCCGCGGGCTTCAGGCGCGCGAGGAAGCGGTCGCCGACGCCGGGCGCCGGTTTCATTTTCGCCGCGGCGCGCGCGGTGAGGCGAATGAGCGGCGGCTTGTCGTCGCCCTTCCAGTCGGCGGGCATGCACAGGAGATCGCCGTCATCG
This sequence comes from Amphiplicatus sp., assembly GCA_040216495.1. GTDB lineage: Bacteria > Pseudomonadota > Alphaproteobacteria > Caulobacterales > Parvularculaceae > Amphiplicatus. The sequence goes on along the minus strand of JAVJPA010000337.1, from coordinate 942 downwards.
TCGACCGACATGATGTCGATGGCGGTGACGGGCGCCAGCGTTTCGGTCTGGACGATTTTCTTGCCGCGCGTCTTCTGCACCTTGCCGTCGGCTTCGAGGCTCTTGATGAGCGCGCGCAATTCCGCGCGCTGCTCATTCTTGACGCCTAGCGCGCGCGCGATGTCGCGTCGGGCCGCCTCGCCGGGATGGGCTTTCAGGTAGTCGAGTATCTGCTGCCGGGTCGGCAGGCCTTTAGGGCGCGGAGACTTGGTCAAGAATCATCCTTCACGGTGCTTCCTTTCTTAGTAAAGGAAGCCGCGCCTATCGGCCAATAGTAAGGGGATTGACCGTTTTTCCATCGACGATGACTTCGTAATGGAGATGAACAGCCGTAGCATTGCCGGAGTTCCCGGTGAGACCGATAACGTCCCCCGCCGCGACGCCCGCGCCTTTTCGAACGCCGGGGCCGAAGGAGGAAAGATGCGCGTAGCGCGTCTCGACGCCGTTTCTGTGGCGGATCGTGATGACATTTCCGTAACCGTTCTGCCGTCCGGCCCCCGCGATGACCCCGTCGCCGGCGGCGAGGACCTGCCGCGGCGCGCCGGTGTAGAGATCGACGCCGTGATGGAAGGAACCGGCGCCGCCGCTCCGCGCGCCGTAGCCGGAGGAAAGGCAGGCGTTCACGGGCGCGCGCGCAAGCATGACGCCGCGGATGACCATCGTCTGCTCGAAGCCCTCGACGCGCCGGTTCGAATCGGCCGGCGGCGCGTTGCTGATACCGCCGCCGGGGCAAAGATGCAGCGACGCCATGAACGCGCCGGACGCGCGCCTGTCGGGCGCGGTGGCGCAGCCGGCGAGCGCGGCGAGGGCGAAAAAGAGAGCGAGGCGGCGCATCATGAGGACTTTTCGAACGGCTCGGACGGACCACCTTAGCGGCGAAGGCGCGGACAGGAAGTTAATCCG
>JAVJPA010000336.1:0-12682 GCA_040216495.1 Amphiplicatus sp. | reverse complement strand
GATCTGTGTTCTCGGGCTTCAATCATCCGGTGACGATTCTGACCAACTCGGCGCTGATGACGCGGGACGTCGATCTTCTTTCCTCGCTCGCCGAGCGTAATTTGACGCGCGCGATGGTGTCGATCACGACGCAAGACCGCGCGCTCGCCCGCTCGATGGAGCCGCGCGCCTCGACGCCGCCGAAGCGCTTCGAAGCGATCCGCAAACTGACGGAAGCGGGCGTCGTGACTGGCATCATGACCGGGCCGATGATCCCCGGCCTTAACGACAGCGAGATGGAAGGCATTCTCGAAGAGGCCGCCTCGCTCGGCGCGACCTTCGCCGCGCACACGATCCTCCGCCTGCCGCTCGAAGTCTCGCCGCTGTTTCAGGAATGGCTCGCCGCCTATGCGCCCGACCGCGCCAAGCGCGTCATGGATCATATCCGCACCATGAACGGCGGGCGCGATTACGACCCGCACTGGTCGCGCGGCGGCGAGATCAAGACGCCCTACGCCCAGCTTATCACCCAGCGCTTCCGCGCCGCCGGCGCAAGGCTCGGCTTCCACCGCGACCGCACGCCGCTCGACCTTTCGCGCTTCCGCGTGCCGGACGAGGTGAGCGGGCAGTTGAGCTTGTTGTAGGGGGCGGGCAGCGTTTCTTCGACTATCGCTTAACGATTAAAGAGGCCGGAAGCAGATGATCAACCGAATATTCAAAGGCATTAAGGGACGTAGATCATTCCAGGCTCAAACTCGAAGCTATTTCCGACTTCGTAGATTCGAATATGCAAGACAAGATCGCTCGATTTTCCGTCCTCTGTAGACAGATCAACCAACACCTGCCAATGGCTTTCCATCCAAATATAGATCGATGTGTCCCAAGACTTTTCGTTCAAAGGCCCCGGCGAGGCGCTGACGACCTCGTAGCCGAGAACGTCCCGGTAGAAGGCGAGCGCCTCCGGCATGTCGTAAACCTGAAGCAGCGGCGCCATGCCGTTCGTGTCGAGGGCCATCGCAAGTTCCTCAGAAGGCGTCATGTAATTTGCGCCTGAGCAAGCTTAAACCCGAGTCTGCGCTCTGTCAGGAGGGAAGCGCGTTTGGCGCCCCTACTCCCTACGCCGCATCGACCCGGGCTGTTGCAGCCGGAGCGGCGCCAATCCAGGCGAGCGTATTGGTGACGATCTGCGTGAAGCCGAAGACAAGGACGAATATCCCGATCGGCCCGGCAATATTGAGGGGCAGAAACAGCCTCGCGCCGAAACCGGCGATAAGCGCCGCGATGATGGCGAACAGCGGCGAGAGGATCAGCGTTCGCGTAAGGAACGACAGGAACGGCTCGCGCTCCTTATCCCCGCCGCAATCCACCGAAAGAATCCAACGCCACCATAAGACCCAGCCGGTTCCGACAGCCGCTTCAGCGCCCGACTGCATCGCGTTCAGCAATGCGTCATCCATCCGCGTCGAGGTAACGGTCTCCCCTAGTTTCTTTGCGCCGATCGTAACGCGATTGCGGCGATTGAAGGTTTCGCTAATCACCCCCGATGAAGTGCGCGCGACGCCCGACCCCATCTGAGTAATCTGTCCGCGATATACAGCTTTCCAGGGACGCGCCGCCGCCACGCCGAGCGCAATGGCGGCCATAATGAGAAGCCAGTCGAACATTTTAACATCGCCGCCAGGCCCCGTTGTCGCCACCGCCGCTGGTAAAGTCATGGCTGCGGCTGGAAATTTTTGGCGAAACTCCGCCCTGAAAGCGGCGCTCTTTTTCTTCGAAAGCCACAGATACTCGCGGTAAAGATTGTCGAACCGTTCGCAGTCCTTATCGCCGCCACACCCAAGAATTGGATAGCCCATCGATGTTCGGATGCGATTGCTGGCGTCAATCGCATAGAGACCGTGAAGCTCGCTTTCTTCGGGCGTGAACTTCACCATCGTCCTGCGCTCTTTGGCGCGATTGTTGATCGCATCGGCGACCAGACTGAACGCAGCCTGCTGTTTCGCAGCGGCGTCTATCCTGTCGTCGCCGTCGATCGGAAACGCCGCCTCGATCTCCGCGGGCGTCGGCAGCGATTTCAGGTAAGAAATGTCCTGAGCGCCCGCCGACGCGCAGAAACCGGCGAACGTGGCGAGAACGAAAAACCCAACGCAAAGGCGGCGCGCACAGCCTGCTATTGCTGTCATCGATTTCGTTCCAATGCGATCTCCCCTATCCCGCCGCAGATGCCGGAAAATGTAGCGGCTCAATGCTCCTTTGCAATCTCCGGGGGGGTGATTCATATCCGGGCCGATCAACCCTTGCTTTCCAGGTCCGAGTCGCCCTGCTATGGCCGGACTATCGAGGAACATTACCCCATGCAGCCCACATTCGAGATCGAGGAGTCCGTGGGAGGTCTTGTCGCCGGCGTCGATGAGGCGGGGCGCGGGCCGCTCGCCGGGCCGGTGGTCGCCGCCGCCGTGATCCTCTCGCCGCAATGCACGCCCGCCGGCATCCGCGATTCCAAGACGCTGTCGGAGCCGCGCCGCAAGGACATCGCCGCCGCGCTCTGGAAAGTCGCTCATGTGGGCGTCGGCATCGCCTCTGTCGAAGAAATCGACCGGCTGAATATCCTGCAAGCGAGCCTGCTCGCCATGACGCGCGCGGTCGCCGCGCTGCCGCTCGCGCCCGGCGCCTGTATCGTCGACGGCCATATCAAGCCGAAGCTCTCCTGCCCGGCTTTCACCGTGATCAAGGGCGACGCAAAGTCGATGTCGATCGCCGCCGCCTCGATCATCGCGAAAGTCGCGCGCGATAAAATGATGCGCGATCTGGCGCATGACTTCCCCGAATATGCGTGGGAGAAAAATAAAGGCTACGGCGTCGAGGCGCATCGCGCGGCGCTCTTGCAGTTCGGCGTCACCCCACATCATCGGCGCTCCTTCGCGCCGATCCACAATATGTTGTATGCGGACTCTTCTCCGACTCTCGCCTGAGAGTCATTCGTTAACACTTTGACTCCGCTGATAAATTTCACTTCAGGGTTGACGCGGGAATCACGCTGACTCAGGATGCGCGCTCTCAAAAACGGGGCGGACAATGGCGCGCAAAAATAAAAGCGAAACGATCGGGACTCGGACGGCTATCGCTCCCGTTCTCGACAAGATCATCAAGGGCGACTGCATCGCCACGTTGAAAAGTCTTCCCGACGCATGCGTCGATCTCGTCTTCGCCGATCCGCCCTACAATCTCCAGCTCGGCGGCGATCTGAAGCGTCCCGACAATTCGCGCGTCGCCGGCGTCGACGATGCGTGGGACAAGTTCGACTCGTTCGCCGCCTATGACCGTTTCACGCGCGAATGGCTCGCCGAAGCGCGGCGCGTCCTGAAGCCCGATGGCGCGCTCTGGGTGATCGGCTCCTATCACAATATTTTCCGCGTCGGCGCGGCGGTGCAGGATCTCGGCTACTGGATCCTCAACGACATCGTCTGGAACAAGACCAACCCGATGCCGAACTTTCGCGGCACGCGCTTCACCAACGCGCACGAAACCCTGATCTGGGCCTCGCGCGAGAAAGCCTCGCGCTACACCTTCAACTACGCGGCGCTGAAGACCGCGAACGACGATCTCCAGATGCGCTCCGACTGGTCGCTGCCGATCTGCACCGGCAGCGAGCGGCTGAAAGGCGCAGGCGGCCAGAAAACCCACCCGACGCAAAAACCCGAAGCGCTGCTCTACCGTGTGCTCGTCGCCTCGACCAATCCGGGCGATGTGGTGCTCGATCCGTTCTTCGGCTCGGGGACGACCGGGGCGGTCGCGAAAATGCTCGGGCGCCATTTCATCGGCCTCGAGCGCGACGAGGACTATATCGCCGCCGCCAGCAAACGCATCGCCAAGGTGAAACCGTCGGACGCCGAAGCTCTCGCCTCCGCCCCGTCGAAGCGCGACGCTCCGCGCGTTCCGTTCGGCGCCGTCGTCGAGCAGGGACTGCTGCGCCCCGGCGCGCGGCTGTGGGCGCCGATGAAGAAATACGAAGCACGCGTGCGCGCGGACGGCTCCATCGCGGTCGAAGGTCCGGACGGCGCCGTGCAGGGGTCGATCCACAAAATGGGCGCCCTCGTCCAGAAGGCGGAAGCCTGCAATGGCTGGACCTACTGGCAGTTCGAGGACAAGACGGGGCTGAAGCCGATCGATTTTCTGAGAGAGAAGATGCGCAAGCAGATGAGCGCTTAGCTCAACCGCCATCTCGCGCTGGGCCACAATGCCGCTGCGTGGCCCCGGGATTGCTACTCACATCTGGGATGATCACTACTCTTCCTGCGCGTCTTGCTTCTCTCTTCGCTACGCATAAGCTGCCGCCGCAACAAAACGGAGCGGGGGCATGATCGGACGCAACATTACACTGACGGCATTCGCACTCATCTCGGCGGGCTGCGCCACTGCGCCTGCTCCAACGCCCGAAGCCTCCATCCCGCAGAGCGATCTCCTCAATGCGGCGCTATGGATGCAGGGCGCGGTCGAATATAAGGCGGCGGCGCTCGGCGTTTATGCTCTCGCGCGCATCCGACTCGACGAGGCGCTCGCCGACCGGAAATGGACCGCGGCGCCGGACCGGCAAAGCAAAGGCTATGAGAAGCTGCCGCCCGCCGTCATCGTCGACGCCGACGAGACCGTGCTCGACAATTCCGCCTATCAGGCGAGGCTCGCGCGCGACTATACCGAGTTTTCCGGCCCGACCTGGGGCGCGTTCGTCGAGAGCCAAAGCGCGAAAGCGGTGCCCGGCGCGCTCGATTTCGCCCGCTATGCCGTCGCGCAGGGCGTCACGATCTTCTACGTCACCAACCGCGACGCGATCGGCGAAGACGCGACGCGCGCCAACCTCAAAGCGCTCGGCTTCCCGGTCAGCGGCGATAGGGACACGATCTTCACGCAAGGCGAACGCAAGGAATGGAAGCCATCCGCGAAAGGCGTTCGCGTCGCCGAAGTCGCCAGAGGCCACCGCATCCTCCTGATGATCGGCGACAATCTCGGCGACTTCACCGACGCCTACAAGGGAACGCCTGCTGATCGGCTTTCCGTATACGAACGGAACAAGGACCACTGGGGCAAGGACTGGCTGATCGTCCCGAACCCCGCCTACGGCTCGTGGGAGTCCTCGCTGTTCGGCGGCGACTATAAACTCTCCTCCGACGAGCGCCGTCGCCTGAAGCGCGAGGCGCTGGAAGCGTGGGGGCCTACGGGCGAAGAATAATCTGATGAAAAAATCCGCGACAAACGTCGATGAGAGCCGGCGCATTATCCGCCGCATCCTTCGCGTCAACCATGCTGGTGAGCATGGCGCCGTGTTTATCTACAGTTCGCAACTGACGCGAGCGGAAAAACGTTATGCGGACCTCTCACACTGGCTTCAAGAAACGCTGAGCCACGAAGTCAAACACCGACAACTCTTTAAGGACGCGATGCCGACCCGAGGCGCGAAACCTTGCCGCGCCCTGTGGGTCTGGAAAATCGGCGGCGCGATTCTCGGCAGCATCACGGCGCTGTTGGGCAAACCCGGCGTGATGGTTTGCACAACAGCCGTTGAACAGACAGTTCACCGCCATCTCACCGACCAGATCGCCTTTCTTAATTGCAAAGATCCTGAACTCGCCACACTCGTGCGAAGCATCCTTGCGGAAGAAGATCAACATCTCGCCGACGCTGAAAAAGGCTATGATTCATCGCGCGTTCACGCTCGATTATTGCGCTGGGTTGTTGCGGTCGCGACGGAAGCCATGATTCTTCTATCCACGCGCGGCGATTCCCTGAAGCTTAAGGCTGCGATGCGTGCAGCGACTTGATCTGTCAATTTCCTGCACGGTAAAAAGCGGCGAGAGATAAAGCGCAAGCCCTCGCCGCCTCGCGACTAGTTCTTCACAATCACCGCTTCGAGATATTCGCTCGGCACGATCAGCGAGTCGCCGCCGCGATTGAGACGGATGAGCAGTTTCATCAGATCGGCTTCAAGCGCGGCCTGCTGCTTTCCATCGAGAGCTGCGAAAGCGCGGTGGGTAGGGCCGTAATAAGTTTTGAAAATATCGAGCCAGTGAGCGGGCGACTTGTAGCGAAAATTGAAAATCTGCTTCGACGCTTTCACCTTGCAGCCCGGGAACAGGCTTTCAAGCGTCGACTTAACGCCCCAAAGCGCGGGCGACTTAACCCGGCGGGCGGCGGAACGTGTTTGCCGATGGTTTTGAAGAGCTGTCCGATGAACCCTTCCGGCGTCCAGTTAGCGAGGCCGATGCGACCGCCCTTGCGGACCACGCGGGCCATTTCCGCCGCCGCCTTCTCCTGATGGGGCGCGAACATCACGCCGAAGGTCGATAGCACGACGTCGAAGCTGTTATCTGCAAACGGAAGAGCTTCAGCGTCAGCCTGTCGAAAAGTCACGGCGAAACGCTCGGCGGCGGCGCGTTCCTTTCCGCGTTCAAGCAGCGCCTCGACATAGTCGGTCGAGATCACATCGGCGAAGCGGCGAGCCGCTGCGAGCGTCGCGTTGCCGTTGCCGGCCGCCACATCGAGAACGCGCTCTCCTGCGCGCAGATCAATGGCCTCGCAAACGGACTCGCCGACGATCTGCAATGTGGTTCCGACCACCGCATAGTCGCCAGAAGCCCACGTTGCTTGCTGGCGCTGTTTGATGGATTCGTAATCAGGCGTAGCGAAGATGGCTGTCATTTGGGTTTCCTCTCTTGTTTTGGTTAGCGGTGGGTTGCCGCTTCGCTGTTCTCTCGGCGTACAGAAGCGAGCGGCGGTATAAAGGACGTCCGGTCCGGTTGCGAGGGTCAGGGCCGGTATGGAAAGTGTACCGCTGCTCGAGGCGCTTTACCGGAAAGCGTTGCGCTCTATTCTCCTCGCCATGACCTGGGAAAAAGAACTCGAAGAACTCCGCCGCCGCGAGGCGTTTGCTGAAAAGATGGGCGGGGAGGAAAAGCTCGCGCGACAGAAATCGCGCGGCAAGCTCAATGCGCGCGAGCGCATCGCGCGCCTGCTCGATCCCGGTTCGTTCCGCGAGATCGGCAAGATCGCCGGCAAGGGCCAATACGGCGAGGACGGGAGCCTTGAGGACTTTTCTCCGACGAACATGATTTTCGGCCGGGGACGGATCAATTCCGCGCCCGTTATCGCCTCGGCGGACGATTTCACCGTGCGCGGGGGCGCCGGGGACGCCGCCAACCACCGAAAATTCGCCCTCGCCGAGCAGGCGGCGCACGATCTCCGCCTGCCGATGATCCGCATGATCGACGGCACGGGCGGCGGCGGCTCGGTCAAATCCATCGAACAGCTCGGCTTCACCTATGTGCCGTTCGTGCCCGGCTGGGAGCACGTGGTGAAGAACCTCGACACGGCGCCAGTCGTCGCGCTCGCGCTCGGGCCGACGGCGGGGTTAGGGGCGGCGCGCGCCGTCGCCAGCCATTACTCGGTGATGGTGCGCGGACTTTCGCAGGTGTTCACGGCAGGACCGAAAGTCGTTGCCGGCATCGGCGAAGGCGAACTCGATAATGAATCGCTTGGCGGCGCCGACATTCATGCGAGGAACGGCGTCATCGACGACGAGGCGGCGAGCGAGGACGAAGCCTTCGCCATGACGCGGCGGTTTCTTTCCTATCTTCCCTCCTCGATCCACGACCGACCGGCGCGGACGGCGGCGACCGACGCCGTCAACCGGCGCGAAGAAGCGCTGCTCTCCGCCGTGCCGCGCGAGCGGCGGCAGGTTTATTCCATGCGCAAGATCGTCGAGATGGTTTTCGACCGCGGCTCGATGTTCGAAATCGGCAAGCGCTGGGGCCGCGCCGCCATCACCGCTTTCGCCCGCCTCGACGGCTGGCCGGTCGCTGTGCTCGCGAGCGACCCGACTTTTCTCGGCGGCTCGTGGACCGCGGACACGGCTGAGAAAGCCCAGCGCTTTGTCGCGCTCGCCGAGCAGTTTCATTTGCCAGTCGTGCACCTTGTCGACAATCCAGGCTTCATGATCGGGCTCGAAGCGGAGAAGGCGGGCACGATAAGGCGCGGCGTCGATGTGATGAACGCGATTTATCGCACGAAGACGCCATGGGCGACCGTCATTATACGGAAGGCTTACGGCGTCGCCGGCGCGGCGATGTCCGATCACACGCGCTTCCAGTACCGTTTCGCCTGGCCCTCCGGCGACTGGGGCTCGCTGCCGATGGATGGCGGCGTGGAGGTCGCCTACAAGGCGGAAATTGAGAAAACCGACGACCCGGCGGCCCATATCGCGGCTATAAAAAGACGGCTTTCAGCAATCTCCTCGCCTTTCCGTTCGGCGGAGCATTTTCTCATCGAAGACATCGTCGATCCGCGCGATACGCGACCCCTCCTGTGCGAGTTCGCCGAACTGGCGAATCGCGGCCGCTGAAACATTCGCCGAACATCGCGCAGGGTCGATTTTTGCGTTCGCATTTTGTCTGCCGCATCAGCGCGGCGTCCGAAAACCATGTAACTTGCTGTAAACGCTACACTATTTCTGGCGTCCAGAAATCTGTTCACGCAACGTACCGTTGCGCGAAAACGCTCTAATTAATTCAACGCGACGATGATCAGCATGGGAACTATCCCTGTGACAATATGCGCCCTAGCCGGACTTTCGCGCCGCCAGCGCCCGCCCCAGCGCTTTTTTCATGACCGTCGGGAGGCGCGCGGCCTCAGGTTCAAGCCATTCGCCTATGACGCACTCAGTGCGCCTATTCTCATCAGCAAAATAGACATCGAGATCGAGATGGAAATGCGTGAACGTATGGCGAATGGCGCCGGCTTCGATCCACTTCGCTTGCGCTGGGGCGGAGACAAAAACGTCCGCACCGGGATGCTCCGCCCACGCCGTTCCCGGCAGACCAAGCATGCCGCCGAGCAGGCCCTTATCCTCTCGCCGCTCAAGCAGCACCTCGCCCTTTGAATTGAACAAGGCGAAGATCGCGCCGCGGCGCGTCGGTTTTTCAGCTTTTGCTTTCTTCACCGGAAAAGCCTCCGCGGCGCGCTGTTTGAATGCGGCGCAAAAACCGGCGAGCGGGCAGATCAAACATTTCGGCGCGCGCGGCGTGCAAACAGCCGCGCCGAGGTCCATCATCGCCTGCGCGAAATCGCCGGGACGTTCCCGAGGCGTGATCGAACCGGCGGCTTTGCGGATCTCCGGCCTCGCCTTCGGCAAAGGCTCGCCGATCGCGAACAGTCGCGCGACGACGCGCTCCACATTGCCGTCGACGACGACGGCTGGCGCGTCGAAAGCGATCGCTGCGACCGCCGCCGCCGTGTAGGCGCCGATTCCGGGTAGGGCGCGCAAGCCTTCCTCCGTCTGCGGAAAGACGCCGCCATGCTCTAAGGCGACCGCGCGGGCGCATTTATGCAGATTGCGCGCGCGCGCGTAGTAGCCAAGCCCCGCCCATTCGGCGAGCACATCCTCGACAGGGGCAGCGGCGAGGGCTTCAACCGTCGGCCAACGCTCCAGAAAGGCCTCAAATCGCGGCCGCACCGTCGCGACCGTCGTCTGCTGCAGCATGATTTCGGACAACCACACGGCGTAAGGATCGGGCCGCGCGCCCTTGCGCCGCGCTGCCGGCCCGACGCGCCAGGGCAGATCGCGCGCCGCCCGGCCGTACCAGGCGAGTAGCGCCGGGGCGACGGACAAGAGCTTTTCGGGCGGGTTGGGGAGAGTTTTTCGCGCTGGCATGGTCTTCGGTATGATAGGGTTAACGCCGTCCGCCATTCCTGCGCCGAGGTCAAGGAAGTCTCCAGTGTCAGGCGACCAGCCATCCAATAACGGGCCCGTCAAAACCCGCCCCGCCCGCCGGCCGCCGCCCTCCATCGGGCGCTATTCGTCGAAAATCTTCGCCGAACTCGCCGGACGCACGAACTATGTCGACCCGGCCCTCGCCAGCCGCTGGGGCGAGCTGGTCGGCCCTGAGATCGCCGCGCTTTGCCGCCCCGGCCGGCTCACGGGCGGACGCATCGGAGCGACACTGGAAGTGTTCGCCCCAAGTGGGGCGGCCGCTTCAAGGGCGCAATTCGAAGCGGAAACCATGCGCCGGCGTCTCAACGAATATCTAGGGCCGGGCCGCGTCGGGCGGATCACGGTCCTGCAACGGGCGGCGAAAGCTGCGGCGGAACCGGCGGGCCCTTTGGGCGCAGCCCTCTCCAGATTCCGGGCGTCAGTGACGCAGAAGAAGTGAAATCCCCGAAAACCGCCGCTCCATATGGCCTTGCCGGGCTTGCGTCGGCGCGCGGCATGGGGGATTTTGGGCGCCTCGCCGGTTTAATCGACTTTCCGGCCCCGGCCCTAGGCCGGTCACCTAACAGGCCGATGAGCAAGAGGTTTTCATGATCCCGCTATTCCTGCGCGCTGCGGCGCTCGCCGCCCCTTTCCTCCTGTTCGCCTGCGGCGGCGCGTCTTCCGAAAGCGGGACGAAGGGCGAGCCGGCGAACGAGCAACTGACCGTCGAACCGAAGAAAAGCGCGGACAGCGCCGACATGGTCATGGGCTCGCCGGACGCGAAAGTGACCGTGATCGAGTACGCCTCGCTCACCTGCCCGCACTGCGCGACGTTCCACGAGACGATTTTCCCTGCGCTCAAGGAAAAATATGTCGATACGGGACAGGTGAAATTTATTTTCCGCGAATTTCCGACCCCGCCGGCGGAGTTTTCCTATATCGGCTCCGTGCTCGCGCGCTGCGCTGCGGAGAAAAACGGCTCGGACGCCTATTTCGCCGTCATCGGCGCCTTGTTCCGCACCCAGCGGACCTGGATTTTTGGCGACAATCCGAAAGCCGAGCTTCTGAAGGTCGCCGGCCAGGTCGGCATGGACGAGGCCTCCTTCGACGCCTGCCTCAAACGCCAGGACCTGATCGACGCCATCAACAAGCGGGTCGAGGAAGGCGCCGAAAAATACTCGATCACCGGCACGCCGAGCTTCGTCATCGATGGCGAAAAGGTGACGGCGCACACGGCCGAGGATTTTGAAAAGATCCTCGATGAAAAGCTGGCGAAAGTAACCGGCTAGGGAAAACAGGCGGTTGGCGTACGGGCAGAATCGGCGATCACTGAATTTTCGCCTCGCCTTGCCCGCCTCGCCGGGCGCGGCCCCGAAAGCCAGCCTGCTGGAAACGAACGCCGGGACTGACCGACTGTGAAATTCACCAACCTCCGCCTCACCGGCTTCAAGTCGTTTGTCGAAGCCACGGACTTCGAAATCCGCGACGGCCTCACGGGCATCGTCGGCCCGAATGGCTGCGGCAAGTCGAACCTGCTTGAGGCTCTGCGCTGGGTGATGGGCGCGACGTCGGCGAAGGCGCTGCGCGGCGAGGGAATGGGCGATGTGATTTTCGCCGGCACGTCGATGCGCCCGGCGCGCAACTGGGCGGAAGTGACGCTCACCCTCGACAACGCCGATCGTTCCGCGCCCGCCGAATACAATGAAAGCGAAGTCATCGAGATTTCGCGCCGCATCCTCCACAAGGAAGACGGCACCCAGTCGATCTACCGCATCAACTCGAAGGAAGTCCGCGCCAAGGACGTGCAGCTCATGTTCGCCGACGCGGCGACCGGCGCGAACTCGCCGGCGCTAGTGCGGCAGGGGCAGATTTCCGAACTCATCAACGCCAAGCCGCAAAGCCGTCGCCGACTGCTCGAAGAAGCGGCGGGCGTCACCGGCTTGCACTCGCGCCGGCACGAGGCGGAGCTTCGCCTTCGCGCCGCCGAACAGAATCTTGAACGGCTCGATGACGTTATCGGCGAACTCGAGAACCAGAAAACGCAGCTCGCGCGGCAGGCGCGGCAGGCGACCCGCTATCGTAATCTTTCCGGCGATATCCGTCGCACCGAGGCGATGGCGGCTTACCTGCGCTGGCAGGAAGCGGTCGATGCGCGCTCGGAAGCGCAGGAAAACTTGGCAGAGATCGCCGAACTGATAGAGGACACCGCGCGCGCCGCCGCCGCCGCCTCGACGGCGCAGGCCGCCGCGCACGAAGCGCTCGACCCGTTGCGCATGACGGAAGCGGAAGCCGCCGCCGCGCTGCACCGTCTTACAGTTGCGCGCGAAGCCCTCGATGACGAAGCCGCGCGAGCGCGCGCCGAGCTCGAACGCCTTTCCGGCGATATCGCGCGGCTCAAATCCGACATCGCCCGCGAAGAAGAGTTGAACCGCGACGCCGAACAGGCGGTTGCGACGCTGACCCAGGAAGAAGAAACGCTCAAGGCGCGCGAAGCGGCCGAAACCAGCAATCTCGCCGCCGCCGCAGAAAAGCTGAACGAGACCGCCGAACTTCTCGCCGGCGCCGAGCGCGCCTTCGATGCGAAATCGCAGGAAGCCGCCGACATCGACGCCAAACGCCGCGCCGTCGGCGCGGCCATCGAGGACGCCGAGCGCCGAACGCACAAAATCGCAGCGCAGATCGAGGAGCTGACCGGCGAACGCGCGCGCATCGCGCCGACCCCGGAGCAGGCGCGCGCGCTTGAAGAAGCGAACGCGCGCTTTGTCGCGGCGGAAGAAGCCGTGCGCGCCGCCGAGGCCGCATTCCACCGCGCCGAAGAAGAGCGCAGCGCAGCGCAGGAAGGCGAAGCCGCGCTTCGCGCGCCGCGGCAGGAGGCCGAGCAGGCGCTGTCGCAGATCAAGGCCGAACGCGACGCGCTCCGCCGCGTGCTCGAAGCGCAGGGCGACGGCGACTGGCCGGCGCTTA
>JAVJPA010000335.1:0-3534 GCA_040216495.1 Amphiplicatus sp. | reverse complement strand
CCGCAAGACCGCCGCATGCGCTCTCGATGATATATTGAAGCTGCTACACGCGTACATGCCGTTCATCTCCGAGGATTTGTGCGGTTCGCAGAGCCCGCGTGACGGGATGCTCATCGGCGCGAAGTGGCCGTCGTTCGACGCGCGGCTCGCCAATGAGGCCGCCGCGTCCGAAATGAACTGGACCATCGGCCTTATCTCCGCGATCCGTTCGATCCGCACCGAGATCAACGCGCCGGCCGGCGCCAAGGTCCCGCTGGTCGCCGTCGCGCTCGGCGCGAAAGAGAAAGCGCGGCTTGCGGCCCATGCCGATATTGTGAGCCGCCTTGCGCGCCTTTCGCTCATAGACCACGCCGCCGAAGCGCCGAAAGGCGCGGTGCAGATCGTCCATGACGGCGCGGTTTTCGCCCTGCCGCTTGAAGGCGTCATCGATATCGGCGCGGAGAAGGCGCGGCTCGAAAAAGAGATCGCAAAGGCCGCCGACGAGATCGCCAGGATCGACAAGAAGCTTGCTAACGAGAGCTTCGTCGCGAAAGCGCCGCCCGAAGTCGTCGAGGAGCAGCGCGCGCGCCGCGAGGATTATGCGGCTCAGGGCGAGAAGTTTGCGCTCGCGCTGGCGCGGCTGAAGGATTTGTAGGGTTATGTCCGATCCTTCGAGACGCGAACCTGCGGTTCGCTCCTCAGGATGAAGGGGGCGCTACAACGGCTTCATCCTGAGGAGCTCGCCTCGCCAGAGGCGAGCGTCTCGAAGGATCAAGCGCCTCAATCCTCCTTCGCCTCAAGCCCGAGCTTTTCCTGCAAGCCTTTGGCGCTGGTCGTGTGCTGGAATTTCAGCTTTTTGTCGGGGAAGACGTAATGGAAGGCGCCGTGCGCCATCAGCGCGCTTTCGTGGAAGCCTGAGAGGATCAGTTTCAGTTTGCCCGGATAGCAGGCCATGTCGCCGATGCAGAATATGCCGGGGGCGGAGGTCTCGAATTTCTCCGTGTCGACGGGGATGCGGTTTTCTTCCAGTTGCAACCCGAACTCGGCGATAGGCCCGAGCTTCATCGTCAGCCCGTAAAAGGCGAGCAGGGCGTCGCAGGCGACATCATAGTCGCCTTTCTCCTCCGATTTCAGCGACACCGCGGCGATCTGTCCGCCGTCGCCCTTGAGGCCCGTTATCTGCGCGACTTCAAAGTCGATGGTCCCCGCATCCGCGAGCGCGCGCATTTTTTCGACGCTGTCGGGCGCGGCGCGGAAATCCGGGCGGCGGTGGACGAGCGTCACATGGCCTGCGATCTCGGAAAGGTTCAAGGTCCAGTCGAGCGCCGAGTCGCCGCCGCCCGCGATGACGATGGTCTTGCCACGGAACATCTCGCGCTGGCGCACCGCGTAAAACACCGACCGGCCCTCATAGGCGTCGACGCCGGGGATCGGCGGTTTCTTCGGCGTGAACGAACCGCCGCCCGCCGCGATGACGACGGCTGCCGCCTCTATCGTCGTGCCCATGTCGGTCGTCAGCTTCCAGCGGCCTGCCGGCGTCTTCTCCAGCCCGTCCGCCATCTCGCCCATGTGGAAGACGGCCTCGAATGGCGCGATCTGCTCGATCAGTTTTTGTGTCAGCTCCGCGCCCGTGATGACGGGAATACCCGGAATGTCGAGGATCGGCTTTTCGGGATAAAGCTCCGCGGCCTGTCCGCCCGGCTTGTCCTGAATGTCGATGACATGCGCCTTGATGCCGAGAAGGCCGAGTTCGAAAACCGCAAACAGCCCGACCGGCCCCGCGCCAATGATGACCACATCGGTTTCGTGCGCGCCGCCGGAGGCCGCGCTTTCCAGATGAGTTCCGCCCATGCCGCCGCCGGTCCTCTTGTTCGTAAGGGCCGCCGAAGCCGCAGAGAGGAGCGGCAAGCCCCGCCGGAATCGTTGGGCCGAGTTTAGAGGATTTCTATCGGGAGGAACAGAAAAGCTGCGCCGGAAGGAGCCGCCGGAATTTTTCGCAACGCAACATGCCGGTCAATCGACGGTCAGCACGACCTTTCCCGTCGCCTTCCTGTCCTCGATCAGCTTCAGCGCCTCGGCCGCCTGTTCGAGCGGGAATGTCGCCGTGACGCGGGGCTTGATCTTTCCTTCCGTGTACCAACGGAAGAGCTCGGCGACATGCTCGGCGTTTCGTTTCGGGTCGCGCATGGTGAAAGCGCCCCAGAACACGCCGACGATCTGGCAGCTTTTCAATAGCGTGAGGTTGAGCGGGATTTTCGGGATGCCCGCGGGGAAGCCGACGACGAGGAAGCGCCCCTCCCAGGCGAGCGCGCGGATCGCGGGTTCCGCGTAATCTCCGCCGACGCCGTCATAGACCACATTCGCGCCGTCGCCGCCGCAGAGTTTCTTGATCTCGCCGGAAAGCGTTTTCTGCGAGTCGCGGTCAAGCTCGCGCGGATAGACGAGCGTTTCGTCGGCGCCGAGCTCCTTGCAGAATTTCGCTTTGTCTTCCGATGAAACGCCGGCGACGACTTTCGCGCCCATCGCCTTGCCGAGCTCGATCGCCGCCGCGCCGACGCCGCCCGCCGCGCCGAGAATGAAGAGAGACTGGCCGGGCTTGATCTGCGCGCGGTCTTTGAGGGCGTAATGCGAGGTGCCGTAGGTGAGCATGAACGCGGCGGCCTCGTCGAACGGCATCGCGTCCGGGATCTTGTTGGCGCGCGCCGCGTCGCAGAGGAAGTGCGTGGCGTAGCCGCCATTGATCCCGCCCGCGAGCACGCGGTCGCCTTGCTTCAGCGCCGTAACGCCCGCGCCGGCCGCTTCAACGATCCCCGCGACTTCCCCGCCCGGCGCGAACGGGCGCTCGGGGCGGAACTGGTAGAGATCGCGGATGATGAGCGTGTCGGGAAAATTGACGCCCGCCGCTTTCACCGCGATGCGGACCTGACCCGGACCGGGCTCCGGCGTTGCGGTTTCGGTGAGTTTTAGGGCGTCAGGCCCGCCGGCCTCATGGCTCATCATCGATTTCATAGCGTGCTCATGCCTCTCGCGCTTGCGGTCGGGGCGCATCTTACGCATGGTCACGTCGCCCATAAACGACCAATGACACAAGAACAGGCGGAGGAAGGCGAATGAGGCGATCGATACTGGCGGCGGCTGTCGCCGCCGGCCTTTCAGCCGGCTGCGCGACCGTTGCGAAGGCGACGCTCGAAGACCGGTTTCAGGCGATCGGCATTCCGCAGGGAACGGCGGTCTGCATGGTCGATGAACTGGACGAGCGGCTTTCCGACGAGGATCTTCAGGACCTCGCCCGCTACACGATTGGCCTCGCGCGGGCGAATTCTACCGCCGCCGCCATCCGCTCGCTGATGAAGATCGACAATCCGCGCGCCGTGACGGCGATCGGCGCGTCGGGGATCTCCTGCGTTTCGGGCTTCAGGCTATGAGCGTCGTTCAGGAAACCGCCGCGTCTGCGCCCGCCGCCATTCCGGGCCGCGCGTACCGCATTTACGTGCTGGTCCTCTTAACCGGCGTCTACACGTTTAACTTCATCGACCGGCAGATCAACGGCATCAT
>JAVJPA010000334.1:0-19482 GCA_040216495.1 Amphiplicatus sp. | reverse complement strand
CGCCCGTGACAGCGATCGTGCGGCTCACACCCGCGCTTCGGCGAGCGCGCGCGGCGCGTCGATCTCGAGCGCGACATCGTCGAATGCGCCGTCGAGATATTTGGCCTTCACCTTGGCGCGCGACAGTTTGCCGGACGAAGTCATCACCATCGAATGCGGCTTCGCCAGCACGACTTCCGCGGGCGCGCCCGCCGCCGACTGGATGACCTTGGCGACTTCGCGCTTCAATTCCATCAGCACTTCGGCGCTAAGGCCGCGGCGTTCGGCGACGACGATGATGCGTTCGCCCGCGCCGTCATCGACCGAGAACGCCGCGACGCCGCCCTGGCGCACGCCTTCGACCTTCTCGACGGCCCATTCGATATCCTGCGGCCAGATGTTGCGGCCGTTGATGATGATGAGATCCTTGGCGCGGCCCGTAATGACGATCTCGCCGTCAAGGAAATAGCCCATGTCGCCGGTGTCGAGCCATTCGCCGTCGAACATGGCGCGTGAGGAGTCGGGGTCGGAGAAATAGCCGGGCGTGATTGAGGGACCCTTGATGAAGATGCGTCCGACCTGCCGCTCGCCAAGCGCCGCGCCGTCTTCGCCTCTGACTTCAATGGCGTGATCGGGCAGCGCATGACCGCAAACCACGAAGCCGCGGCGATGTTCGGGAGAGGTGACCGCAGACGCCGGCTGCGCGATCGATGAGCGCGTATAGTGGCGCATATCGACGTAATCGACTTTCACGGGGTCATCGAGATCGGTGAAGGAGATCGCCAGCGTCGATTCGGCGAGGCCATAGCTTGGGAGGAACGCCCGCGGGTTGAAGCCGAGCGGCGCGAAAGCTTCCGTGAACAGATTAAGCGCTTCTGGACGCACCATGTCGCCGCCGATGCCGGCGACTCGCAGCGACGAGAGGTCGATGGCGCCGTCCTCGGCGCGCGCGGCGCGCCGCGCCGAAAGTTCGTAGCCGAAGGACGGGCTGTAAGTCGCGGTCGTCTTGTTTTCGGTCATTAGTCGCAGCCACAGGAGCGGGCGGCGGACGAAATCCGAAGTGGCGATGAAATCGACCGAGCACTGGGCGAACATCGGCGACAGCGCAAAGCCGATGAGGCCCATGTCGTGATAGAGAGGCAGCCAGCTCGCGGCGCGATCATCCTGGCGCAGCTTCAGACCGTGCGTGGTGATCGCGTAGAGGTTGGCGGTCACGGACGCCTGCGTGCCGATGACGCCTTTCGGCGCGCTGGTCGAGCCGGAAGAATACTGGATGTAACAGGGTTCGTCCGGGCGGAAACGCTCGGGAGCTCCGGTCGCCGGAAGCGCCTTCATGCGCTCGAAATCGAAAATCTCGACATCGTCGATCCCGTCCGTCGCCTCTTCGAGGAACTCGACAAGCGCCGTGGGGCCGATGGCGGCTGCGGCGCGCGCGCCTGTCACCATCTGGCGGATCTGGGTGAGATAGCCTTCTTTACCGCCGAGATTGACCGGCATCGGCATCGGCGCAGGGATCATGCCCCCATACTGGCAGGCGAAAAAAGCCAGCATGAAATCGGGGCTGGTCTCGGCGACGATGGCGATGCGCGAGCCGCGCTCGAAGCGCCCCGCAAGGCCTGCCGCCGCCCGCATCGCTTCGCCCTGAAGCGCCGCATAGGGGAGGCTCGCGGCCAACTCGCCGCGGAGATTGTAGAAATTATATCCCGCTTCGCCGCGCGCCGCGTAGTCGAGCGCGTCCGCCAGAGTCGCAAATCCGCTGGTTTTCAGCGGCAGCGTCCGGTTGGTCGTAGCAGTAGGGATGACGGCCATTAACGCCCCCGCACCTCGCCGGCCTGTCGCCGGTTCCTAGCTCTGCAAGCCTGCGCCCAGATGCGCGTCGGCCCTTCAATTCTCAGCGGACCCTTTCGCAAGAGTCCGGGTTTCTTAGCCTGCATACGGCCCCGCCGCCATCCATTCGCGGTCGGCGGGCCGGATTCCCCAATCCTCAGCCTTTACGCCCGTTCGCATCGAAGGCGAACCCATGAGCAGACGCAGGCGCTGCAAATTCTCCTGGATAATCGGCCGCAACAACCGAAGATCAACGTCTTAGCGACATCCCGCCCGGACGCGCGAGTCGATTTTGGGCGGATACAATCCTTCCGGTCAACGGGCAAGTGAGCCGGGAGCGGGGCGGTTTCAAGATTTACGCGCGCTTGTTTCAGAAATGCCGCGCTGCAGGACGCTGAAAATAAGGGCCGATGCGACGCTATCGCCGCGGCGGCGTTCTTGTTTTGCGCCCCTCGCAGCCCTAGTTTCGCCTTCGACGGCTGGCCGCGCGGCCAGACCATGAACCAGCCTGTGCAAGGCGCGCCTTCTACGGCGTGCGCGGAGACGGACCGATGCGCCTTTTTGTCGGATACAAGGCCTGGAAAGAGGAGGAATACCTCCTCAACCGCATGACGTTCAAGGATCTGGTCCGCGCCTATGCGACCTATCCGGCGATCCAGGCCTATGCGGCCCTAATCGTGGTGACAGTCATTTTCGGCGCCGTAACGACGGCGGCGCCGTTGATGTTTGCGGCCTCGCTTGCGGTGGGCGCGCTGATTTTTCCCCTCGCCTGGTATTTTATCCATCGGTTCGTCCTGCACGGCTCTTGGATGTACAAGACGCCGTTTCTGGCGAAGCTGTGGAAGCGCGTTCATTACGACCATCACCGCTATCCGAACGATCTGTCGGTGCTGTTCGGCGGGCTGCACACCACGCTCCCGACGATCCTGATCGCCGCCGCGCCGGTCGGTTTCCTGATCGACGGCTGGGCAGGGGCGGCGGGCGCCGTCGCCGGCACGCTGGCGATGACCGCCTTCACCGAGTTCATGCACGCCGGCGAGCACCTCGCCTTCGAACCGAAGTCGAAATTCTGGCAGGACATAAAAAAACGCCATCTCGCCCATCATTTCCACAATGAGGGGGGCAATTACGGGATCGCCGAGTTTTTCTGGGACAAGTCGTTCGGTACCTTTTACGCCGAAACGACGGACCGGCCGCGAAGCGCGACGGCGCGCAATCTTGGTTACACAGCCGAAATGGCCGAGAAGTACCCTTGGGTGAAAGCCCTGGACGAAACCGAGACGGATAAAACCCGCTCCATGCGGTCGCGCACGGCCTGACGTTTTCCGCGCCGCCGTCCCGTCCGGGACGGCGGCGCCCGCCGCCCGCGCGGTAACTTTCAGTTGATTTTGCAGGCCGGCTTTGCCAGTTTCCGCGCCGACGTTCGGGGACCGGTTGAAGCGCAGGCGCGCCTAAGCGCCGCGGCCATATCGGCGGTTCTCTTCCCCAATCACAATCAATTAAGGGCCATCAGGCCAAGGAAGGAACGACATGAGCTTAGCGCTATGGCTGGTCATTGCGGCCGGCGGACTCGCTCTTCTCTACGGCGCGATCACCGTCCAATCCGTGCTGTCGCTGCCCGCGGGCACGGCGCGGATGAAGGAAATCGCCGCCGCCATTCAGGAAGGCGCCGAGGCGTATCTGAAACGGCAATACACGACGATCCTCATCGTCGGCTGCATCATGTTCGCGATCCTCCTGGTCGCGTTCGGCTTCAATCTGATCCCGGCGGTCGGCTTTGCGATCGGCGCAATCCTCTCCGGCGCGGCCGGGTTCATCGGCATGCTGGTGTCGGTGCGCGCCAACGTCCGCACGACGCAGGCGGCGACCGAAAGCCTTGAAAAAGGCCTCTCCGTCGCATTCCGCGCCGGCGCCGTGACGGGCATGCTCGTCGCCGGCCTCGCGCTGCTCGGGCTCGCGGGTTACTACGCGATTCTCACTGTGGGCCTCGGCAACGCGCCGGAAAGCCGCGCCGTCGTCAACGGCCTCATCGCGCTGTCGCTCGGCGCCTCGCTGATTTCGGTGTTCGCCCGTCTCGGCGGCGGCATCTTCACCAAGGGCGCTGATGTCGGCGGCGATCTCGTCGGCAAGGTCGAAGCCGGCATTCCCGAAGACGATCCCCGGAACCCCGCGACCATCGCCGACAATGTCGGCGACAATGTCGGCGACTGCGCCGGCATGGCGGCGGACCTCTTCGAGACCTACGTCGTCACGGTCGCCGCCACCATGATCCTCGGCTCGATCCTGTTCACGGCGAACGCGACGTCGTTCATGCTGTATCCGCTCGCCATCGGCGCCGCCTGCATCGTGACGTCGATTGCGGGCGCCTATGCGGTGCGTCTCGCGAAAGGCTCGACCAACATCATGGGCGCGCTCTATCGCGGCCTGATCGTCACCGGCGCCTTGTCGCTCGTCGCCGTCGCCATCGTCACCTATCAGGTGTTCGGCTTTAACACGGTGATCGCCGGCGCGCCGTTCACGGGCCTCAGCCTTTACATCTGCGGCGTCGTCGGTCTCGTCGTCACCGGCCTCATCGTGTGGGTCACCGAATATTATACGGGCACGAACTTCCGCCCCGTCCGCTCCATCGCCAAGGCGTCTGAGTCTGGGCACGGAACGAACGTCATTCAGGGCCTCGCTGTGTCGATGGAGGCGACGGCGCTGCCGGCGCTCATCATCGTCGTCGGCATCGTCATCACCTACAGTCTCGCTGGCCTGTACGGCATCGCCACGGCGGTGACGACCATGCTGGCGCTCGCCGGGATGATCGTCGCGCTCGACGCGTTCGGCCCAGTCACCGACAACGCCGGCGGCATCGCCGAGATGGCGGGCCTTGAGGGTTCGGTGCGCGAAACGACCGACGCACTCGATGCGGTCGGAAACACCACGAAAGCGGTCACCAAGGGCTACGCGATCGGCTCCGCGGGTCTCGGCGCTCTGGTGTTGTTCGCGGCGTATACGGAAGACATCAAGCACTTCGTCGCGCATCCGGCGGACTATCCGTGGTTTGAGGGCGTCGTCGTCGATTTCTCTTTGTCGAACCCCTATGTCGTCGTCGGCCTCTTCATCGGCGGTTTGCTGCCGTACCTGTTCGGCTCGATGGCGATGCAGTCGGTCGGCCGCGCCGCCGGCGCCATCGTCGAGGAAGTTCGCCGCCAGTTCCGCGAACGTCCCGGCATCATGGCGGGCACCGAAAAGCCCGACTATGCGCAGGCGGTGAACATGCTCACCGGCGCTGCGATCAAGGAGATGATCGTGCCGTCGCTCCTGCCGATTCTGTCGCCGCTTGTCGTATTCTTCGTCGTCGGCCTCGTCACCGGCGAGGGGTTTGTTCCCGGCAAGTCGGAAGCCTTGTCGGCCGTTGGCGCCATGTTGATGGGCGTCATTGTCACCGGCCTTTTCGTGGCGCTTTCCATGACCGCCGGCGGCGGCGCATGGGACAACGCCAAGAAATACATCGAGGACGGCAATCATGGCGGCAAGGGCTCGGAAGCCCACAAGGCGGCTGTGACCGGCGACACCGTCGGCGATCCCTACAAGGACACGGCCGGCCCCGCGGTGAACCCGATGATCAAGATCACCAACCTCGTCGCGCTTCTGCTTCTGGCCGTGCTCGCCGGCCTCAACTAGCAAGCGCGATTTCAATGGCTGAAACCGGCCCCCGCGAGGGGGCCGGTTTTTTATTGGCGCCCGTAGAAAGCGTCTGGCTGTTCGGCCCCCGATCAACGTATTGGCCGGGTCGCTTCGCGAGCGTGGTTCGACGTAGAAGCGCGAGTCCAAGCAGACCGAAAGCGCGATGCGGTTATCTACCCGAGGCAGTTTTGCAGCGCGGCGTCATAAGCCGCTTTTTGCTGCGTATAGGCCGCGTTCTCCTGTTCGAAGCGCGCGTCCGCACCGTTCTGTTTGTCCGCCTTGACGGCCTGGCCGCCGGCGGCGCCGGCGGCGGCTCCCGCGGCTGCGCCGAGCCCTGCGCGGTCGCCGATCACTTCACCAGCGACGGCGCCGAACGCGGCGCCTGCCGCCGTGCCTTTCAGCACCTGTTTGTTGCCGGCGTCTTCGCGCACCGGAACCGGCGTCGTCGCCGGATCGAAGCCGGTCTCGCGCGTTGCGACGACGCGGCAATCTTCTTTCGGCTTTTGAGCGACAGCTTCGGAGATGCTTTGTCCGACGGCGTTCTCCGCGCCGTTATTGTTAGCGATGACGGCACCGACCGCCGTAACGCCCACAAGGGCGGCGATCCCGCCCGCGATCAAGATTGTCTTGCTCATACTCGCCTCCTCTTTGTTGAAGTTGACATTCCGAAACAAACAACAGGCGCAGGGCGAGGTTCCTCTCGACCGAAGCGAGAAGGAGCTACAGGGGCGAAAACCCGCGGATTTGCAGGGGCGCGGATAGTGACGGTTTCTCCATCATGCTGAATAAGCGAGCGATTGGCTGTTTTAGAAGCGCGAAGGTTGTGACCGCCCTGCCCTTGCTTTCCATGCGCGCGCGCGTCACCAAGCGCCCCATGGATTTCGACGCCATTCTCTTCGATTGCGACGGCGTGCTCGTCGATTCCGAGATTCTCGGGCTCGCCGATTCGGCGGCGTATTTGCGGTCGCACGGCCTCGCCTGGTCGTCCGACGATCTCGTCCGTCTCTTCACCGGCCTTCGCGACGATGTTTTCGCAACGCGCCTTGCGGGCGCTTACCGGGAGGCGAACGGCGCCGCGCCGCCCGAAGGATTTTTCGACGGACTTGTCGAGACAAGGCGGAGAAAGCGCGATGAGTTGCAGCCTGTCTCCGGCGCTGCGGCGGCGCTCGGCGCGATCGGGACGCCCAAGGCCGTCGCCTCGTCGTCGCGGCTGATCTATCTCGAAAGCAAGCTGAAGCGCACGGGGCTTTACGATCTTGTCGCGCCGCACATTTATTCCGCCGATGTTGTCGCCTCCGGCAAGCCCGCGCCGGACATTTTTCTCTACGCGGCGGAGAGGCTCGGCGTCGCCGCGCCGCGCTGCCTCGTCATCGAGGACAGCGCCAACGGCGTCGTCGCGGGGCGCGCCGCCGGCATGACCGTCTGGGGGTTCATGGGCGGCGGCCATTGCTTCGACGGGCACGAGGCGCGGCTTCTCGCCGCCGGCGCGCATGCGGTCGTCAGGGATTTTCCCGCGCTGCTCGAGCAGTTAGGGTCAGCGCGCTGCGCCGTTGCGGGATAGTCAGCAAACAGAGGAAACCGTTTATGCTGTTCGGATCCGACAACTGGGCGGGCGTCGCCTCCGAGATCATGGAGGCGCTCGCGCGCGCCAACGACGGTCTCGCGCCCGCCTATGGCGGCGACGCGATCAGCGCTCGGGCCTCCGCGCGGTTTTCGCAAGTTTTCGAATGCGAGGTCGCCGTGTTTTTCGTCGCGACCGGCGGCGCCGCGAACGGGCTGGCGCTCTCCGTGCTGACGCCGCCTTACGGCATGATCCTCTGCCATGAGGAATCCCATATCCAGATGGACGAATGCGGCGGGCCGGAGCTGTTGACCGGCGGCGCGAAGCTGGTTCCCGTGTCGGGGTTTGCGGCGAAACTGACGCCGGAAGCGGTCGCTGCGCGGCTGGCCGGCTTTCCCGACCGTCCGCCGCACGGCATGCCTGCGAAGGTGTTGTCGCTAACGCAGGCGACTGAGTGCGGCGCGGTTTATACGCAGGCGGAGCTTTCCGCGCTTGCCTCGCTCGCGCGCGAGCAAGGACTGGCTGTGCATATGGACGGCGCGCGCTTCGCCAATGCGCTCGTTCATCTCGGCTGCACGCCTGCGGAGATGACATGGAAGGCCGGCGTCGACGTTCTTTGCTTCGGCGGCACCAAGAACGGCTGCATGGCGGCGGAGGCGGTCGTGTTCTTCGATCCGGAGAAGGCCAGCGACTTCGCCTTCCGCCGCAAGCGCGCCGGGCACTTATGGTCGAAACAGCGCTTTATCGCCGCGCAGTTCGAGGCGTACTTTGAGAACGATCTGTGGCGGCGTCTCGCGACCCACGCCAACGCGATGGCCAAACGCCTGTCAAGCGGGCTCGCTGCGCTCGACGGCGTCAGGATCGTCTATCCGACAGAAGCCAACGAAGTCTTTGCGGCGTTTCCGGACGGCGTCGCCGCGCGCCTTCGCGAAAAGGGCGCCGTGTTTTTTCCCTGGAGGACGCCGGGCGACACGACAGGCGGCAAGACCAACCGCCTGATCTGTTCGTTCAGGACGCAGGCCGAAGAGGTCGACCGCTTCCTCGATCTGGCGCGCGCAGCGCTGTAGCAGCCTTAGTGCGCCGCCGTGTTGCGGCGCACCCTGATGTTGAGCAGTTCCACCGCCATCGAGAACGCGATGGCGAAGTAGAGATAGCCGCGCGGAATATGGAATCCCGCGCCGTCGGCGACCAGCGCCACGCCGACCAGCAGGATGAAGGCGAGCGCCAGCATCTTCGTGGTCGGATGCTTTTCGATGAAATTGGAAAGCGGGCGCGCCGCCACCGCCATCACTATGGTTGAGAGAACCACTGCGGCGATCATCACTGCGAGAATGTCGGTCATGCCGACGGCGGTGATGACGCTGTCGAGCGAGAACACGATATTGATGATGAAAAGCTGCACGATGACGCCGTTGAAATTCGATTTGGCCTTCGTTTCTTCGTGTCCGGCGCCCTCGACGGCGGTGTGGATTTCCTCCGTGCCCTTCCAGAGGAGAAACAGCCCGCCGACGAGCAGGATGAGGTCTTTCACCGTCACGGCGACAAAGGCGTCGTAGGCGTGCGCATCTCCGTGCGCGACGAAACGCGCCAATCCTTCGGGCAACGTGAAGAGTGCGGAATCATCAAGAGAGATGATCCAGAAAATCGCGCCGAGCATGGCGATGCGGAGCGCCATCGCGCCCCATACGCCGATATTGCGGGCGAGCGCCTGCTGTTTGCCCTGAAGCTTGCTGACGCCGATGGAGATGAACAGGAGATTGTCGACGCCGAGAATGACTTCGAGAAAGGTGAGCGTCGCGAGACTGCCCCAGAAGGCGGGATCGGCCAGATAATCCATTATCTTGTCCTCATCGGCGAGCGGCGGGGCGGGTCGCGTCTTTGTGTTTCAGCTTCGGGCAAGAGACAAGAGCCCGGCGGGTCAGTCTATCCACCCCGCCGCTTCGCGCCTCACGATGTCTTCGAGCAGCGCGATCGTCTCGGGCGCGTCGTTCAAACACGGGATCGCGTCGAAGGTTTCGCCGCCAGCCTCGAGGAACTGCTCTTTGCCGGCGATGCCGATCTCTTCCAGCGTTTCGATGCAGTCGGCGACGAATCCCGGCGTGATGACGGCGAGGCGCTTCACGCCCTCGCCGGCGAGGGCGGCGATGGTTTCGTCCGTCGCCGGACCAAGCCATTTTTCGCGCCCGAAGCGCGACTGAAAGGCGAGAGGCGCGAACGCGTCGCTCCAGCCCATCGCCTCGCGAAAGAGCCGCGCGGTTTTCTGGCAATGGCAGTGATAGGGGTCGCCTTCCGTCAGATACCGCTCGGGCAGGCCGTGAAAAGAGATGATGACCCGCTCCGGCGCCCATGAGAGCAACGCCAGCCGGCGGCGCGCCGTGGCGGCGAGCGCCTCGATATAGGCCTGCATGTCGTGAAACGCCGGGGCGAGCCTGAGTGCCGGTTGCCAGCGCATCGCCCGCACCGCGTCGAACGCGGCGTCATGCACGCTCGCCGTGGTCGTCGCGGAATATTGCGGGTAAAGCGGAACGACGAGGATGCGCGTGCAGCCATGTTGACGCAAAACCTCAAGCCGGCTGCGGATGGAAGGTTCGCCGTAACGCATCGCCCAGTCGACAATGACGTCCGCGCCGAAAGCAGGCCTCAGCAGATCCGCCTGCCGTCGCGTGTAGGTGCGCAGCGGCGATTCGTTTTCCGCCTCGCGCCAGATGGAACGGTAGGCGCGCGCTGAGCGGGCCGGGCGAACAGCGAGAATGATCCCGTAAAGGATCGGCAGCCACAGCGCGCGCGGATAATCGACAACGCGCCGGTCGCTGAGGAATTCGGCGAGATACGTCCGCACCGCGGCGGCGGTCGGCGCCGCTGGCGTACCGAGATTGACCAGAAGAACGCCGATTTTTTCCCGCGCTACAGCGGGATGGCCTACCGGTTGAGGCGAAAAAGGGCGCTCGGCGTCTTTTGTCGCAAAACTGTCATTCATGCCTGAACCCCATGCCGTAGCGGCGTTGTACGGTAAAGGCCTTTGCCGCGGCGCCGGCAAACCGTCGCAAGAGGCGAGGATGTCACAATTGTGAAACAATAAGAAAGCAAGGGTTCGCGCGGTGAGTGGGGGCGTCCCCGCTGGTGCGCGAAATCGGGGCTTGAATGGATTTAGGCGTAAGCCTCTGGGCGGCGATCGGGTTCGCCTTGGCCGCCTATGCAGTCGTCGGCAACGACGCGCTGCAGACCCTTGGCACGTTCATCAACTCGAACCAGAAGCTTCCCTGGTGGGCGCTGTTCGCCTTCGCAGCGACCGTTCTCGTCGTGGTTTTCGCGTTCGGCTACATGCAGTTCGATGGCGACCCGTCCTGGGGCCGGCTTTCGAACGTCAAGAAGTATCCGGTGTTCGAGGTGGAGTGGTATCATGTGGTGCCGGCCCTCGCCCTGCTGCTGCTGACGCGCCTCGGCATTCCCGTCTCGACTAGCTTCATGATCCTGTCGATCTTCGCGACCATCGAAGGAATGACCTCGATGGTTTCGAAATCGCTCTACGCCTATATGGTCTCGTGCGGCGTCGGCATCGTTCTGTATGCGGCGCTCGCGCCGACCATCGAGCGTTATTTCATGAAGACGCCCGGGAACGCGCAGAAGCCGTTCTGGATCATGCTGCAATGGCTGACGACCGCCTATCTGTGGGGCGTATGGCTGATCCAGGATTTCGCCAACATTTTCGTTTTCCTGCCGCGCAACCTTACGCTCATGCAGGCTGTCGCGGCCGTCTCGGTGATCCTCGTTCTCCTGCTCGTCACGTTCGCGACAGGCGGCGGCCCCGTGCAGCGCATCCTCAAAACCAAGACCAGCGTCACGGACATCCGCTCGGCGACGATCATCGACTTCACCTACGCCTCTCTGCTCGCCTACTTCGCCTATATTTCGAAGACGCCGATGTCGACCACATGGGCGTTTCTCGGATTCATCGCAGGGCGCGAACTGGCGATCGCGACGATCGACAAGATCCGCTCGCCCGGCGCGACATTCCGGATCGTCGGCATGGACGCCTTCAAAGCGTTTGTCGGTCTCGTCATCAGTGTCGGTCTTGCGGTCGGCCTGCCGCGGCTCGCCAAGGCGATGGCGGAAGGCGCCGACTTCGCCGGCGCATTCAGGGGCATGTTCAGCTAAACTCTATTCCGCCGCTTTCGGCAGTTCATCATCGTCGTTGGCGGCGGAAGGCGTCTCGCCCGGGTTCATGCGGTGGGCGCGCTTGGCTTCTTTGGCCGCGCGCTTTTCTTCCGACTTCTGATGGCGCTGGGCCTCGCGCAACTCGCGTTTAGAGGGCTCCGGCTCGACAAAAGCTGCGGCGCGCGCCTCCATCTCGGCGAGTCCCTGCTCGGCGAGCGCATTCACTGCCACATAGTCCATCTTGCCAGTGCCGAGCACAGGCAGTTCAGGGACTGAGATGATCTTTTTCGGCACGGCGATTTCAGGAACGCCATGGCTCTGCGCCCACGCGAGCAGCAGGGCGCGGTCCGCATCCGGTTTCGAGGTGACGAGAACGATCTGTTCGCCTTTTTTGGCATCGGGAAGGATCGCCGCGCCATGGAGATGATCCGGCCACAGCGCGGTGGCGCAATTTTCGACGACTGCGAGCGAGACCATTTCGCCGGCGATTTTAGCGAAGCGTTTGAGGCGCCCGCGGATCGACACATAGCCCTCGGCGTCAATGTAAACGATATCGCCGGTGTCGTGCCAGCCATCTGCGAGCGGCTTGATGACGCCCGGCGCATCCGGGGAGATATAGCCTTTCATGATATTCGGCCCGCGCACGAACAGGCGGCCCGCGCCTTCGAGCCCTTCGACAGGGTCGAGCCGCGTTTCGATGGCGGGCAGCATTCGCCCTACTGTGCCGGCGCGAATGTCGCCCGGCTGGTTCGCGGCGAGGACGGGCGAGCCTTCGGAAACCCCGTAGCCTTCGAGAACCTCGAACGAGAAGCGTTTCTCCGCCGCCTGGCGCGTCTCGTCGCGCACGCGCTCGGCGCCGCAGACGGCGAGCCGCAGCGAGCTCATGCCGCCTTCCTCGCTGGCGCGCATGTATTGCTGTAGGAACGTGTCGGTCGCGAACAGCACAGTCGCACTGGTCTCGAAAATCCGTTTCGGGATGATTTTCGTCTGCAACGGCGAGGGATGGAACACGACCGGATAGCCGACCAGCACCGGCCAAAGCGTGCCCGCCGTCAGCCCGTAGCAATGGAAGGCGGGGAGCGGGTTGAAGAAAATGTCGGTCGGCGCGATCTCAACATGCTGGGCGATCTGCTCGATATTGGCGAGGATGTTCGCGTGCGAGAGGGCGACGCCTTTCGGGTCGCCCTCGGTCCCCGACGTGAAGAGGATGACGCCGGTTTCGTCCGGGTCCGGATTGGCGGCGAGGATCTGCGGCAGGAACGGGCCGAAAAGCGCCCGGGCCTTGTCGGTTTTGGTGATTTGTTCGCGCGCGTCTTCGAGATAGATGAAATCGACGGCGCCGGAGAGGTCTTCGATCAGTTTTTCATAGCCGCCGATCTCGATGAATTTCTTCGCGGTGACGACGCGGCTGACTTGCGCCGCCTTGCAGGCGGCCCTGAGGTTTTTCGCGCCGGACGTGAAATTGAGCATCGCCGGGATGCGCCCTCGCGCGAGAATTGCGAGAAAGGCGATGAGAATGCCCGCGCCGGTCGGCAGCAGCACGCCGACTTTCTCGTCTTTCACGGTGCGGCGGGCGATCGGGCCTGAAATGGCGAAGGCTGCGCGAGTAATGTCCTGATAGGCGAATTTCTTGCCGTCGCCGTCGATCACCGCGAGGGTTTTGGCCCCCTTACGCCAGGCGCTTTGAATATAGGCCTGAAAGATCGACCGCCGGGATCGGCGCATGACGCGCCGCGCTTTATCGCTCAGTTGAGCGGCCATAGAACGCCTCCTTCCCCGACCCGCCTTATCGGCAGTTTTTTGTATTCTATCGAAGCCAGAAGCCGGAGGCAAAAAAATCAGCGCGCGCCGGGAAACGCATGGCGCGCGCTGATGGAAGCGGGGCGCGGAGCCCGGTGTGGCCTCAACAAATGCGCATTAAACGCTCTTTGACCTTTTTTGCGGGCTGAGGGATCCGAACAGGGGCGCGAGTTGCCAAAGCGCTGAAACGCCCACAAGCACGTAAACGAGGCGGGCCAGGAGTGAGCCGCCGCCGAAAATCGCGGCGACAAGATTGAAGTCAAATAGACCGACCAAACCCCAATTCAGGCCGCCTACAATGATAAGAAAAAGCGTGATCAGATTTAGAGGCTTAATGATGTTCTCCATCAGGTGGAGGGCTGCACAGCCCTTAAGCGCGACGTGAGCGGAGCAATTACTCGCTCGGCGGGAGCATGACGGCGTCGATCACATGAATGACGCCGTTCGATGCGACGATGTCGGTTGCGGTTATATTGGCGTCGTTGATCATCACCGTGTTCCCTTCGACGCTGATGGCGACGGTTTTTCCGTTCACGGTTTTCGCCGTTTTATGTTTTACGACGTCCGCAGCCATGACGGCGCCCGGCACGACGTGATAAGTCAGAATCGCGGAAAGCTGGTCTTTGTTTTCCGGCTTCAGGAGCGTTTCAACTGTCCCAGATGGCAATTTGGCAAAAGCGGCGTCCGTAGGCGCGAACACGGTGAAAGGGCCGTCACCCTTCAAGGTCTCAACAAGTCCAGCCGCTTGTAGCGCCGCCGCCAGAGTTTCGAATTGGCCGGCCGAGACTGCGGTGTCGACGATGTCCTTGTCCGATGCGCTGGCGGCGTTCAGCGTCAATCCGATAATCGCCGCTGTTGTTGCGGCCGTTCTAAGCAAATTCATTTTCATGTCTTGGGCTCCCGTGTTTCGACGCAGCGAGGAGGGGATCGGGCTGCATCTTTTTGCGCCGGCCCACGGCCGGGTCTGCTTGTATTTGGGCGAGTATCATTCAGAAAGAAACTGACATTATCGTGATATGAAAATATATTTTCATATCAGTATATTTTGTTTAAATGATTTTCGTGAGGTGAAAAGGAAAGAGGCGAATGCTTTCAGAAACGCTTGCAAGCGGTCTCGAGCAATATGCGATCGGACCGAAAGTCCGGGCCCTGCGCCTTAAGAAGAAGCTCGGGCTTGTGCAGCTTGGCGAGCATACGGGCCTGTCTGCGGCCATGCTGTCGAAGATTGAACGCGGTCAACTTTTTCCAACCTTGCCGACCTTGCTTCGAATCGCTCTCGTCTTCGGTGTCGGGCTGGAGCACTTTTTTACCGACAAAAGCGAAAGACCGATGGTTACGGTGGTTCGGAAAAGGGATCGCGTCGCAATGCCAGATCAATCGGGCGACTCGCTGTGCTATTTTTTTGAAAGTCTCGACTTTCCCGCCAGCGACCGGAAGATGGAAGCATACTTCGCCGAATTCCCTCTTCAATCAGCGCAATCGGAACCGCACCGCCATGACGGCGCGGAGCTTATTTATGTCCTTAAAGGTAAGCTCTCAGTCACAATTGATGATGAGGAAACGGTGCTCGGCGACGGCGACGCGATGTATTTTGATTCAAGCGCGCCGCACTGTTACCGCCGTCACGGACGGGTTCCGTGCAAGGCTATTGTCGTTGTCGCTCCGGGCGCATCCTAGCAAGCAAGAGCAGCGGCGATTTCATCGGCGATAGCGCGCGCCGCCTGTTGCGGGTCGGCGGCGTTGACGATGGGCCGGCCGACGACGAGATAATCTGCGCCGGCATTGACTGCTTCGGCGGGGGTGAGCACCCGCGCCTGATCATCAAGGCTCGCGCCTTCCGGGCGGACGCCGGGCGTCACGACCAGCAGCGCATCGCCGAACCGCGCCTTGATCGCCTGCGCCTCCCGCGCCGAGGCGATGACGCCGTCGGCGCCGCCTTCCGCCGCGAATTCGGCGCGTTTCAGAACGAGATCCTCGATCTTCATCGACATTCCGGCGCGCTCGATCGCTTTCTGGTCGAGGCTGGTCAGAACCGTAACCGCGAGAATTTTAAGGCGCTTGTCGCCGCCGCGCCCTTCGACCGCGCCGGCGATCACGTCAGGTTCGGCGTGCACGGTGAGAAAGTCGCCGCCGAGCTTTACGACGGAGGCGACGCCGCGCGCCACCGTCGCGCCGATATCGTGAAACTTGAAGTCGAGAAAGACCTTTTTTCCGTCGTCCGTCAGCCGTCGCGCGAGATCGAGCCCGCCGATGGGCATGAGCTGATAACCGATTTTGTAGAAGCGTCCGGCGTCGCCGATCCGCGCCACAGCGCGCGCCGCGTCCTCCGGCGACGGAAGATCGAGGGCGATGATGAGGCGGTCGCGCGGCTCGGTCATCAGGCGGCTGTTCCTTTCCTACCGGGTCGGGGCCGTTTCGCCGGCTTGAGCTTCGGCGCGGAAGCAAGGCGGCGCGCCGGCTTCTTTGCGGCCTTTTTCTTTGGCGGTTTTTCCGCCGGAGTCTTCTCTTTGTAAAGGCATAGATCGGCGACCGAGCAGGACGGGCACTCTGGCGTCCGCGCCTTGCAGACATAGCGTCCGTGCAGGATCAGCCAGTGATGCGCATGGGGCAAATATTCTTCCGGCGTGATCTTTTCGAGGCCGCGTTCGACCGCGAGGGGCGTCTTGCCAGGGGCAAGGCCCGTGCGGTTGGCGACGCGGAAGATGTGCGTGTCGACGGCGATGGTCGGCGCGCCGAAGGCGACATTCATGACGACGTTCGCCGTCTTGCGCCCGACGCCTGGGAGTTTTTCGAGCGCGTCGCGGTCCTGGGGGACCTCGCCGTCATGCTCTTCGATGAGGAGGCGCGAAAGGGCGATGACGTTCTTCGCCTTGCCGCGCCAGAGCCCGATGGTCCTGATGTATTCCCCGAGTTTTTCCTCGCCGAGCGCCAGCATTTTCTGCGGCGTGTCGGCGACGGGAAAAAGCCGGGCCGTCGCCTTGTTCACTCCGACGTCGGTCGCCTGCGCCGACAGGGCGACGGCGACGAGGAGCGTGTAGGGGCTGGTGTAAAAAAGCTCGGTTTCAGGTTCGGGCCGCCCGGCGGCGAGCCTTGCGTAGAATTCACGGGCGGCGTTGGCTGAAAGGGTTTTCGCCATCGGGCCGGCATAGCAGCGGCCGGCGCGGCGCGTAAACCGGCTCACAAAAGCGCGCGGGCTATCGGTCGCAATTGGCGCGCGCCCTCTCGTCGGACTATGGTTCCGCCATGGCCCGACCCGCGATCATCGAAGACATGGCTCCCGTCGAAAAAGGCCGGGCGAGCGACCTGCCCCCTGTCCCGGGTGCGGGCGCCCTGTTCGACGCGGTGCTGTTTCCAAATCGTTCGCTGCCGAACGCCGGGTTCATCGCCGTGATGACGGTCGTGATCGGCGTCAATCTGACGTTCGGCCTGTTCTTTTATGCGCTCGGCGCCTGGCCTGTGCTCGGCTTTTGCGGGCTCGATATTTTCCTCGTCTGGCTCGCCTTCAAGCTGAGCTACCGGCAGGGCCGGCTTCATGAGCGCGTCCGGGTCGCGCCGGAGAGCCTGTGGATTTCGCGCGTGCTGCCGTCCGGTCATGAGACCCGCTGGCGCCTGCATCCCTACTGGACGCGCGTTTCGATCGACCGGCCGACGGAGCATGAAAGCCAGGTGCGCGTCATGTCGAAGGGAAGAACGCTGGTGCTCGGCTCGTTCCTGTCGCCGCCCGAGCGCGGGGAGTTCGCGGACGCGCTCTCACCGCAATCGCGCGCGCGCGAAGCGCTCAAGGATAGGCCGAATGCTCTGGTTCTATGGCGGCGTTCTCGCAGTCCTCGGGCTTTCGTGGCTCGCCTATCGTTTCTGGGCGAAGCGCGTCGACGCCGACATCGCAGTCGGGGCTGAGCTAGAATGGGAGCGCCTCAGCGCGCGCGACCCGGAGCTGCTGAACGGCATGAGCAAAGAGAAGTTTCTCGCCGTTTACCGCCGCGTGCATTTTCCGCGTTTTCCCGGCTACGCGCTCGCCTGCGCCGGAACCTTCCTGGCGTCGCTTCCCGTGACCTTCGCGCTGCTCGCCGCCGGCCTGTGGGCGGGCGAAAAACTCGGCTTCGCGCCGCAGCCTGCGGAGATTGTCCGCCGCGTAAATCTTGGCGAAGTTCAGGTGATGCAATCCTGGCAGTGCGGCGCCGAGTGCCAGCTTTATATCGCTGAAGGGTACTCAGGGTTTTATTATTTCTTCGGCGTCGTTATCGTCTGGATACTGATCGTCACGTTTTTCATGCGGCGCTATCATGCGCGCCGGCCCGGTTATATCCGCGATGAAATCATCCGCTCACGGTGAGCGGTCAGGCTACGGAGGATGATCATGCGCTATCTCCACACCATGGTGCGGGTGAGCGATCTCGACGCTTCGCTCGATTTCTACTGCGACAAGCTCGGCCTCATCGAGGTCAGCCGCAACGATTATGAGCAGGGCCGGTTCACGCTGGTTTTTCTCGCCGCCCCCGGCGACGCCGGGCGTGCAGCGGAAGACAAGGCGCCGATGGTCGAGCTCACCTATAACTGGGACAAGGAAGAATACAGAGGCGGGCGCAATTTCGGCCATCTCGCCTATCGGGTCGACGACATCTACGCGGCCTGCGAACGTCTGCGAAAAGGCGGCGTGGCGATCAACCGGCCGCCGCGCGACGGGCGGATGGCGTTCGTTCGGTCACCGGACGGCATTTCCATCGAGCTTTTGCAGGAAGGCGCGGCGCTGGCGCCGGCCGAACCGTGGAAGTCGATGCAGAACACCGGCGAATGGTGATCGTGAGGGCTACTGAGGCTCCGTTGCGGCGCTGGCCTCCTGTGTCGCTTTATTGCGGAACTGCCCCTATATTCGCCGAGATCGCCCGCCGGCGCGACGACCGGCCGCTGATGCGGCTTGAATTCAAGCGCTGAAGATTTTCTTTAGACCCGTCCTCTAGGCTTTGCGCCGCTCTTCCGTATCCTGAAGCGATTGATGACCGAAGCCGTACTCTCCCTCGAAAATGTCGTGAAGAAGTTCGGCGGCTTCGCCGCCGTTGACGGCCTCTCTTTCGAGGTCGCGCGCGGCGAGATTTTCGGCTTTCTCGGCCCCAACGGCGCGGGCAAGACGACGACGCTCCGGATGATCCTCGACATCATTCAGCCGACGTCCGGGCGCATTTCCATTCTCGGCTCGCCCTCCGCGATCCCGGTGCGCCACCGCATCGGCTACCTGCCCGAAGAGCGCGGACTCTATCGCAAGATGCGCGTCGCCGAGACCATCGCTTATTTCGCCAAGCTGCGGGGCGTCTCGTCCGGCGAAGCGAAGCGGCGCGCCTTCGACTTGCTCGAGCGCTTCGGACTCAAGGACTTCGCGCGCGCCAAGAACGAAGCGCTGTCGAAAGGCATGGCGCAGAAGGTGCAGTTGCTGTCGACCATCGCACACGATCCGGAGTTTCTGATCCTCGACGAGCCTTTCTCCGGTCTGGACCCGATCAACCAGGCGACGCTGGAAGACTTGATCCGCAACTTGAAGAAGGAAGGGCGCACGATCATCTTCTCTACGCATGTGATGCAGCACGCCGAGAGGCTGTGCGATCGTTTTCTCATTCTCGCCAAGGGCAGGAAACGGTTTGAAGGCGACATTGTCGAAGCGCGCGCCGCGTTCCCGCACCGGCTTGTGCTTCGCACGCCGGATTCTGTGGAAGGGCTGCGCGCCGCGCCCGGCGTCAGAAAGATCGTGCCGCTCGGCGAGTCCGCCGAGACGGGCGAGCAGGACTATGAGATTTTCCTGGCCTCGGGCGCCGATCCCCAGCTCGTGCTGAAAGCCGCATTCGAAGCCGGCATCAGGCTGTCGCGGTTCGAGCATGCGGGCGCTAGCCTGCATGATATTTTCGTCGCCCTCGCCGGCGACGCCGCCGGCCATGAGCGCGGCGACGCGGCGGCGGAAGAAGCCGCATGAGGGCGACCCTCCTCATCGCATGGCGCGAATACCGGCAGTATATTCTGTCGCGCGGGTTCCTTCTGTTTCTTATCCTGTTTCCGCTCGGCGTCGTGTTCGTCGGCGCGGTGGTCGGGTTTGCGGAGAATTCGAAGCCGGCCCGCAGCTTTGTCGTCTATGACCGGACGGGGCTTTACGGCGATGCGATCGACATCGAAATCGAATGGCGCCGCAAGCGAACAACCCTCTCGGCCTGGGACGCTTATCTCAGTCTCGCGGCGCAACCGGGCGCGCTTGAAAACAAGTCTATCCCCGCGCCCTTCGCGCCGGCGCCGCTGACACGCGGGCGCATCCAAGCGTTTCACGAAGCGGGCCTCGACGCGGCGCGTGCCGCCGCCGCGCCGCACCTGCGCGCAGGCGCGCCTGAGTTTCCCGAACCCCGCCATCAGTTCCTGCGCCTCGACTTGCCGCCGGAAGCGCGCGACGCGGCGAACGTCGACGAGGCGGCCGCCGCGCTGCGGCCGTATCTGCTCGATGAAAAGCGCTTGCC
>JAVJPA010000333.1:0-3054 GCA_040216495.1 Amphiplicatus sp. | reverse complement strand
GCGCCGGTAAGCGGTGAAGGCCTCACTGATGTCGTCGAGGCGCCGCCCGCGACAATCGGTTCATGGCGTGTTGGCCGCCTTGCTTATAAGGGCGCGCCCTTGCGCGAATTCATCGCCGACGCGAACCGGTATTCGCGCATTCCGATCGTCGCCGACGAGAACCTCCTTGAATTACCGCTCGTGGCGTCGCTTCGCACGGATCAGATCGATGCCACCATCGACGGCCTCCCCGATATTCTCCCGCTGGAAGTCGACCGGTCGCGGCGGGACCGTATTGTCTTAAGGACCGCCGCCGAAGGCGCGCCGTGATCGCCGGTCCGATCATCCGGTTTCGGTCGGCGGGTGCCGCTCCTCCAAAAAACCTTTCCTGAATCCTGTCACGTTTTCGTCGCAGCGAACGACAGCGGGGCTGGAAACGACTTGTCGCGCCCGGGCGGTACGGCTCGCGCGCGACAAGTCGAATATCGGGAGGGGTAACGAATGAAAAAGAATATGCGGAATGCAATTGCCGCATCCGTATCGGCGATGGCGCTGATTTGCGCTGCTGAAGCCGCCAGCAGCGATGTGGGATTTGAAAGAGCTGACGACAGCGTCGCGCTCGAATGGAACATTCCGGCGCAGCCTTTGACGGACGCGCTCATCGCATGGTCCGAACAATCGAATTTCGTCGTTCTGATTGAGGACGATTTGACGGCCGGCATTCGTAGCCGCGAATTGATCGGCGCTTTCACCAGTTTCGAAGCGTTGGAACGCCTGCTCGCCGCCAGCGGGCTTACCTATAAAATCCGGGACGAACAGACATTGATCGTCTCGCCGCGGCTACAAACGGCGTCCATGACAGTCCCTGCCGACGTGAATAACGCCGCTGGCATGCGCGATTCTCAAAGGGCCGAGATCGGCCGCGAGCCCGATGATCCGGAACAAAGCGGTCGGCGTCCCGACAGCGAACCTTCATCAGTCGATCGCGATCAGATCGTCGTCACTGGCACGCGCATTCGCGGTGCGTCGCCCGCTGCGCCAATCCAGACCATAACGCGTCAGGAGATCGAACGGTCCGGACAATCGCAGACAGGAGAGTTGCTACGCACGCTCCCGCAGACATTCAGGGGCGGCATCAATCCGACAGTACAGCCGACAACGGTCAATACGAATTCCGGGCTTGGCGGCGATTCAACCGTCAATCTGCGCGGCATGGGTCCGGACGCCACGCTCATTCTCGTCAACGGGCGCCGGCTGGCGCCGATCGGCGGCGGCGAGACTACAGACGTCTCGGCGATCCCGCTTGCAGCGCTCGATCGCGTCGACGTTCTGCTCGACGGTTCGTCGGCGCTCTATGGCGCCGACGCGGTCGCGGGCGTCGTCAATTTCATCGTCGCCGACGATTTTGACGGCGCGGAGCTTCGCGCCCGCGCCGGCGGCGCAACGCAAGGCGGCGGCTTCGAGCAGACCTACGGCGCGGCCGCGGGCGAGCGCTGGGAAGGCGGCTCGTTTCTCGTCGGCGCCGATTATCTGAAGCAGAATCCGATCTTTGCGGGCGAACGGGATTTTTCCGATACAGCCGGCCCCTTGAATTCCCTATTGCCGGCGAACCGCCAATGGTCGGGCTTCATGTCCGGCAATCAGGAACTCTCGAGCTTCGCTGCGCTCGACATAATAGGCCTTTACACAAACCGCCGCGCAAGTCGCACCACCGAATACGGCGCCGGCGGATTCGCAGACTCGAAAACCGTCGACACGGAATCCTTTCTCATCGCGCCGCGCGCGACGGTTGAGCTGCCCGCGGGCTGGACCGCGCAGATCGAAGGGTCGGCGGCGCATAGCACGCGCGACATCGCGACCACCGACAATTTCGGCGGCGATTTCGACGCTGATTCGACGAACGCCGCCTGGACCATCGGCGCAACGGCGGAAGGGAAAGTCGTTCGCCTTCCCTCTGGCGATCTTCGCGCGGCGGTCGGCGGCGGCTATCGGGAGGAGGCGCTTGACGCCGATCTCGGCGGAACCTTGCGCAATGGAACGCGGAATATCGCGTACTTCTTCGGCGAGGCGTCGGTGCCGCTCGTGTCCCCGTCCGACGACCGGCTAGGGCTTGCCCGGCTCGAACTCAATCTCGCCGTCCGCGTCGAGGATCATAGCGGGTTCGGCGTGGCGACGACGCCGAAGGCGGGCGTCCGCTATGCGCCCATTTCCGATCTCGTTTTCCGGGGCACTTGGGGCAAGTCGTTTCGGGCGCCGCGTTTCGACCACTTGCTCGCAGACAATGTTGTGACGTTATGGAACGCGCCGAATCTAGGCTCAGCGGCGCCGGGCCTCGCAATCCTCAACTTCAGCGGCAATCCCGATCTTGAGCCGGAACGTGCGACCTCATGGACCGCCGGCTTCGACTGGACGCCGCAATTCGTTCCGGGGTTCGACTTGTCGGTCACCTATTTCAACATCGACTTTCGGGACCGGATCGTCAGCCCGATTGTCAATCTCGGATCGGCGCTGTCCGATCCGGCGCATGAACCCTTCGTCGACCGCAACCCGTCAGCTCCGGAACAATCCGCGATTATCGATGGCGCCGATCAGTTCTTCAACATCTCGGGACTTCCCTATGACCCTGATGCGGTGCTCGCAATCGTCAACTCGGGCTTCGTGAACGCCAGTTCGCAGCACGTGCGCGGAACGGATGTTTCGTTTCGTTTTGCGCCCGGCGCAGTCGCGTTCTTCGGCGATTTCAGCTGGTTGAAGATCGATATGCAGACCATTCCGACGCTGCCGGTTTCGCGGCAGTCCGGATTTATCTTTCAGCCCGCGGAGTTTCGCGGACGGGGCGGCGCCAGCTGGGAGATCGACGACAGCTTCACGGCGACCGCGATCGTCAATCACGTCGCAGGATCAAAAGACAATGTTGCGATGCCGGCGGCCGAGGTGTCGTCATGGACGACGCTCGATCTGACGCTCCAATACCGGCTCGTTTCTCTTTCGAATGCGCTCGAAGGGTTTGAGGCGTCCCTTTCTGTCACCAACGCCTTTGACAACGACCCGCCCTTCGCCGCGGGCGGCGGCGTC